>NZ_JBBYXJ010000002.1:1500000-1596738 GCF_039655775.1 Iodidimonas sp. SYSU 1G8 | reverse complement strand
TACTCCACCACCAGCATGCGCTTTTCCGCGTCGCCGGTCTTGGCGAGCGGCACCTGCTGGATCGGACGCAGCTGCACCAGCGCCGCGTATTCCGGGTCGATCACGAACGCGTCCCGCTCCCGCTGGAAGCGGTTCGGCACGATCTCCAGATTCCCGAAATCCGACACGTAGATGTCCGCCGCGCCGATGATCGTCGCCGGCTTGGCGCCGTTGACGTTGAAGCGCGTCGCGCCGATGCCGCCGAAAGTGCTGGCGCGCTGCTTGTTGAACGGCCCCACCATCAGCATTTTCGGGTTGCCGCCCTCGGCCCAGGTCTTGGCGATCACGTCCTTCAGGATCGTCTCGGTGAACGAGCGCTGCGTGCCGTCGACCCGGGCGGCGTTGACGACGCCGTTCGACACCGTCGGATTGGTGCCGTCGCTGGCCTTGCTGGCATTGGTGCGCAGGAACGACGGCAGTCCCGCCGTCTTGCGCGCCGTCGAGGTCGAGCCACGCACGCTTCGGCGTCCCGCCCACCTCAAAGAAACCCTTTGGAACCGGACCGGTTGAGTCTCAACGTCAACTCTTCCGCCATCAATCGCATCGGCAACGACGAAGCGGCAGAAACCACTCACCTTCGTTCCGCCAGCGGTATGGCTATTGGTACGAGGATTTCGCGCTGCTTACGAAGGCATTCGATTAATTGTATCCGCGACCCTCACGCCTAACAGGGAGGATCGCCAGAGAATCGTAAGTCGATGAAGGCCTCAGACATCGGAACGTTTGATCATTCAATCGATATCTTGCCGTTGATGGTTAGGGTCAAATGATTGGCTGGGCAATAAAGGCAAATTTGCATTCGCCTCCCAGCTCAATTGGCTGACTCTGTTTCTGAAATATGGATAAGTCGCAATTTGGCCGACTGTACCCAAGAACACCTCAACCGCATCTCGGGATCGGCCATGCAAACTATCGTACAGCGTCACATAAGTCGCATTAGCCTTAAGCAACACCCTCCGTCCACATTTAACCAAGACTGTCCAATTATATGTCCCTTGAGCAACACCAATATCAGAATTAAAACTGAATTCGCTCATATCACCGCCGTAAGAAAATTCTCGCTTGGCTTCCTCGGTTGAAAAATACTCTGGCTTTATAACAAAATCAGCTAGGGTTAAAACAATTGCCCTCAACGAGGCATTCATCGCAACGCTATTATATTCCTTCACGGTGAAGGTCGGAGCGCTTTGCTGCTCCACATTTTTTTTCTTTGAATTCATCTTGTTCACGCCAGTCACGCTGCCGCAATTTCAGTCTGTTTAACGTGATTAGATTGGTGACCAGACGGTCGGGGGATCACACCCCAAATATTCTGCTCTTCTGCAAACTTAACGATGAGGAATGGCGAATCCGGCGCCAAATCAGCATCACAGTTGTCCTCCTCAGCGTCTTCCTCCTTGAGATAAGCCATATCACTAGTCACCAATTCCTCGGCGGACACGCTCGCAGCATGGCGCTTCCATTCTTTCTTCAAATCGGTCAATCGCGCGCTTTCAACGTTGCATTCTTCGCCCAAAGCCGAGAAGAGCCTCGCAATCGTCCTCGCGTTCAAAGAAGCAGCCTCAGAGAAATATTGGCTCACGCGGGCAGCGCTCACACCCAAGCGCGCAGCCAACTCCTTGTTATTGACACCCTGATCCCTCATAAGCCACTGGAGCGAAAATTGAATCTCTGCAAGAAAACGCTCCTCAGCGACAATAAATTTCGCATCATTCTGGTTCATTTCTTACCTCCTTTGCCGCGCAGATTCGGTTTGCGATCGACATCGATAATCCGAGCAGCACGCTTCGCGGCTAGTTTGAGCAAGTGCTGGTCGGCTTTGTCCTGTTTCTTGCTGTCATCGACGGCCACCCCGATAAACGCCGGCTTCTCCTTATAGGTTGTCACGGTACCGTAAAGTCGCCACTGAGCAGCTGGCTTGAAGGCTCTGAGAGCGATGTCTGCCATATTTTTCAATCCGCTCGGGTGGGCATCTTCTGATGGAAATTGCGTTTTTGCGTTCAAGCCTCGCGGCCCGTTTTGACAAAACAGATTGAAAAGGGCTTGCAGCCGCGCCCTCGGTTGCACATCCAAAGCATCAACAGCTTCTTTCACTTTCCTCGTTACCCACACGCTGTAGACCCCTTCCGTGAGAAGGATCATCTCATCGCTGTCTGGTTCCTTTGGCATGTTTGAGATAGGTAGTTAAGAAAAATCTTAAAGGGCGCGTTTACGCTAGGGCAGATCTGCAGTTCTTCACAAGTGAAACTGGGGTAGATAAACAAAATCAGCTACATCGTTGGGCTCGCCACACCATCTGTATGAAGCGAGCCGTCGTGCAGATTGAATCACACAGTCGCGTCCTCAGCAAGAATCAAAGCCCAAAATGCGCGGCGCGCGAATCAGTGGGTTGAGCTGCAAGCCCAACCCACCTATCGATTAAGACGTTTCGAGATCCGCCGCCACGCCGTGCGCCTTCTCGGTCTTCACCTTCAGCCCATACTCCACCACCAGCATGCGCTTTTCCGCGTCGCCGGTCTTGGCGAGCGGCACCTGCTGGATCGGACGCAGCTGCACCAGCGCCGCGTATTCCGGGTCGATCACGAACGCGTCCCGCTCCCGCTGGAAGCGGTTCGGCACGATCTCCAGATTCCCGAAATCCGACACGTAGATGTCCGCCGCGCCGATGATCGTCGCCGGCTTGGCGCCGTTGACGTTGAAGCGCGTCGCGCCGATGCCGCCGAAAGTGCTGGCGCGCTGCTTGTTGAACGGCCCCACCATCAGCATTTTCGGGTTGCCGCCCTCGGCCCAGGTCTTGGCGATCACGTCCTTCAGGATCGTCTCGGTGAACGAGCGCTGCGTGCCGTCGACCCGGGCGGCGTTGACGACGCCGTTCGACACCGTCGGATTGGTGCCGTCGCTGGCCTTGCTGGCATTGGTGCGCAGGAACGACGGCAGTCCCGCCGTCTTGCGCGCCGTCGAGGTCGAGCCGGCCGTCGCCGCCTGGTTGTAGAGCAGGATCGCCTCCATGTCCCGCTTCAGCTCCGCGCCCTTCTTGGCCAGCTGATAGGACAGCTCGGACTTGCGCCCGGCCTTGTCCAGCACTTCCAGCGTACCCGAGATGATCACGTCCTTGCGGCTGATCTGGGTATAGTTGCCCAGTCGGTCGGTCGGCGTCACCGAGCTGAACGCTGCCACGTCGTCGCCTTCGACCACGGCGTTCGAGGTGCTGGCCGCCGCCAGCGAGTCCACCTGCCATTCGAAGAACGTGTTGCCGCACTTCTCCTTGGCGATGTTCGAGATGAGCGGCGTCTCTTCCGGGCTCACATTGTAGATGGCGTTCGCGATGTCCTCGCGGATGCCCTTCGCGTCGTAACGCGTATAGGTGTTCGATACGATAGCCATACGGCCTCCTTATAAAAGCGCTTGAATGATCTTGGCCGCGTCGGCGACGCGGCCGGTTTTCGCAAGCCGCTGCTTCTGGCGTGTCAGGTCGGGCGCGCCGCGCGCCGAGGCGCCCGGACGCAGCGTGGGCTGGGCACCGCCGATGGCGGCTTCCGCCTTGCGCCGCCCATTGTCGTACAGCCACGCCTTGCGCAGGATGCCCACCACGTCGGCGCGGGTGACGCCTTCGAGGTCCTGCGGGCTGAGCCCCTGGTCCAGTGCCCAGTGCAGGATCTGCTGCCTTTCGGTCTCCGCCACCCTCTGGTCGCGCCAGGCCGGAATGATCTCCGGCAGCCGCGATGCCTCGGTGTGAAGGTGCCGCTCCAGCATGTCCTGCTGTGCCTGCTGCGCCAGGGCAAGAACCCGCTCCTGCTCGGCGCGGACGGCCATGGCCTGCCGCTGCCGGGCGAACTCTTCGCCGTCCCATTGCTGCTTCAGCGCCGAGGCCTGCGCGGGATCCTGCGCGAACAGGCTGTCCCAGTCAGGCTCCTCCGGCGCCTCCTCCAGCGACTGGCGCAGCGTGCTCAGCAGCGCCGCGTATTCCGCCCGCTCCCGGTGCACATCCGCCAGTTGCTCGCGCTCGGCCATGATCGCCTCGCGCGCTTCCGCCAGTTTCTGCGTCTTGCGTGTGTAGTCCGCCTGCCGCGAATAGCCATGGACCAGCTCGTCGAGCGTCACCTCATGGTCTTCCCCGTCAACCTTCACGAGGTACCGAGGCTGCTCCTCGCCATCCAGGCCGTCCGCGTCGGCGTCCCCATACTCGTCCGCCCCGTCCCAGGCGTCCGCCTCATCGCTCCCGTCCTCGCTGCCCGTCGCCGGGTCGATCGCGAGCGCGATCCGTTTCTGAGCCTCATCCATGCCGATCCCTTGCGGGCTGTCGGTGTCCATCAGGTCGTCTCCTTGTGAATGCGCGTGCGCAGGCACCCCGCGATGTCGCGGGCTGCCTGTTGTTCGAATGGTCCGGAAGGGCGAAGCCGCTAGAGTTTGCCTTGCGGCCCGCAGGTAAGAACGCGGTCTTGCAACCACACAATCTTTGTGTCAGGCGTGGAAAAGCGGCAGGGGTTGAAAATCAGCCTGCCGCCGCCCCATTGCCTTGACGCCGGATAATCTGCTCGAGCTTTTCCTGAAGTGTCTCGCCGGGCATCTCATATCGCCGGATGTGTTCGGCGAGCATCCGGTCGATCCGGACGATGTCGAAAGGTTCGGCGACCTCCTCGGGCACCACCCGCAATTCAACGCCCCACATCCGGCAGCGGCGTCCCTCCTCGTCACAGATGAAGACCTGCGGGTCTTCCGCGTCATAGCTCTCGACCTCGCGACGCGCCTCATCTATGTCGCGAAAGACCTCGACATCGCCCGGCAAATAGGGATCGGTACTGTCGTTGTAGATAATTCTGACCATTGGCCCTGCCTCAAAATCTGTCCCACCAGGAGGTATCAGATCTCTTACTTTCCCACGGCCGGTAATGACCGACCAGTTCCGACTTGACCAGGGCTCCGTCCCGCTGGACGCCCCCGAGATCGAATATTCACCTGAGAAACTTCTCCATCAGCGACCGGGCGACCTTGCCGCCCTCCATGACCGCCGTCAGCCGGGTACGCACCTCGCCCAGCGCCTTCAACTGCCGGTAGAGCGCCTCGCGCCTGTCCGCATCCTTCCATCCGGACCCCTTCCACGCCTCGAAGCACTCCCGCTCGATCGTCTGGAACGCCTCGTCAAACAGCGGGTCTTCGATGATCTGCCGGGCGGCTTCACCCCGGCTCATCTCGTCCTGGTAATCACGCGTCATTTAATCCTCCTCGTGGCATGCAACACGGCCTGCGGGAAACTCAGCGTTGAATGGGTTAGGGGTCGCGGATTCAGCCGTCCGGCGGTGCAGCGCATTGGCTGCTCACGCCCGCATCCAGCTCCCGAACTTTTTTCAGGAGATACGCCTTGGTCAGCATCGGTACATTGTCGATCCAGAACATCTGGAGATCATCCTCGACCTGCTCGATGTCCGCCATCGCCGAAGCGCCGTCGCCTAGCTCCACGAAGGCATAGGCGCGCATCGCGGCGGCGCCCTCCCGGTAATAGGATTTCTGCAGCCGCTCTTCCTCCGAGATCAACCGCGTCAGGACCTTCACAGCTTCTGGGAACAGCCCCGCGCTAAGCGCCAGTTCTCCGGCAAGGTTCAGCGCGCCTAGCTTGTCGCGCTCCCGAATCCGGTCGGGAAGCGCGCCGATGATCAGTTCGAACCCTTCCTTGTAGTCTCGTGGCCTTCGACTTCCCCGCGCGGCGTCGAGGATCGCTTCCGATGCCTGTATGTCGAATAGCGACATCCCTGCCTGCATGTCTTCCCGGATGATTCTGATCTCCGTGTCCACCCGACTTGCTGCGGACGCACGTGCCCAGGCGCCGTCCAGCTCCGCCACCCGCTGCCTGGCTCGCCGCTCGGCCTCCTCGCTCCCCAATGCCACCCATTCTTCAAGAACCCGATCGGCAATCTTGCCCGCCAGCTTGATCTGGCGCCACATCACCGCATTCACCGCCGCCACCGCGTCATCGACATCCGCCCGCGTCTCTGGCATGGCGGGAGCATCCGGCACATCCGACATCAGCCGGACCGCCTCACGGACCGCCGCGAACTCTTCCTCGCTAACGGTCAGCGGACCTTCCCGGCGCAAGCGGAAAACCAGCGTCTGCACGACTGCCAAATGGGCGTTGTCCTGCTCCAGTGACACCTAGGTCGCCTCACCGGTTGGACTTTCCTTAGGCCCACTCCCTCTACGCATGTCGTCCGGCTCGAGGTCGGGAAAGGCAACCCACAGATCGTGCAGGATATATTCGTATAACCCCGCGACGAGCGGCGCCACGCTGCGCCTGTAGGCCTTGAAGACCTCCTCATCCTCGGTCTCGTTCACCGCTTGGACGGACCGGATGAGATTTTTAGCGGCCTCACGGACGAGTTTATCCACGCGCGTTGCGGTCTCGGCGGATTTGATCATCTCTAGGCCCCGCTGCTTTCCCATGGCGGCAGACCAAAGGTCCGATCATGCCTGCCAAGCCATAGAACCGGTACTTCCGAGTGCTCCAGAACGATGCGGATTTTCTGGAAGGCCAGCACCAGGGCCTGGACGGCATCCACACCGCCGGCGCGCGAGATCACGGTGTCCGCGTTAAGGCCGTCGATCTGGAACGGGCAGTAATGATCGCCGCCTTCGGGAAACAACACCGGAATTCCCACCCGCACGAGGACATCCCCGCCCCCTTCCAGCTGATAGGTGCGCTCGGCGATGACGGTGCCGATCGATTCAAGATTCAATGCGGCTCCCCCCGTGTTCGGTTGAGGAGCACGACGGCCTTCTTGGCCATCCGCCGAAGATCTTCGCCCTTGATAGCCCCAATCGCCTCATACGCGCGGGCGCGGGCCTCCTGTTTGCCCATGGTCACGACATCTCTCTGGAACGAGGCCAAGATTTGGCCGGCCACAGAAACGTACCGCCGGCTTTCACCGACAAGCTCACGGAGAACATCGCGCCAATTCTCGGCATCTGGTGGAGGCAGTTCGGCACCCAAAAGCATCCGGCAACGCTCGAGCAGCAACAGCTCGTGCTGCTCCACGATGTGCCCCTCATCCGACGCCGCGGACCACTCGAGTTTTTGCAAATCACGCAGGCTACGATGAACCTGCTCCTCTCCACGCAATGCCTGCCTTCTACCAACGAACTCGTTGAACTCTGCGTAGAGCGGCTTATCCGGTGCCGATGGAGGCAGCCATTTCATGAAGTCTCGTTCGTAGCCGATATCTGGCCCGCCCCGACGGCCGAACCCCTCCATCAAATGCGTAAGGCACCACCCGAACAACGCCCAGTCCCGGGCCTTGCGCGCGATCCGGGCCAGGACGTCGAGTGCATGGATCGAAAAGCTTCCATCTTCTTCCGAAAGCTCAACCCCGCGTCGCCCCAGTTCGATGGCCTCCCCCATGTCGGTACGGTTGAACCAAAGAAACTCGGCAAGAGCAGTGTGAGGATAGAAGTGGCGCGGCTCCAGGTGGACGAGCTTGCGCATCGCCCATTCCTTCCCGACATCGTCGAACTCATAGCCATACTCGAAACTGAGCAGGTTCAGGATGGCCGCCACCTCATCATGCTCCACCGCGCCTCTCAGCCTTCTGAGCAGCAGATCGATCGCAGGACTCGATCCACTTTCCCCTGCCTCTATAGATCGCCGACGGAGTTTTCTGACTTCCTCAAACAGAGCGAGATAATCGAAGTTATTCAAGCGGCCTCCCGGCGAAGCGGAAATTCCATGCCGATACACGGAACGATACTACGACATTGCATAATGCCGGCCATCATCTAGACAAAATATCTATTAAAAATCAAACACTTACAATCATTATCAGCAAGGTCAAAAGCTATGAACGAACTTCCGGCCCTATCTCTCCGGCTCTCTCCAGAAGGTATTTTTTCGTCAAGATCGGCACGTTCGCAATCCATGACATTGTGAGCGTGTCATCGAGTTCATTAATACTTAAAATCGCTTTATCCATCTGTCCCAATTCTATTAGAGCGAAAGCTCTCATTGCGAAGGCACCTCCCCGAAACCAAGTTTCACCTTCCGATTCGCCCTCAAGGAGAAGCAAGTCGAGCAATTCAATCGCCTTGCTAAAGAGACCAGCTTCCAAAGCAAGTTCACCAGCAAAACATAGAATTTCTAACCTATTCTCAAAGCGGTCAATCTCGCCTGCTACAATTTGGTAAGCACCCAAATAGTCCCGAATGGTCCGTCGCGACTCTACCAAGTCAATTATCTGACTAAAATTAAACAGGATTTCCCCCACACCTCTCCGAAAGACATCCTTGCATACAAGCATCCCATGAGCCACCCCAGATATGACGTTTATCGGGGTCATAACGCGCATCTGAACACTGCGTCCGACACGCCTTCCGTTCCTCACCACAATCAGCGTCGCGCGGCGGCGTGGGTGTACGTTCAAATAATGACTCCCACCACCGCTGGAGAGTACGCGCCGCTTCTTCGTTTCGTTTCCATCGCTCTGAATCCGGTGCCGGCGGGAATGGATACGGTGGCCACTCCGGAATCGGAATCCCGCCCCCTTGCTTCTGCTTGCCTTTCGGCAACCCCATAGCGACTGGAACTACGGGCGCCCCACGATACATGGATGTATACGTCCCATGATCCGGCTCACGGCGATGTGGTGACGCAACATTTCCTCGTTGGATGGTAACGGGTCTTCCATGTGTGCCCGTCTCTTCCCAGTCGTCCCCCAGCAGCCGCTCAAATTCAGCCGCTTTACCGCTCCAATATCCCATATGCCTCTCCTCAAATACTTAGCATCCACAATCCGGCTTCTCGCCCCGCGCCCGCTCCATCAGCGCCCGCATCTGCGCCAGATCCACCGGTCGCCCGTACTTCGCCTCCAGCTCCGCCGCGCGCAGCAGCAGGTCCGCCTCCGTCTTGTCCCGCTCCCGGTCATCGGCCCTCAGCATCTTTTCGCGCTCCAGGGTCAGCTCGGCCGATTTCTTGGCGATGTCGGCGCGGATCTGCTCGGTCTGCGCCTGGGCCAGCAGCACATTGGGGTCAGGCGGCGGCGGCGCGGGCGGCGGGGCCGGCGGCGCCATGGCCGGATCGCCGAAGAACTGACTGGCGTCGCGGTAACCGGCCAGTTCCATCATTCGCGCCAGCGTGTTGCGGTATTGCGGCAGGCCGGCCAGCGCGTTCGCCGGCCCCATCGACTGGATGATGCCTTCCTGCCGCGCCGCCACGGCGGACAGGAACATCAGCTTCTCCTCGGTCGTCCCGGAGCCGATGCCCACATTCACCGTCACGTCCATGTCGGCATTCCACGGCCGCGGGTCGACCGCCACCCACCGGTTCTTCAGCCGCACCACCCGCTCGCGGTCCTGGTGCGCCGTCACCAGCTTCAGAATGCCGCGGAACAGGTCCGAGATGCCGCCCTCGGCGAACAGCCGCGCGATCAGTTCCACGCGCTGCTGGGCCGCCGTGATCGTGGCCGCCACCGCCGCCCTGGTCGTCGATTGCAGCGCGTCCGCGTCCAGCCCGGCCGCCGCCTTGGTGATGCCCGTCCGGTTCTCGCGGATCTCGTCCATGTAGGCGAGCACCGGAAACGCCTGCTGTCCCACGAACGGCGTCTCCAGCGGCTGCACCATACCCGGCTGGCGCATGCGCACCACGCCGCCCACTTCCGTGTTCAGCAAGTCGTCCATGTTCACCTGCCCCTCCACCGCAGCCATGCGCGGATGGATCGACTGGGCCAGGCTGTCCAGCATGTTGCGCAGGATCGACGACTTGATCCGCTGCAGGTCCATGGTCACGTCGGCGATCGACATGCCGAAGAAGGTGTGCGGCTCGGGATCGGGACACAGATCGACGAACGGCCGGAACGACGCCGGCTGGTTCGCCACGATCCGGTGTCCCGGCCCCATGGTGCACACGCGGCGCAGCTCCGGCATGCCGTCGCCGTCATAATCCACGCGCACATAGGCTTCGGTGTACAGCACCAGCTTCATGGCCTCGTCGCCGCGCGCGCCCAGGTTGAGGGTCGCGTCCTCGTTGCGGGCCAGGCGCTCCACATTGGTGTCGAGCACGTCGGCGCTCTCGGCGAATTCCTCCACCAGCGCCGGGTCATAGCCCATGGCCACGAGGTCGCCCGCCGGCACCGTGCTGCGGTGCGCGACGAAGGTCGCGTCGGCGATGGACTTGGCCCGCCGGTCGATCAGGAATTCCTCCGGCGGCACCGCCTCCACCCGCACCCGGCCGTTCCGGCGCACCCGCGTGCAGCGCACCGAATGCAGCACCGGCCCGGCCATGCCCGGCGCATTCTGGCCGGCCGTCTCGCTGGCCAGCACCTGCACGGCAACCTCCGGGTCCGCCATCACCACGGCCAGCGCCCCGTCATCAAGCCCGCTCAGTTCCCAGGTTTCCACCTGCGGCGCCGCTTCCCACCAATACTTGATGATGCCCGCCTTGCGGATCAGCGCGTCCTTGAACGCGGCATGGAACACCCGGAACCCCGGATTGTCCCGCTGCACGATGTGATTGACATAATCCGTCGCCTGCCGCGCGGCCGCCTCGTCCTCCGGCCCCTGCGGCACGAACTCCACCACGTTGTCGCCGGCGAAGAATACCCGCATCAGCGACGGCATGATCGCCTGGACCGTATCCCGCACGTCATAGGACACGACCTGCGAGCGCCCCTCTTCCTCGTTGCCGAACGGCCGCCCCCAGTAATAGTCGGTGGCGAACGCCCGCTCGGTCGACACGGTGTTGTCGATATAGTCCGCCGCGTCATCGATCTCGCTGGCGACGATCGCCTGCAGATCTTCCTCCGGCATGCCGCGCACGGCATCGCCCTCGCCCTCGACCAGGTCGAGGACGTCGTTCTCAACGATGTCCATAGGATTTCCTTAAGTCAGGATGTCAGTCGCGCTTTCGCGCCGCGCCGGGTCTACCAGTCGTCGAATTCGCCGGACCGCATGGACGCGATGTACCGCGTCAGCTCGTCCCGTCCGTGCCGCCGGAAGTACCGGCCCTTCACCGGCTTGAAGCGTTCGAAGGCGAGTCGCTCGGCCTCGTCCATGCCAAGGGAAATGCGATCATCCTCAATCCCCCTGATGATGCTCCTGATCCGCTCGAGCTGCTCGCCGATAACCTTCCCCAGATCGAGGATGGCGCCCTCCACGTCGTCGCTGCCGACGATTTTTTCCGGTACGCCGTCCATGTCGCGCACCAGATGCCGTGCCGCGTCGGCCCTCGCGAGCAACTCCGCGTCGAGGTCCTTGCCCTGGCCCATGCCGACGAGCATGGCGACCGGCCGAAACCGCATGATCGCCTCGTGCGGCCGGTAATCCCTCAAATGCCCGGACCGTCTCATGAACGTGCCATATCGGGCCCGCAGATCAGGATCAATGGCGCCGGCCGGAACATCCCGGAGAAAATTCCGCTCGTATCGGCAATCCTGCGCATTGACGGGGTACTCGTAGTCCATGATGGCCTCGAGGCATGTGGACAACGTGGCATAGTCCTTGGCGTCGCGCGCAATGTGCGCGAGCTGGATGTACGAATTTATGACCATCAGGTCCTGTTGCTGGGCGACCAGCGCCGCTTTCTTCCCTGCCCGTATTGCCTTGGGAAATTCAGACGTCCAGAGCCAGTAGAAACTGGCCAAGCTCATCCACTCGAGAGGGTTGTCAGGCTCGAGCCTGACCGCCTCCAGGAGCAACTCCTCCTCGGCGCCTGCGGCGCCGAGGACATGATACTGCTCCCGCAACTCGCGCCTCAACGAGTAGCGCTCGTCCGGATCCGACGTGGCCTTGAGCTTCCCCTCCAGGGAAGCCGCCATGGCGGCAGGGTCACCGCCACGCGCCCGCATCCGATGTTCGACCTCAGTCTGGTTCGGAAAAGTATATTTTAGGTTTTCTCGGCGGGAGTGCGGGTTTTGCGTCATGGAGGGTCATAAGGTGGTTTGCATCGGAAACGCCTTAACTATCTCGTGTGAGTCGCTTCTGCTGACAAAGACTTGGAACATCCATGGCCTCGCCTCAGTGAATCGCTTTAATTGCACCCAGGACATCAGGCCCTGTCTAAGGCTTTGGAATATTGGCGCCATCCCGCGCCGCGCCAAGCAGGAAGCGTTCCGCGGCCGCCAAATCTTCCGTACAGCACGCATCGCCGGGAATACCCGGTGATTGAACACCCTCGCGCGTGTTCATCGCCCGAGTGTCGACGATCAGACCGCCCCCTGTTGGCCGTGTCACCCTGTACTCATATGAAAGGTACAAATCCTCCCCCACTGTCCGGCCGGCGTAAAAGGCGCCCTGAGGCTCCAGTGCGTCGCCGATTTCGAACAGGGCAACAAGCCTTGTCGTGCCCCCCGGTCCATGACCGGACAAAGTGCCGAGAGCAAGAAATGCCGTTCCCTTGACGTCCCTGTACAGGCGGACCATCACAAGGCGGTAGGACGAGCAGAAGAGATCGGAATGAACCGGCTTACCATCACGCCAGACGTTCAGGACCATCATTTCGTCGTCCTGACAGCCTTCCCCATGGAAACTGGGATGATCGAGAGCCCCCGTTTCACCTGCTTCCACCATGATCCTTATCTGATCGGGACCTTCATGATCCTCAAGGACAAACGGCACCGGGCCGCTCCATTCCACCGGCTGAAACTGTGTGGCGGAATCGGCCAAGGCGGCGGCAGGCAACCCGCACGGACTGGCGAGCGTCATCAATGAAAAAACCGCCGCTGAAATAATAAGTCGCATCATATCGATCCGGCAGGATACGCACCCAAAGGTGGTGGCACTTCATTCATCGCCCGTGATCATGCGCCCTTCAGGGCCGGGCGATCTCCCCACATTACTCCGTGCCCTTGAGAAAAGCCAAAGACTCCACCTGCGATGGTGGGAGTTCCTTCATCCATGTGGTCCAGCCATTCTCGCCGCGCAGGGTGATACCCGCGCCCAGCGCCTCGCGGACCGCCCGGGCGACGCCGTCCATCGGCCAGTCGTCGCCGCCCAGCACGCCGCCCGGCTTCACCTTGGGCAACCAGGCCGAGATGTCCGCCGCCACCGAAGCATGATCATGCCCCGCGTCGAGCCAGACGAAGTCGACCGAGCCATCCGCGAACCGCGCCGCCGCCTCGGCCGAGCGCGCCGCATGCACGGTCAGGTCAAGCCCGGCCGCCACGCAGAGCGCCATGTTGGCCTCGAACACCGCGCGCAGGTCCGGCAGCGCCGGGTCGGCGCGGTGGACGCTTTCGTCCGAGCCCTCGAAATGATCCACGCAGTGCAGCGCGATCGGCGTGCCCGAGCGCAGGATCTCCACACCCAGAAAGGCCGCCGAGCGCCCTTTCCAGCATCCCACCTCGACGAAGACCGCCCCGGGCGCCGCCCGCGCCACCATCTCCTCGTACACCCGCCGGAAATTGAACCACCCCTGGATGCGCTCGAAATAATGCCCCGGCGCCGGGGCCTTGCGCCCCGCCGGTCTGTGTCGTCTGGTCATGGAAGTCTCCGTTTCGCCGGTCCGGCCGGCGGTATCGCTCAATGCGCCGGCGGTATCGTGATCTGATGCGACTTCGCCATGTCCTCGCAGCAAGGCTCGTCCTCTGGCCATTCGATGGCCTTGAGGTCCACCAGCAAACCGCCAGCGGGAGTGGGCGTCGCCCGATACCCATAGATCACGCTGCCCAGCGGCGTCATGGGCATAGCGAGCAGGACATCCGCTTCCGGCGCTGCAGTCTGCCCAAGGGCATATACCCGCATCCAGCTGGCCGTCGCATGCGTCCCACGGCCCTCCGCGTAACCGAGGAACAGATAGCCGCTGCCTTGGCCATCATCGTAGAATCGCATCCAGGACAGGGCATAGGCCGAACAGATCTCTTCCTGGTGCCACGCCCTGCCGTCCCGGAACACGGAAAGGACGATCATGTCGCCGAGCCAGCATTCCTCGGCGTAAGCGGCTCTCGCCGGCCCGGCATCCGGCACCGCCTTCTCGGCAACGACGGCCTTGAACACATGACCGCCAATGCGTACTTGCGCCTCGATCGGCAAACCGGCCGCCCAGGACGGCCTCTCGAAATCGTCCTGAGTTTGGCCGAAGGCGGGTGACGCGGAAGACACCATGGCCCAGAGAAGACCCAAAGTCGGGAAGAGGGATCGCGGCATCGAACAGCTCCATTGCCAGGTGCGCGCAAAATATGTCCCGCGACGAGGAAGCATGAACGGTATCGCTCAACGCGCCGGCGGAATCACGATCTGGTCTGAACGCACCATGCCTTCCTCGTCGCAGCAGATTTCGTCCTCCGGCCACTCGGCGGCCTTGCGATCCACGATCAGGCCTCCTTCTGGCGGCGCGGATACCCGGTATTCATAGGCGACATCGCCTAACTCGGTCATTGGCACCCGGATATCGAACTGGGTCAGCCGCGTGAATGCCGGCTGCAATGTGTAGACGCGCATGTAGGTGGCCGTCGCCCGCGTGCCCCGCCCCTCCTGATACGCGACGAACAGGTACGGCGTGCCGCGCGCGTCGATCTGGAACTCGGCCCAGCCCGAGCCATAGGCCGAGCAATAGGCGTCGGTGCCCACGGGCGCGCCATCGCGCGAGACCGTCAGCGTCACGCCGTCCCCGCCCATGCACTGCCGCTGCCTGGGCGCCTCCGTGTGCCAGGGCTCGGCGACGAGTTCGGCCTTCAGCACGTTTCCGCCCGCCACCATCTCGGTGACGAAGGGAAGCTCCTTCCTGAGATCCGGACCATGCCACCCGGCGGCGGGTTCCGCCCGCGAGCCGCCGCTGGCCACCAATCCACTCAGCACGATCAGGAAGAACAGACGCAAACAAACGGACATGACGGCGCTCATGGCATTAACAATCAAACCGGATAGACATCGTCGGCTAAATTATCCCAGAGTCGGAAAGCGCACCATTCGGAAACATTATGGATACATGTCTTTCAGGAAGGTGAAGCCGTCAACGGACAGGACAGGCGCTAGTCGGCCTGACTGTACGCTCCTACCGAAAAAGCCTTCTGCGCCATGCGGCGGCGCGCCTGGGTCTCCGGAGTAGAAATAGGTACCCCCGCGCGTCGGATCGGGGACGTCACCTGACAGAACCCCCCGCGCCATCTCCTGTGCCGCCTTCCACGCTGCTAGGTCAGCCGGCGCCATCGTTGCCGGATTATGCAACCACCTTCCGGTACCATGCCTGTCGAACTGCCTCGGCTCCTTCAGCACAGCCTGCAGCGTACTCCGTTGCTTGGCGCCAGGATTGACGCGGTTAATTATCGACCAGCCCAGTGCTGGCCAAGCGCGCTGCTGACCTCCAGCCTCGGCATACAGCGCCCGGGCCACACCTTCCACATCTCCAGGCGCTGGCTGGTAACCGAACTTGTTAAGCCCGGGCCGTCCCGGAACTGCCGTACTTCCGCCAGGCTCCTCGTCATATGCGTAAATAGTCTCGACTGGGTCACCGGTCCTTGGCCAATGCTCCCACATCACCGAGCCATCCGGCAGCATGGGTGTCGTCTGTCTGTAGGGCAGGCGCGCGCCCGGGTCCGCAACCAGCTCCTCCAGATCAGGGAGCGGCCGCCCATCCTTGTCCAGCGGGTTGAGCGCAGCGCCCATCAGCGCCTCGATTACCGGCCCTGCCTCCGCCGGCGTCATCGAGTTCAGGTCAATAGGCTTCAGGCCCACGGTCCTCATGTCGTAAACTTTGTTGGACTTCGGCACTTCAATGCTCCTCTATGATCTAAGTCTGTGCTCCAGAGCGAACGCGTGGAGTGAATATGGCCGCGCCTCACGCCAGCCATCCGAGCCCTAGCGTCGTGTTCCATCCGCGCCCGGCGGCATCCTGATCTGATCAGATCTCGGCATATCCTTTGGGGTGGTCCTTATCCTCGGGTCACTCAACGGCCTTGCGATCCACCATCAGCTTCCTCTGACGGTGGCGCATACCTGGTAGAGATGACAACCTCACCGAGGCCCGAAGCGCAATTCCCGGTAGAGCGGCATATCTTCGCCCGGGCGATCATCCGGCCAGAGCGCACGCGTCTCCAGATAGACGATCAATGCGTCTTCCGGTGATGCCGTCGCGGCAAATGGCCCGGTAAAAGTCCAGGTACCGATGAACGAGGACGATCCCCTTGCATCGACGTGGAATTGCGCCCACGCCCAGTTCAGCGGCGAGCAGTAACCTTTGACCGGCGCCGGATGGCCGCCAACCGTCAAGAGTGCGGCCATGACCTTCAGCGGCGTGCAGCTGACGACCGCGCGGGGGACAATTTCGTAACTGCGCCCCAATGCGCCCCTGAACACTGCGCTGAATGCATGGTCCCCTACGCTCGCTTCGACACTCACCGGCGCAAAATTCAGTTCCGGGATGATCGGCTCCAGCCCGCTCGCCTTGGCGGGCGATCTAACGGCAAGCGTCATTATGACCAGAAACACGATTGTGATGGTTGCCAGATGCAGCCCGGACAGCACGAACTCGGGCTCCGGGCCGAAAGATCGCCTCTTGTGATGACACGGGTCCACGGCCCTAATCCTAGGGCCCGAACCGGAACCTTTGGTAAACCGGCAGATGATCGCAGCGTTTCTGGGCGCCGCCATCCCTAGGGATCGAACCGGAACCGCTGATGACGGGCCAGATCCTCGCAGCAGCCTTCCGGATTCTCCGGCGGAATCAGCGTTGTGTCCACGATCAACCCGCCTTCCGGCGGCGTGCTGACCTCGTACGTATAGCGATAGGTCTCGTACTGCGTGGCGAACCCCTCGATGAACACGTAACCCAGCTCATCGAGGCGGGTCTTCAGCCTGTAAACGTCGGCATGCTCCGTCCTGACGCTGGTCCCGCGTCCCACGAACACCCCGTGGAACAGGTAAGGCGTTCCCTTCGCATCGACATAAAGTTTGACCCAGCCGATCCCATAGGCCGAACAGTAGTCTTTCGATATGGGCGCGGCCGACAATCCCGTCACGACAAGGACGAGCGCATCATCCGAGTAACAGCGCTTGTCGAACCGATGGCCGCTACGGACTTCCGCCGTGATCACCCGGCCGCCCGTCGTGACCGTGTCGCTCGCCAGTACTTCACCGCCTTCCAGCGAACGCATCGGCCGCGCGGCGGAGGATTGGGGAAGCATTGCGACAGCAGCGAACAAAAACGCCGACAACACGCCGGCACAAGTGCTGAACATCAAGCGCATGCGGCCCCCGTCGAAAAAGAGTCTCCAGACAATGGTCCGACGATGGCGCGGTCCCACCGCTGCCGTCAATCGCCATTTTTCTTCACTGTAACGGCCCTCTGGGACGCGCTGGCCAAACGCATCCTGATGCCATTCATCACACCAGCCCCTTGATATGCCGCCGCAGCGGCGTGTTCCATTCGCGCCCCGGTCCCGCGCCATACAGCGCCGTGGCGGCGTCCGTCGCCAGCGTCAGGCACAGCGCGTCCGCCCGGTCGGGCGATGGCAGGCCGCGGCGCTTCAGATCCTCCTTGGCCTCCACCTTCATCCTGCCCGACGACGTGAAGCCATAGCGCGGCGCCACCAGTTCGGCGAACAGCGCTTCGTCCTTGGGAATGCGGCAGTCCCGCGCCTCCAGCCAGCCCTTCAGCCTGAACCACAGCTCGGCGCGCAGATTGGTGTAGGTCGCGCCCAGCGACGGGCTCTCCGCCACGTTGATGCCCCGCGCCGGCAGGCCCAGCTCGCGCAGCCGGTCGCACACGCCCGCGCCCAGGCCGATGCTGTCCACCAGGATTTCCGTTGGCCGGTCCTCGCGCGCCAGGCCGTCATATTCGTGCTTCACCACGCCGCAGGTCTGCATCAGGTCCAGCCCGCGCCAGGTGCGGATTTCCCGCACCACATTGCCCCGTCGAATGGCCAGCGCGCTCGCGTCGGCGCCGAACCGCGCCACGTCCAGCCCCCAGATCACCGGCGCCGACACCGACGCGCTCACGTCGCGGTGCATGGCCGCCTCCACCAACTCCAGCGGGATGACCGTGTCGTCGTCGCGCCGGGGAAACTCGCCCAGCACCCGCACCCGGAAGGCGTTGGAATCGATCCCATAGCGCGCCGCCATGTCGTCGACGAAGGCCGGCGACACGCGCGGACAGTCGGCGCATGACACCTTCAGCGTCCACCATCCCGCCTTCAGCCGGTGGTGCGTGTCGAAGAAAAAACCGCTGCCCCGCGTCGGATTGCCCAGCAGCAGGGTGCAGGCCGAATGGCCCGACATGGACCCCGCCGCCGCCTCGAACACCGCCTCCGGAATGCCCGAGGCCTCGTCGGCGATCAGCAGCACGTGCTCGGCATGGATTCCCTGCAGCGCCTCCGGCGTTTCCGCCCGGCTGGTGCGTGCCGAAATGAAGCTCTCCGCCGGCGCCGCCGCCAGCTCGATCCGGTCGCTCTTGATGTCCAACAGCGGCCCCAGCATGGGCGGCAGCTCGCGCGCCCAGCGTTTCAGCTCGGCGAACAGCGCGTCGTACAGCTGGCTGCCGGTCGGCGCCGTGATGATGGTCTTCTGCGGATAGCGCGTCAGGATGTGCCAAAGCGCCAGCCACGACGCGACGCTGGACTTGCCCACCCCATGCCCCGACCGCACCGAAACCCGCCGCTCGCCGCCCGCCACCGCGCGCATCAGCGCCGCCTGCCACGGATCGGCCGTCACCCCCAGCATGTCCCGCACGAACGCGCACGGATCGCCCCGGTACCGCGCCAGCCACGCGCGCAGCGTCGCGCCGATATCGGGATGATCGGTCATGCAGGCCTCGATGGGATGATGCGGCGCGCGGCCACGTGATCGCCGCCGCACCGGCCGTGCCGGTGCGTTCAGGACGAACGATCAGGAAAAAGGGTCGGCGCCTGCCTGCTCTGGCAGGCGCGAGCCGGAGGCGTGTCTCCGGGTTCTATGCCACGCGGATGTTGCTGAACCGCGAATCCGTCTGCAGCAGCCCGGCCACATACGCCGCCAGCTCGGCCTGCCTCGGCGCCGTGCGCGACAGCCACCGCGTCAGGAGCCACGGCCCGCCATGGACGAAAACATAGCAGGTGTCGATGTGGAGAACCTGCAGCCGGAACCCCGCGCCCCGCCACTCCAGCTCCATGGTCCAGGACTCGTGCTCCAGATCCTCGTCCAGTTCGGAAACGGACAAGCCCTCCTCCTCAAGCAGGGCAACGAGCACGTCCGCCACCGCCTTGCCGCCCGGATGAACGACTTCCTCGCCATCCTCATCCCAGACGACATCATCGGGAATTTCGGTGTTGAATTCGATGGAGATTGGTTGGGTCACGCTCACACTCGCTGAACTATAAAAAACATCAAAAAATTAATTTCTGTACAAGGGGCGAACGAGCTCGCTCAATCAGCCCGAGACAATCGACAAGATAAAACCTTACACAATCTACAAGCCTTTATCCAAGCCCCTTAGACGAGACACGTGCATCTCCACTGAGATAGGATATTTTTAGAAGCACACCATGGCTCAAATTCGCGCCATACCGCAAACTGGACAACGCATTATCGAGCCAAAAGGCTTGGATGCAAGTATCATTGATTCCTACCATCCTGCCGGACGTTGCATCTATTGCGGCGCAACCATCCAGGGTATTCTATCGGGATACGAGACGGGATCCCCGTAGCTCAACCAACATACACTTCTATAATCTTTGAGAAACAATTTGGAGGACACTTTGTCGGAAACGCCAGGAAGCCAGTCGATCATGACTACTGAAGGCAAGCTCTTATGGAGCGCGATAGAACCATTGCTAGTCGCCTTCTCGGACAATCTAGCTGCCCAGCACACAGATTTGATCACCAGACTCGACGCGTTCTCAAATGAGGCTATAATTCTTTCAGGCAACGCGGAATTACGGAAATCCCTCGACAGAGATGCGATAGTAGTAAACGTATTTGCGCAAGTGAAAGGTGAAGTTCTGGTATTGGACCCAGATTGCTGCATGGAGACGGGGCGGGTTATTGTCGAGGGCCCAATTGGTTCCTTGTCGCCAAACCCATCTCTCTCATTGGAAGCCGCCGAGTTTGTGCAGTGGAAAACTGACTTCGCACAATTCCTATCAAGGTTGAATATCAGCCTGAGGGATGAGATTGACGCCCTCTGAGTTGATCTCGGTCAGAATCGGCTTTCGCCATCTCCGATCACAAATCCTCCTCGCGCTCCTCCTCACCCCCCGCCATCCTCCGCAGCAAATCCAGATGCGCCGCGTCCACGCCCACACTCGCAGTCACGGAACGGCCATCGCCATACCGGCCAGGGTCCAGATACGCCGCCAGCCATTTGCGCGTGTCCACCCGCAGCTTGACGATGCGCACGTCGCCCGCATCCGCCGCGTCGACGATGTCCAGCGCCTGTTCCACCAGCGCCACCGCGCGCTCGGCCCGCGCGGCCTCATAGCGGGCCGCGTTCTCCGGCTGCTTGACGAAGGTCAGCAGCGCGTCGGTCTCGATGTTCAACAGGGCGGCGATGGCGCCCAGCGACTTGCCCGCCGCCATGTGCTGGCACACCACCTCCATGCCCACCTTCCCCAGCACCCGCATGCAGCGCCGCCGCCGGGCCGCGTCGCCCGCCGCGCTCACGACAGGGTGAAGATGCCGGCCGCGTTCCAGATCAGCTTGAATTGCGCGCCGTCATTGGCGGTCTGGACGCCGCCGAAATCGATGAAGGCCACCAGCGGGTCCGCCGGACTGGTCGGCGTGTCGTCATAGATCGCCGCCTTGTAGGCGGTGATCGCCCCGCCGCTCGCCGTCCAGGTCACATCGTCCGCGTCGAAGGTGGCGGTACCGCCCGTCTGGCCCCAGCTCACCCCGGTCAGCGCCGCGCCGCCCGCCGCATAGCCCGAGCCGGACGCGATCTGGTTGCCCGACACGCTGGCCAGCACCGAATGCCCGGCATCGAACGACGCCGCGTTGCCCAGCAGCATCACCTTGAAGGTGTGCCCGTCCAGGTCGATGGTCCCGTCGCCCAGATATTCCTTGAAGCTGTCATAGATGCTGATGGTCACAGCCATGGTCGCGTCCTTTCCTCATGCGCCCGCCACGGGCGTCCAGTGTCCATCCGCGCTGGCCCTCGGGGTCCAGGCGGTCATGTTCGGGGATGCGGGCCGCCACAGCGGCCCGGCGCGCGCCGGCGCATGCCCGGTCAGGCGCAGTCCGGCAACCGGCGCCGCGACCAGCGCCGCCACCCAGACGGCGGGCGGTGAAGCCGACAGGTGCAGCGTCCCCGACGCGACCGGTATGTACCGGTCCACCCTCGGCAACGGCACATGCGCCGTCACGCTCAGGGCTGCGGCTGGTGCCGTCACCAGCGTGGCCGGCGCGCCCAGCCCCGGCGTCCAGCCCGTCAATGTCAGAAAGCCTGCCGGTACCCCCAGCGCCACATCGGCCAGCACGTGCGGCGAATTGCCCGTTACCGCGAGCGCGAGCACCCCGGCGGTAACGAGAGCGTCCGCCGCCGCCATGGGCGCATGAGCCGCGAGCAGCAGCACGGCCGCCGGCGCGCCGATCTCCACCATGCTGGCCACGTCCAGCCCCAGCAGGGCGATCTTGGCATCCTTGGTATAGCCGGTGCCGCTCGCGTGCTCGTGCTTGTGCCGGAGGTCGAAGCTCTTCGATCCGGCCGCCTGGCCATCGCCGAACCACAGGAAGAAATTGGCGTTGCGGGAATAGGGCGAGGTGTTGTCCCGCCCTTCCACCTGCGTCGTTGCCAGCGCCGTCCCGCCTGCCCGCCCCTCCAGGAACAGATCGTGGCTGTTCCACATGTTGCGGTTAGACGCCGACATCAGGCCGAGGTAATCCCCCGCCAGCATGGAATGGGTCAAGGACTCGACCGTCGTGTACGCCGTGCCGATTGCCCCGCCCTGTTCGCTGGTGTCTTCCGTGTAGGCAAAGTCGCCGAACCGGTCGAGCCGCAGCGCCACGATAACACCATACGCGCGCGCCTCGCCTGCGGCGTTCTGGGTCTTCAGCTCGATGTCGATCGTATGGTTGGCGTTGGCGGCCAGAATCGTCCGAGTCATCAGGGCGACCGGGATCGACTCCTCGTTGCCCGCCAGCACGCCATAGAGTTCGCCAAAGGTTTCCGTCCCGTCGATGATGCCACGAATACCGCTTCGATAAGTGGCCCCGGTGTTGCCGATCGTGCCCAGGGCGATGATCAGAAACTCCACATCCTCGTCGTCCGTGTCATAGGTGGAAATCTCCAGCGGCGGATCGCCGATCCCCACATAGCTGGTCGAATTGGTCTGGCCGTCGAAGTCCCGGAAATCATCGCCCAGGAAATTCTCGATCCCGGTGGTGGTCTCGTCCGCCATCCGGATCGCCACCAGCCGCGCATTGCGGATCGTCGTGGTCGCGGACTCCAGCCCCAGCCGCCCAAACATGATCGCGACCTCAAGCGTCTCGCCCGGCCCATCCGACGAGACCACGGCCGCGCCAAATACCGAATACCAGTTGGTGGTGTCGGTCGGCGCGATCCCGCCCATGATGATTCCGGGCTCGACGCCCTCACCCTGATCGATACCGATACAGGCCAGCGCGATTTCCGCCGACGAGGAACCCTTGAGCTCGGCGGTCGCGAGGACGATCCAAGACCCTTCCGCGTCGCTCGTCCACTCCAGCGCGACCTTGGTCGCCAGTGTGCCGTCCAGCCCCAGCGCGACGGTCGAGGTGCTCTCGCCCGCCGACGACGCCTTGTAGATCTGCCGCGCCGTCACCGGCCTACTCCGGCTGCTCGGGCCAGATCACCTCGGCGGGATCTTCATGGGTCTGCGGCACATCGCGCAGCGCCTGCCGGTACACCGCCCAGGCCAGGCTTGAGACCGGCGCATCCGCCAGCTGCGTCCAGTCGCTCGCGGCCAGCAAGCGGTTGCGCGTCGCGCGCACCTGCTCCCAGGCCATCTCCAGATCCACCGCGTCCGACCAGGCACGGATTTCCGCCTCGGACGGCGCATCGCCGGGCGACAGCCACGTCAACCCGGAATACTGGTCGCCCGCCACGGACCACGACGCGCCCGGCCACTTGCGCAGCAGCACCTCACCGATAGAAGCCATCGGTCACCTCATGCATGAAAAAGGAAAAGGCCTCAGGCCATCAATCAGGAGGGAAATGCCGCGTCGGCGTTCAGCGCCCGGATTTCCCAGCCTGATTTACGTAACATCGGGGCGGTAGTGAAACCGCTTCAACAGAAATAAATTTTTCCAGCGAAATCAAATATTTGACTGAAATCACCCGGCTGTCGCCACGGTGATTTACGCAGCATGGGACCGCCTATGTCACCGCCTCAAGCGGAAACCCTACGACTGGTCCTCCGCCGCCTCGGCCGAGACCGACACCTGGCGGCATTCGCAGGCCGTGGACGTGGTCATGAACGCGATGTCCGCCGCGTCCCGCCCGCTCGCGATCCGGACGAGACCTTCAACCGGCGCCAGCCGGGTCGGGTCGACCAGCCACCACGTATTGTTCAGGTAAACCTCGAAGATCGCGTGAAAGTCCGGCGGATTGAGCCGCCACGCATACGCGCTCACCGCCCGCGCGGGAATGTTCAGCGCCCGGCAAAGCGTGATCCCCAGATGGGTGAAATCCCGGCACACGCCGGCCCGGTCGACGAAGGTGCGCTCCGCGGTCGTCTCCGCCGTGCTCACCCCGGCCACGTAGTCCACATGGGTATGGATCCAGTCCAGCACCGCGTTCACCTTGGCGCCGCCGCTGCCCAGATCCGCGAATTCCCGCTGGGCGAACCGCATGAACTTGTCCGAAGGGCAGAACCGGCTTGGCAGAAGGAAGGGCAAGCACTCAGACGGAAGATCGTTCCACACATGCTCCTGCGCGTCCGATGGCAGCGACGCGCGAAGACCATTATCCACCACCGCCTCGTAGACGATGGTCTGTTCGCCCTCCAGGCAGGCCCGGACCTGCCGCTGGCCGGTGATCTCGTCGAAGTCGCGAACCAGACCCTGCGTATCCGCGATGCTGAAGCGTTCCGACAGCACGGTCTGATCCAGCGAGCGTGCCGGTTCGATGGAGATCATCACCTGGGTGGCGGACTGGAACGCATAGACAAGCTCGGCACGCACATTCAGCTTCATGGGACACCTTTGCGGGACGGGGAACCTCATGAACCGTTTCGGCTCCGCGAAGTTCCGACAAGAATTTTCTTTGCCCCATCCAGAAGTGGCGCACGCTCCGAACAGCCATCAGCCTCTCCGCCCATTCAGACCGACAATTTATGCACGGCGCGGGTGCGGCAATCACCACGGCATAGCACGACCAGCCTCTTGCCATCGTCCGCCGAGCCATTACCTTGGCGGCAACGCTGGGGTATTCCCCTCACCGCCATCCTTTCGAAGGCCTCATCCATGCCAACACTTTTCGACCCCATCCAGATCGGCCCGCTCCACCTGCCCAACCGCATCATCATGGCGCCGCTGACCCGCAGCCGGGCCAGTGAAGGCCGCGTTCCGAACGATCTGATGCGCGACTATTACGTCCAGCGCGCCTCCGCCGGCCTCATCCTCACCGAAGCCACCTCCGTCGAACCCATGGGCGTCGGTTACGCCGACACGCCCGGCATCTGGTCCGATGATCAGGTCGAAGGCTGGAAGCGCATTACCGACGCCGTCCACAAGGCCGGCGGCCATATCGCCCTCCAGCTCTGGCATGTGGGCCGCATCTCCCATCCCATGTTTCTCGACGGCCTGCCACCGGTCAGCGCGAGCGCCATCGCGGCCGAAGGCCACGTCAGCCACGTCCGGCCCAAAGTCGAGTTCCCGACCCCGCGTGCGCTCGAGACCGCCGAAATCGCCGGCATCATCGAGGCTTTCCGCCGCGGCGCCGAGAACGCGCAGCGCGCCGGGTTCGACGGCGTCGAGATCCACGGCGCCAATGGCTATCTGGTCGACCAGTTCCTGCAGACCGCCTCCAACCAGCGCGATGATGGTTACGGCGGCTCCATCGAGAACCGCGCCCGCCTGATGCTGGAAGTGGCCGACGCCTGCGCGTCCGTCTGGGGCGCCGACCGCGTCGGCATGCACCTCGCCCCGCGCGGCGATGCCCACTCCATGGGCGATGCCGATCCCGCCGCGACCTTCGGCTATGTGGCGACCGAACTGGGCAAGCGCGGCCTCGCCTATCTCTGCGCCCGCGAATATGTCGGCGAGAACAGGATCGGCCCGCAACTGAAGCAGCAGTTCGGCGGCGTCTACATCGCCAACGAACGCTTCACCCTGGAAACGGCGCAGCAGGCGCTGGCTGCCGGCGAAGCCGACGCCATTGCCTTTGGTCAGCTGTTCATCTGCAACCCCGACCTGCCGCGCCGGTTCGCCGAGAACGCCCCGCTCAACGAACCCGACTTCAAGACCTACTATTCGGGCGGTGCCGCCGGTTACACCGACTACCCGTCGCTCTAAAGAAAAAACCCCGCCCTGCAACGGCAGGACGGGGTTTTAGGTCTTCTGCCCGCCTCAGCGCCACCAAAGCGCCGAGGCGGGCTCAATGATCCTACATGCGCTCGATGATCGTGCAGGGCGCCATGCCGCCGCCCGTGCACATTGTCACCAGGCCGGTCGCCAGGTTACGGCGCTCCAGTTCGTCGAGCAGCGTGCCCAGCAACATCGCGCCGGTCGCGCCGATCGGATGGCCCAGCGCCATCGCGCCGCCATTCACGTTGACCTTTTCCGGGTCCACGTTCAGGTCGCGCATGAACTTCAGCGGCACCACCGCGAACGCCTCGTTCACTTCGAACAGATCGATGTCGTTGAGCGTCATGCCCGCCTGCTTCAGGGCCTTCTTCGCGGCCGGCACCGGCGCGTTCAGCATCAGCTCGGGCGAGTCGCCCGAGGTCGCGACCGTGACGATGCGCGCCCGCGGCTTCAGGCCATGCGCCTTGGCATATTCCGGCGAAGCCAGAACCACGCCGCTGGCGCCGTCGACGACGCCCGACGAGTTGCCCGCATGGTGGATGAAGTCGATCTTCACGTCCGGATAGGCCTGCTCGACCAGCTTTCGGTAGGTCAGCCCTTCCTCGTTCAGCGGATACTGATACAGCTCGGTGAACGCCGGCTTCAGCTGCGCCAGGCCTTCCAGCGTGGTCTGCGGCCGTGGGAATTCTTCCCGGTCCAGCGCCACGGTGCCATCCTCGTGATAGACCGGCACGACACTGTTGTCGAAATAGCCGTTCTTGATGGCGATGTCGGCGCGCCGCTGGGATTCGACCGCCAGCTTCTCGGTGTCTTCGCGGGTGATGCCTTCCAGCGTCGCGATCAGGTCGGCGCACACGCCCTGGTGCGGCTGCGGATGCATCGCACGCAGGTGCAGATTGTCGCGGTCCATGGTCGGCAGGCCGCCCCGCTGGGTCGAGGCATAGGACATCGACTCGACGCCGCCCGAGACCACCAGATGCTGCATGCCGGACATGATGCCCATGGCGCCCAGCTGCACGGCCGTCAGGGCCGAGCCGCAGAAGCGGTCGAGCGAGAAGCCGGTCGCCAGATTGCTCCAGCCCGCGTCCAGCGCCGACATACGGGCGATGCACGCGCCCTGCTTGCCGACCTGCGAGCCGCAGCCGGCGATCACGTCGTCCACTTCATCGGTGTTCAGGTTGTTGCGCTGTTCCAGGGCCTTGAGGACCGTGGACAGCAGGCGCTGCGGGTGAACGTCGGCCAGGGCTCCCTTGCCGACCTTGCCAATGCCGCGCGGGGTGCGCGCGGTATCGATGATCCATGCTTCGCTCAAGAAACTGCTCCCGTTTGTCTGACTCTTGGATGGCCGATGTTAGAGCATGGAGATTGCCCCTTCGCCAGTGGAATTTACCGCGCGGGAACGTGGCAAGGACGCAGAAGGCGGGTCACGACTTCCTCTGGCCAAAGCATGGCCCGGAACTCTATGCTTTACCGAGGCTTACCGTCGGCGACCTCGACACAGGTGGAGAGGAACGACCAGTGGCATCTGAAACTGTCCATATCCAGTCACCCTACGGCATTGACGAGTGCGTCAGACGCCTGCGTGCCGTGACGGATCTGCGCCGCCGCTTCCGGGACGGCAATCCGCTGATTGGAACCATTACCGAAGCAGGCGTCCGACTGCGCCGCCGGATCGCCTACCGGAACTCGTTCCAGACCTATCTCTTCGGCACCTTCTCCACCGACTCGGGTGGCACGCGGCTCGCTTGCCGCTTCGGCATGCATCCACTCGCGGTCGGCTTTCTGATCGTCTGGTTCACCTTTGTCCTGATCGGTGTGGGTATCGGCTTCGTTGTCGCCTTCGACCTCTTCGGACTCGATGAACAGGCTGGCCGGCCCCTGTGGCCGGCCGCCATCGTGCCCGCTTTCATGGCTCTCTTCGCCTTCGGCTGGCTGAAACTGGCGCGGAAAATGGCCGAGGAGGACGAGGAATTCATGGTCGAATTCCTTCGCTTCACACTGGACGGATCACGACTTCCCCCTACCGCCGGACCGGCGGCCTAATCCCGCCATGCCGGCTTGGACGCCTCGCGCCAGGCATCCGCGCGACTGAACCCCATGTCCTTCAACGCCCGGTCATCCAGCGCGCCAAGGCGCCGCCTTTCGCTCTGGCGCTCCCATGCCACTTCAATCCGCGCGGCCAGTGCGCTCAGGTCGCGCCACGCCAGCGAAAACCCCATGATGAACCAACCGCGCCAGTTAGGAGCGGAAGCGGACACCGACTGATCGATTGTAAGCATACAATTCCCGAAGAAAGCAAGGTCTGGCCACATTGTCAGGGTTTCCTAGACATAATTGACCCTATGTTATGGTCAATGTAATCATTGTCATCATGACAATGTGGCTCCCCGACCTTTCTGACCTGCCTGGCCCGCGATACACGGCCATTGCCGAGGCTGTTCGCCGCGATATCGGCCGCGGCCTGCTGCGCGCGGGCGATAAACTTCCTACCCACCGTGACCTCGCATGGCGCCTCGGCGTCACCACGGGCACGGTGACCCGCGCCTACCGCGAGGCCGAACGGCTCGGGTTGCTGGTCGGCGAAGTCGGCCGCGGTACCTATGTTCGCGCGGGCCCAACGCCATCCTCCCTGCTCCAGCCCATGGCGGTCGCCGACACCGCCTCCCCAGGCCTGGCGGACAGGGTCGTGGACCTCTCCCGGAACGAACCCGCCTCTTGCCCCGCGGCGGCCGAGGCCCTTTCGGCCACCATGGCCGCATTGTCCAGCGAGAGCATGCTGGGCGAATTGCTGACCTACCAGCCGACCGGAGGGATGCTCAGGCATCGGCAGGCCGCGGCGAACTGGATCACCCATATGGGCGCGCCGGCCTCGCCCGAAACCACGCTCATCACGGGCGGCAGTCAGCACGGCCTGACCATCGCGCTGATGGCGTTCTGCCGGGCCGGCGATGTCGTCCTGACCGAAGACCTCACCTATCCGGGCTTTCGCGGCCTCGCCGCTCTTCTCGGGCTCCGGCTGCAGGGTGTGGCCATGGACGAGCACGGACTAAGGCCGGACGCGCTGGATGCCGCCTGCAAGACCGCAAACGCCCGGTTGCTCTACCTCATGCCGTCGCTGCAGAACCCCACTACCGCGAGCATGCCAGAGCATCGGCGGCGCGAGATCGCCGCCGTCGCCGCGCGCCATGATCTGCTGTTGCTCGAGGACGATGTCTACGGCCTCCTTGCTGCGGACGGTACACCCCCCATCGCTGCCATTGCCCCCGAACGGACCTGTTATCTGACCGGAATGAAAGTGCTCGGGCCGGGCTTGCGGATCGGCCTGCTGCGCGTTCCACCAGACCGCCTTCAGGCCGTCCAGTCCGCGCTGCGCGCCACCATGTGGATGGCGCCGCCGCTGGTGGGGGAAATCGCCGCGCGCTGGATGACCGACGGCACGGCTCTTGCGCTCTCCGACTGGCATCGCCGGGAAGCGGCGGCAAGAGCGGGTCTGCTTTCGGAAACATTTGGGGATGCGTGCCGCATTGGCGGCTACCACGCCTGGCTGCGTCTGCCCGAGCCATGGCGCGCGGCGGATATTACCGCCCAGGCCGGCGAGGCCGGCGTCGTCGTCCTGCCCGCCGAGACCTTCGCGGCCGGCAAGGCACAACCGCCGCAAGCCATCCGGCTCTGCATTGGCTGCCCGCCGGACCGCGCCAGTCTGTCGGCGGGGCTTGCGCGTCTGGCGTCACTGCTCGACGGCAAGCCCCATCTCGACTTCGCGTCAGGCTGACATCAGGTCGGGTCGGCGACCTTCAGGATCGTCTTGCCCTTGTTCTTGCCGGTGAACAGGCCCTGCAGCGCCAGCGGCGCGTTCTCCAGGCCTTCGGACACGGTCTCGTGGACCTTGAGCTTGCCTTCCTTGACCCACTTGCCGATGTCGGCGATGGCCTGCGGGAACTTGCTCGCATAGTTGAACAGCAGGAAGCCTTCCATGCGCGCGCTCTTGAGGATGAGGAACAGGTAGTTCTTCGGCCCGTCGGGCATCCCCCAGCCGGAATAGCCCGAAGCGATACCGCCGCAGATCACCACGCGCGCCCCCTGCGCCAGATTGGCCAGCGCCGCATCTAGGATCGGGCCGCCCGTGTTGTCGTAGAACACGTTCACGCCATTCGGGGCCAGCTCGCGCAGCTTGGCCTCCATGTCGTCGCTCTTGTAATCGATGGCCGCGTCACATGCGCCTTCCTCGACCACCCACTTGCACTTCTCCGCGCCGCCGGCCACGCCGATGACCTTGCTGGCACCGCGAATCTTGGCGATCTCGGCCACGGCCGAACCCGTCGCGCCCGCCGCGCCGGAAATCAGGACCACGTCGCCTTCCTTGACCTGACCCACTTCCTGCAGGCCGAAATAGGCCGTCAGCGTCGTGATGCCGAAGACCGAGAACGCCCAGGTCAGCGGATGATCCCGCGACACCTTCTGCAGCGGCATCAGGCCGGTCCCGTTCTTCAGGGTCGAATAGTCCTGCCACGCCATCATGCCGTTGACCACATCGCCTTCCTTGAAGGCCGGATCGTTCGACTTCAGGACCTGGCCGAGACCCGAGCCGAACATCGGTGCGCCGATCTTCAGCGGGTCCATGTAGCCGGGACCTTCGTTCAGCCAGCCGCGCTGCGTCGGATCGAACGAAAGATAAAGCGTCCGCACCAGGATTTCGCCGTCGCCCGGTTCGGGAACCGAGGTGTTCTTCAGCTCGAAATGTTCCGGCCCGACGATCCCCGGCGGACGCGACTTCAGTACCCACTGACGATTTTCCGTGCTCATATCCGCATCCCCTTTGCAAGATTAAGCGCCGCCGGAGAATCCCGGCGACACGTTCAGCGCAGAACCATAGAGCATCCGTTTCCCGCGTCAAACCTGCCGGACACGGCCTCGGCGGCGAACCACCGGAATGCCATGGCGCGCCGCGCGAAGGTACGGGCGCACCGATGCCACTGGATCAGTATCGGAAGAGGGTTCCTGTTGGATCGTCGTCCCATCGCGACTAACATGCCCGGCGAACCATGCCGTGGGTTCGGCCCGGCTCGGGCCAACCCGTCCGGCCAGCTGCAAGAAAAGGGGAATATCGTGCGTCAGACCATGCCGCTGGAAGTCGGAATACCGGTCGTCGATCTCGACCGCATGTATGCGTTCTACACCCAGGTGCTGTCCTGCACCGAAGCACGGCGTGCCGACATTCCCGGCGAGCTCAGCCGCGGCCTCGGCGTCGCGCCCGACGGCTACATCAACATCTGGCTCAAGACCCCCGGCAACGAAGTCATCAAGCTGGTCCGCCCGCCCGTCGCGCCGCAGATTCCCGCCACGCCGGAATGGATGAGTAATCGCACCGGCATTGCCTACCTGACATTCTACTGCGACGACCTCGACACGACCCTCGCCGCCGCCGAAGCCGCCGGCGCCGTTCTCAAGTCGGAACGCGCGCTCATCGCCGCCGACCGGCCGCTGCGTCTTTGTTTCTTCGCCGACCCGGAAGGCAACATCATCGAATTGGTGGAAGTCAAAAACTAGCGTCGGCACCATCCATCTCGCGCGCGGCCGATAGGATGGCCGCGCGCACACGAAAGGGAAGTTCATGGCCATCATCATCGCAGGTTGGATCGATCTCGACGTCGAGGACGTGACCGATATCATCGCGACCGCCAAGGCGCATATCGACGGCGCCTACACCGAGAACGGCTGCATCCACTACATCTGGACAAAGGACGTCTTCGTGCCCGGCCGCATCCATGTCTACGAGGAATGGGCTGAGACCGCCGATCTCCAGTATCATTTCGACAATCACTGGTACAAGGACATGGGGGGCCACCTGCGCAAGTATCCGCGCAAGGGGTCGCAAATCCGCAAGTTTCGCGTCGATCTGATCGAGCCGGTGTACGACCCGTCCGGCACGCCTCGCGCCGATTTCTTCACCGCCTGATCCGGTAACCGTTCCGGCCGCGTGCTTTGGGCATTATCCTCGGGGCGCGGCATGATCGGCTTTGGGGGCGGATGATGGACGGCGCTTGGCATCTTAGGAATGTTCTGTTCATCCTGGGTGGTTTCGCCGCCTTTGGCGTCGCTGCCCAGATACTGCTCATCTCGCTGTCGCCGGCTGTGGACATCAGCTGGGGACAGCTCGCCATCGCCCTGTCCGGCCTGTTCCTCGCGATCGGCCTGGCACGGGGCAACCGCCTCGCCCGCATCCTCGCCACGGCGCTGTTCGGCCTCATCACCGTCGCCGGTGGCGTCATCCTCGTCTACAGCATCATCTCATCGTTCAGCCCCGTCGGCTGCGCGCTCGGCGTGACGGCGCTAGCCATCGGCGCCTACCCGTTCTGGGTGGTCGCCTTCTCCAGCGAGGTGCGGCAATTCCTCGCCAGCCGGCGCGCACCAAAAAAGGGCCTCGTGCAAGACGAAGCCCCTGGGGATGCCGCGTAGCCGCGCGGCGGTCGCATCACAGCCGGGGTCAGCCGGACTGGGGCGCTCCCTGGCTCAGGCGCGCCTTGGCGGCGCAGGCGGGCCCCGGCCCGCGCATGTAATGTTTCTCGGGCTGGTACCTCTCGCCGGTCGGCAGCAGCGGCACCTTCCTCAGCGAAATCAGCATTTTGGTCACGACGTTCTTCATGGTCTTGGTCTGCATTTCTGGGCTCAGGCGAATTGGACGAGTGTTCGTCCCTTGGTTGTTCCGGCGACCATGTCTTCCATGAACGCCGGCAGATCGTGCAATGAGATGACGTGTACCATGTCATCGATGAACCGGGGATTAAGGCCTGTTGCCAGCCTGTCCCAGATTTTCTCCCGCTGCGGCGGCCGCGTATCGGCATTCACCCCCAGCAAGCGCACACCGCGCAGGATGAATGGCAATATCGATGTTTGGAGATCGAGCCCCGCCGTGTTGCCAAACGCTCCGATCACGCCATCGTTCCGCATCGTTCTGATCAGCCAGTCCAGCAGCCATCCGCCCGCCGTGTCGACCGCGCCGGCCCAGCGCGCCGACTCCAGCGGTTTCGCCGTCTCCAGGCGCTCAGGCGGCGCCATCACTGCGGCCGCGCCGATCCGCCGCAGATAATCGGCCGCATCCGCCTTGCGGGAGACCGCGACCACCTCGTAACCGGCCCCCGCCAGCAAGGCGACGGCCAGGCTGCCCGTCCCACCCGTGGCGCCGGTCACCGCGACCGGTCCGTTGCCCGGCCTCAACCCGTTCAGCTCCATCAGCTCGAGGGCCAGCGCAGACGTATGCCCCGCCACGCCAATCGCCGCCGCGTGCAGCGGGTTCAGCCCCTCGGGCAGCAGCGTCGCGAACGCGCCCGGCACACGGACCCAGGGCGACAGGCCGCCGTCCCGATCGACGCCCATGCCGTAGCCATGAAGAATGACCGTGGCGCCCACCGGTACGGCCGGCGTCTCCGACTGCTCCACGATCCCCACCGCCTCGATGCCGCCGATGCATGGATAGCGCCGCACGATCCGACCCCGGCCTGTTCCCGCGAGCGCATCCTTGTAGTTCACGCCCGCATAGAGCGTCCGGACCAGCACGTCGCCCTCGTCCAGCTCGCCAGGCGACACCGGGATGATCGCGCCCCGCCCCGCCTTGCCGTCTTCGAAAATCCGGTAGGCGTCGAACGTCCCGCTCATTGCGCCATCGCCCGCTTCATCGTCATCCGGGCGATGGTCGTCTGGTGAATCTGGCTGGTGCCCTCATAGAGTCGGAACGGCCGAACGTCCCGGTAGAACCGCTCGATGCAGCTGTAGTCGGCGATATATCCGGAACCGCCGAAAATCTGTACCGCGCGATCCGCCACCCGTCCGCACATCTCCGTGGCGAAGTATTTGGACATGGACGCTTCCATGCTGGTGTCCTCGCCCCGGTCGCGCTTGCGCGCGGTGTCGAGGATCAGCGCCTTGGCCGCGTGGATTTCGGTCTGACAATCGGCGATCAGCCCCTGCACCAGCTGGAACTCGCCGATGGCCTGGCCGAACTGCTTGCGGGTCAGCGCATGCCGCACCGCCTCGTCCAGCATGCGGATCGCCGGGCCGGTGGACAGCGCCGACAGATGCAGCCGCTGTTTGTTGAGAACCTTCATGGTCGTCTTGAAGCCGACGTTCTCCACTCCGCCGATCAGCGCCGAGGCGGGAATGCGGCAATCCTCGAAATACACTTCCGATACCGGGGCGCCTTCCTGGCCCATCTTGCGGTAGGGCTTGCCCGTGCTCAGGCCTGGCGACTCCCGTTCGACGATGAACGCGCTGACACCGCCCGCGCCTTTCGTGCCTTCCTCGGTCCGGGCCATCACCGTGAACAGGTCGGCGACCGGCGCATTGGTGATGAACGCCTTGGTGCCGTTCAGAACGTAGTGCTCGCCATCCCGCCGCGCCGTCGTCTGAAGCGCCGTCAGATCCGAACCAGCCTCCGGTTCCGTGGCGGCGAGGCAGCCGATCAGCTCGCCCCTGGCCATCTTCGGCAGATAGCGCCGCTTCTGCTCCGGCGTCCCATCGACCACCAGCGCCTCGGACCCGATCCCCGTATTGGTTCCCACATGGGCGCGGAACGCCACCGAGCACTGCGAGATTTCCAGCGCGCCCAGCACCAGTTCTTCGGCCGTCAGCCCGGCGCCGCCATACTCCTCGGGAATGCTCCAGCCGAAGAATCCCTGCCGCGCCATCTCCTGTGAGATGTCCTTGGGCATGAACTCGCCCTGCGCAACGCGTTCCTCGTTGGGAATGGCATAGCCGCGCACCCACTCGCGAACATGAGAGAGGAAATGGTCAAACGCCTCGGGGTTTCTGATCACGATAAGGTCCTCCTATGAATTGGCAGGCGCGAGTGTGTCGGGCAACACCAGCTGGGCCAGATGCCCCGCCAGGACCTTGCCCAGATGCGGCAGACGGTCGGGTTCGTTGCGGAATGCCGGCAGCATCAATCCCAGGACGCCCACGGCACGGCCACTCTCGTCGCGGACCGGAGCGGCGACCGCCGCGCCACCCGGCAAGCGCTCCCCCAGCGAGGTGGCGAACCCGCGACGCCGCGCGTCCATCACATCCGCAAGGACACGCCGGCGCTCGGCGTTCTTGAGGTCCGAGCCTTCCAGGATACGCTTCACATCCGCATCCTCCATGGCCGACAGCGCCGCCTTCCCGGCCGCGCCTCGATGGAGAACGAACACCGCGCCGATCTCCAACTCGTATCTTAGGGGTTGCCGGCTTGCCGCGATGTCGAGGACGACCTGTCGATCCCCCGAGGTCACGAACAGGGTCGCCGTTTCACCGCTCTCGTCCCGCAGACGCTCCATCAGCGGTCGCACGGCAGAACGGAGCGTGCCGCGCAGCAGCGGTCTCGCCAGCTCGATCAGGCCGAAACCCAATGTCCAGGTCCCGCCTTCGGAAACCGCGGCGAGCTGCCGCGACGCCAGCACCACCAGCGCCTCCCCCACGAGACGGGTTTCAAGGCCCAGTCGCGCGGCGATCTCCTCGCTGCGCGCCCCCGCGCTCCCGGCCGCCGACAATACTCTCAGAATATCGAGGGGCCGCCCCAGCCCGTCCGCCTCCACCCTGCCGCGAGGTACGTAGCGCTTGTCCCGGCCGCGCTTGACGACGCCGTGTCCTTCGAGCGTGTGCAGGATGCGGAATACCACCGGCACCGGCTCGCCCAGCGCTTCCGCGATTTCTGTTTGCGAAAGTGGCGCACCCGATTCCTCCAGCAGACGCAGCGCGTCCAGCGCCCGGGAGACGGTCTGGAGATGATACGAGCCCTTTGGAGATACCTGTGTCATGGGCGCTAGAAGCGCCAAACTGGCATCGCCGTCAATGGGCCGGCTTCTCCAGGATGAAATTTAGCGACAATTACTTTCTCAAATCGTAATAAGACGCTTAATACCCCATCAGCGTCAGGCCTTCCAGCAGACGGGCATTGAACCGCTCAGGATCCTCGACCTGCGGCGAATGACCCAGATCGCTGAAACTCAGCAGGCGCGCATTGGGAATCTGTTGCGCCGCCTCACGCGCCAACTCGGGATAATTCCCCAAGACCGCCGCGACCTCGGGCGGCGCCCTGTCCCGGCCGATGGCCGTCTTGTCCCTCATGCCGATCATCAGCGTCGTCGGCACCCGGATCCGTCCGAACTCGTGTATCACCGGCTGCGAGAACACCATGTCGCTGGTCAGCGCCTGATTCCAGGCGACCCTGGCGCCGTCCGCTCCCGCATACATCCCCGCCAGCATGTCGACCCAGCGGTCATAGTCGGGCCGCCACTTGCCGTCGTAATACACCTTCATCTGATAGGCCTTGATCCGCTCGGCATCGGTCTTCAGCTCGCTCCGGTAGAGCTCGTCCACCGTCGCCGGCGGCACGCCCTTGGCCTGCCAGTCCTCCAGGCCGATGGGATTGACCAGCACCAATCCCGCCAACTGCCTCGGATAGGCCAGTGCATACCGGGCCGCCAGCATGCCGCCCATGGAGTGGCCGATCATGACCGGCTTTTCGATCTTGAGTTCCGACAGCAGACGCCGCGTGTTGGCGGCCAACTGCGTCAGGCTGAACTGGTAGGCCTCGGGCTTGCTCGACTTGCAGAACCCGATCTGGTCCGGCACGACCACCCGGTAGCCTGCGTCGCGCAAGGCGCCGATGGTCCGCTCCCAGGTAGCGCCGCAGAAATTCTTGCCATGCAGCAGGACAATCGTCCTGCCGTTCGGCGTCTCGGGTTTGACGTCCATATAGGCCATGGAAAGGGACTGACGCTGCGAATGCAGGACCAGGCGCTTCACCTCGAACGGATAGGAGAAGTCCTCCAGCATCGCTTCGGCACGCGCCGCGCCGGTCGCCAGGAGCGTCCCAGTCATCATGAGGATGGCGATCGCTTTCATGATAGTCTTCCCTTTGGTCTCGTCGGCGGCCTGCGCCGCGTCCAATCGCATGCGGTGATCCCCTGTCAGTTGTGCTATGATACGGCCTTCACCGCCTTTCGTCTGCCGCGCAGACCCGGTCTCACTGGCCTGCCACGCACGCGCTGCATAACAAAGAGGCACTAACCGGTTGCGCTTGCCGGTCGTTCGGCGCATGAACGCGCCCTTGCCGGATTCCCGTCGGATCCGGTCCTTTTGTCATTGAGATCGAGAATATGCCGTTTCCTGCGACCCATCCTGCTCTTGCTCGTGCTCTGACCGCGCGCGACTACAATGAACCGACGTCGGTTCAGCTTGCCGTGCTCGCGGACGAGGCAGCAGGACGCGACCTTCTGGTATCGGCGCAGACCGGTTCGGGCAAGACCGTGGCCTTCGGCCTTGCCATGGCGCCGACCCTCATGGGCGACGAGGAACGCTTCGGCTTCTCCGCCGAGCCGCTGGCCCTGATCATCGCCCCCACCCGGGAACTGGCCTTGCAGGTCCACCGCGAGCTGAGCTGGCTCTACGAGGACACCGGCGCGAAAATCGTCACCTGCGTCGGCGGCATGGACCCCCGGCAGGAAGCCCGCGCGCTCAACCAGGGCTGCCACATCGTCGTCGGCACCCCGGGCCGTCTGCGCGACCATCTCGAGCGCGGCCGTCTCGACACGTCCGCACTGCGCGCCGTGGTCCTCGACGAAGCCGATGAGATGCTCGACCTCGGCTTCCGCGAGGACCTGGAGTTCATCCTCGACGCGACGCCGTCCGAGCGCCGCACTCTGCTGTTCTCCGCCACCATCGCCCGCGAGATCGCGGCCTTGGCGCGCGGCTACCAGCGAGATGCGCTGCGTATCGACACCGTCCAGCGAAACCGTCCTCACGCCGATATCGAGTACCGCGCCATCCGCGTCGCGCCGAACGAGGTCGAGTTGGGCGTCGTCAACGTCCTGCGCCTGTTCGATGCCGGTGCCGCCCTGGTCTTCTGCTCGACCCGCGAGGCAGTCCGTCATCTCCACGCGAGCCTGGTCGAGCGCGGCTTCGCCGCCGTCGCCCTGTCCGGTGAGCTGACCCAGAACGAGCGCAACAACGCCCTGCAATCGCTGCGCGATGGCCGCACCAAGATTTGCGTCGCCACCGACGTCGCCGCCCGCGGCCTCGACCTGCCGCAGCTTGATCTGGTCATCCACGCCGATCTGCCGAACAACAAGGAAACCCTCCTGCACCGCAGCGGCCGCACGGGCCGCGCCGGACGCAAGGGCGTCTGCGTCCTGTTGGTCACCTACACGCGCGGCCGCCGCGCCCAGCAACTTTTGTCGTTGGCCGGTGTCGAGGCCGTCTGGGCCGGCCCGCCCACCGCCGAGGAAATCCGCAAGCGCGATAACGAGCGCTTCCTGCTCGACCCCATCTTCAACGACGCCGGCCCGGATGAAGACCTCAGCCTGGTTCAGCCCCTGCTCGAAGGCCGCACGCCCGAACAGCTCGCCCTCGCCCTCGCCCGCATCCAGCGCTCGCGTCTGCCCGAGCCCGAGGACCTGTTCGACAATGGCGGCTCCCGCGAGCCGCGCCGCGATGATCGCGCGCCGCGTGACGCCCGCGAGCCGCGCGAGCGCCGCTTCGACGACAAAGGGCCCGTCGGCGAAACCACTTGGTTCCGCCTCAACGTCGGCCGCCAGAAGAACGCCGATCCGAAATGGATCCTGCCGCTGCTCTGCCGTTTGGGTCACGTGACCAAGCGCGACATCGGCGCCATTCGCATCTTCGACCGGGAGACCAAGTTCGAAATCTCCAAGGACATGGCGGAGCGCTTCCAGTCGGCGCTGGCCAAATCCGAGGAGAAGGAATTCACCATCCAGCCCGCCGAGGCGCCCGCCCCGCGCGAGCGTTTCCAGGACCGCGATGGCGGCGAACGCGCGCCGCGTCCCGAACGCCGCGAATGGCGTGAACGGCCTGCGGAAGTCGCAGCGGCCGCCCCCGAACCGGCACCTGCCGCGGCTCCCGAGCCTTCTCAGGCGCCCGTTGAGACGCCTGCGGCGCCTCCCGCCGACTATGCCCGCGAGGAACGCGCGCCCTTCGATCCATTCGGCGGCGAGAAGCCCGCCCGCAAGAAAGAGCGCTGGGACGGCGCCAAGCGCCGCGACGCCAAGGTGCGCCGCGACTATACGGATCGCGCGGCGGCGGCAAGCGAACCCCGCGCGGAGCGGCCTGTCGCCGACAAGCCCGCGCGAACCAGGACATACCGGGACAAGGGCGCTCCCGAGCGTCCCGAGAAGTCGGGCTCCTACGCGCCGAAGCCATGGAAGCAAGGCCCCCGCGCCGACGCGCCGGCGCGGACGGACCCCACCATCTCGCTTCGCCGCCCAAGGACCGAGGATGCCGGCCCGGAGAAGTCTTTCCGTGATCGCGGCGCGGCGAAGGACAAGCCGTTCGCCAAGGGAAAGTTCGCCAAGGCCAAGCCGGGCGCCGAGCGTCCCAAGCGCTTTAACCCCAAGCGCGACGACAGCAAGACCGCGTCGGGCGACCGGCCGCTGCGGCGTAAACCGAGGTAAACCTGGGACTGGAGTTGGTTCTGTGAACGCCGGCCCGAAATAGAAGTCGGGCCGCCAGGATCGGAATGGGCTTGGGGGCTACAGATCCGATCGCGGCGGCCCGACTGACGAGGCCAACAATCGGATAGTCGCCCCTGACTGTGGCTGGATTACGTCCGCCTCGGGGTGAAGTTGAGACAATAAAAAAGAGGCCGGATCACTCCGGCCTCCCCTTGTAACCAGCATGCCTTCTAGCGGCACTTGCCGAACTTGTCCGGCGATGCCCCCGGGCCCCCGCGCGGGCCGGGCGGATTCTCCCAGTTGGTGCCCCGGCCACCGGCGGGACCGGGCGGGTTATCGTCCCGGTCATTCCAACAGCGCTTCGCCTGGTTCCAGTAGCCACGCTCAGGATGCCAGTACCCGAAACGTTCATTGAAGTAATAGCCGTTGTCGCGGACCACGAACGTGTAGTCCGTTCCCTGAATCCGGCGCACACGGTCGGGCGATGCGCCGGGGCCGCCGCGCGGGCCGGGCGGATTTTCCCAATTCGTCCCGGGACCTCCTGCCGGACCGGGCGGATTGTCGTCACGGTCACGGGCGGAAGCCGGAAAAGCAAAAGCCATCGACGCTACCGCGCCAACAATCAAACCATATGCCAAACGTTTCATGACACTCTCCTCATGCGGAAACGTTGAACGTCAGCCTCTTGCCCTTGAACGTCTCCATTACCGGAAAACCTTCGCGGGACAGCAACTAGAGGTTTGGCATATACGGCGGGTCAGCCGGAAAGTTGCACCGGCTATTGCTCGGCAGTGGATCGCTATTCCGCCGCGCGGGACAGGCGTGCTTCCGGACGCAGCGGATTCTGCTCCAGCCATACATCCACCCAATCGTGGAAATGCTGGACGCGTGCCTCGTCTTCGTTGAGCCAGGCCCGGGTGAACCCACGCGAGTGCATCCCGGCCTGCATGTCTTTCAGGTAGTGGATGTCCTGATCGATGGTGATGGTCATCGAGTGTCTGCCCGCGATCACGTCCTCGCGCGTGAACACCTCATGCTCGGGACGCTCCGAGCTGTCTAGCGGCGCCGCGTTCGGATCACCGACCAGGCTCAATCCGCGCCCGGCGTCGGCGGGCACATGGATTCTCAGGGTCCACTTGTCGAAGAAGCACTTGTCCGGATCGGTCGGATGCGGCCGCGGCCGCATCACCCACAATTCCTCCGGCTTGATGGTCATGATGATGTTCGGGAACAGATCGTACTGCAGCACGTCGGACACCTGATCGTCCGTGAAGCCCGAATAGTCGAAGCCCAGTTCCCTGCCCACCTCGCGCTTGCGCTGCTGGACCGCCTTGCGCAGGGTCGGCACCTTGCCCCTGAAATCTTCCGCGTCCAGTCCCAAAGGCCGGATCGCCGCCTGAAGCAACGACGGCAACTCCTCGGGCACGCCGTAACGCGGATTGGTGACATAGCCCTCGACCAGCACGCGGCGATGACCGAAGGGCCACAACTCGTTGGCGGCATCGCGGCAGTCCACGAAACTGGCGTGCTGCGGGTGGATGAAATCCACATGGTACTGTTCGTTGAAATTGTCGACGCAGGTTTTCCAGTTGGCATCAAGCGCCACTGTCTGGTCCTTGACCAGCACCATGTCCTCGAACCGGTACGGCGCCAGTTGCCCCTGCACCAGCCCGAGAAAATCGCCCAGCGGCGCGGCGTCTGGATCCATGTTGATCCAGACCAGCCCGGCCCACACCTCGGCCTTGACCGGTTTCAGCGATAACCGTTCCACCGGAAGGCCCTGAGAAAAACGTTCCTCGTCCGGGACGAGCTTGAGCGTGCCGTCCAGATGATACGTCCAGCCATGATAGGGGCAAGTGATCGCTGCGGCGGCTCCCCGTTCAGCGGTGACGATGCGGTTTCCCCGGTGCTGGCAGGCATTGTAGAACGCCGCCACCGTGCCGTTCTCCGCTCGGCTGACGATGATCGATTCCGCTCCAATATCGAAGACGAAGTAATCGCCCGGTTCGGCTACGTCCAGCGCAAGACCGGCAAGAAGCCATGTGCGAGTCCAGATGGCATTCCATTCCTGCATCATGAATGCGTGAGACGTGTAGCGGAATGCGTCCAACGTCGCCCGCTTGGATGGAACCGCCAGCGAGCCCGCTCCAAAATCGATGTAGGTGTTCGTTTGCGGCACTGTCATCTCCCCGAGCTGACGGCCCCGGATCTTCGACGTCCGCTGGCGGGCCGCTGAACAGATAGTGTATCACGGGCGAAGGGCGTGGGAACCTCCCACGCCCTTCCTTTATGTGCACGCTTAGAAGCGTGAGGTGACCTGGAAGGTGATCTCACGCGCCCGCAGCGAGTTGCCGAAGATATCGCCGGACAGACCACCCGGCTTATCCGCGGTACCACCGAGGATGCGCTCGTTGGCCAGATTGCGGCCGATGATGGCAAAGTCCCAACGGTCATCATCCGAATAGAGCCGGATGCTGGCGTTGATCTTCTGATACGAGCCCTGACGGGCACGGTCGTCGTTGGCCAGCGCCGTGTAGTAACCGCTTGAGAAGACCAGATCGCTGCTCAGACCCAGGCTCCAGCCATTGAACACCGGCACGTCATAAGAGATGCCGACACTGCCCGACCAGTCCGGCGCGAACACCAGAGGACGCCCGGTCAGGTCCTGTACCCCGCCCACGCAGCCATCCGCGACCGACTGACCGCGATAGCAAGGCGCGCCAGGGAACTCGGAATAGCGGGCGCGGTTGTAGCCGGCCTGTCCGCGTAGGATCAGTTCATCCGTGACCTGGAAGTTGGTCTCCAGTTCCAGACCAGTGGTCCGGGCGCTCGCGGCGTTCCGGATCTGGAACGACGTGGTGGCGGAATCGAATGCGCTGACCTGCAGATTGCTGAAACTGTACCGATAGCCCGTAAGGTTCAGGCGAAGTCTTCCATCGAGCAGGGTGCTCTTCAGGCCCACTTCGAAACCCTCGGATGATTCAGCGTCGAAACGGACAGAATCACTGTCGGCGTTCCAGGCGATAACCGTGTTGGTCGAGAAGCCGCCTGACTTGTAGCCGGTCTTATACGCGCCGTAGAGCGTCACTTCCGGAATCGGCGTCCAGGTCAGCGTTACTTCCGGCGAAATGTCGTCATCTTTAAACTCGCTGAAGATCGGATCGTTCTCCGCCTTCATGAAGGGGAGCGCGGGATTACCGAAGAAGAACTCCATCAACGGATTGACGAAAGTATTGACCTGCACCGAGGACTTGCTTTCCTTGGTGTAGCGCGCCCCAGCCGCCAGTTCCAGTTCCGGCGTCACATCCCAGATCGCTTGCGCGAATGCCGAATAGGTATCGCCCTTGATCGTGGATTCGCCGCCCCAGTTATTGGTATTGCCCGTCACCGGATCGGGACCGATGGCCGCGATCTTGCCGCGGTTGTCGGAATCGCGCGATACGTGTTCGTAGAACGCCCCGAGCATGAAGTTGAAAGGCCCGTCGAACGTGCTCAGCAGGCGCAACTCCTGGCTCCAGGTCGTGCTCTTCTCGAGCTGGATACCCATGAACTGGATCTGAGACGTGCCATCGAAATTGTCCCAACGGACGTAATCGTAATAGTACAGGCCGGTCTGGGACGTCAGTGTGAAGTTGTCCGTCGTGTAGTTCATATTGAGGGTCGTCAGGACGGTATCCACAGTCGTGTAGGTCTGACCGCCCTTCTTTTCCGTTCCCTCGTACCCGGCGATGATCTCGTCGGGCAACTGTCCCTGGGACATGACGCCGTTCTGTTCGCAATCGCCATAGGGATCGACGAGCGTGATCCCGCTAAGCAGCGGAATGGTGATTGGCTTCGGGCCCGAACATGAGATGACCTCGTTGGTGGATGAGCCGTCATCGCTGTACTTGGCGCCCAGAACCTTGAGCGTCGCGTCGAAATTGTCGCTCGGCTCCACCGCGAACGTGATACGACCGATATGTTCTTCCTGCGAACCACGGCGCGGATCGGTAGTGCCGGGGAAATCGTAGGGCTCGTTGGCGTAGGGATTGCCCGGCGTGAACGGGAGCGGCGCCGTGACCGGACCCGCGACATTCTTCAGCCAGCCCTTCTGAGTACGTCCGCGATAGGCGACGCGAAGGCCTACCTTGTCGTTGATCGGACCGGACGCGATCGCCTCGCCGATGATTTCGTCGGCTTCGATTTCGTAGGACAGGCGGCCGATGAACTCCCACTCGTCACCCGGACCGTTACTGGTCAGCGAAATGACGCCCGCAGGGCTGTTCTTTCCGAAAAACAGGGCCTGCGGCCCCTTCAACACTTCCACGCTACCGACGTCGAACATGCCGGCGCGAATGATATGCCCGCGATTGATCTGCATGCCGTCCATATTGACGGTCACGCTGGAATCGATACCCGGATCGCCTGAAGAAGATCCCAAGCCGCGGATGTGGAAAGACGCACCGGCGCCGGAACCGGCCGGCACCATGATCACCTGACTGGCCATTTCACCGATCTTCGAGAGATCGACGGCGCGATATTGTTCGACATCGGCCGCGGTAAAGGTCTGCATCGCGACCGGCACGTCCTGGGCATCTTCCTCGCGCTTACGCGCGCTGACGATGACTGTTTCCGGATCTGCGGCAAAAGCGGGCGCGGCATCCCATCCCACGATTGCTATGGCGGCTACCGACAGCAACAGCCCACGCGAGGATGTAAATGGCCGATAGCCCTGACGGCTACTTGTTAGTTTCATGAATTATTTTCCCTCCCCAGGGATGACCGCCCTACAGCGACTGCCGGGAATAGCGGACCCGCATTCTACGGCGCGGTCTCGCCTGGCCGACACTGCCAGCGGAATGGCATGACGGTAGCCCGGTCAAAACGCATTAATCAATGATTAATTTATATTTCAAATTCTATCTAACCCGCTATCTCTATATAAAACAACAGTTTTAAAAAGTCTCTATTGACGAATAAAAGCAAGACAGACCGTCTTTTGCGCCGAGCTGTCGAGTGTGGAACCGGTGACCCTGACGGGTCGTTCCTTCAGCGCCTCTGGAGACTCCCGCATGGACGCCACGATCGCCGCCTCGATTCCCAAGGGACTGAAGCTCGTCGCGAGTGACTCGTTGCCTATCCTCCGGCGCCGGTGCGGGCGCGGTTACCTCTATTTCGATGCCTCGGGATGCCGTGTGAACGATCCCGCCATTCTCGATCGCATCCGGCGGCTGGCCATCCCGCCCGCATATGAAGACGTCCGTATCGCGGCCCACGCCAAGGCCCACCTTCAGGCCATCGGCCGCGATCAAGCAGGGCGCGTGCAATATCGCTATCATCCCGACTGGGAACACGTTCGCGAGGAAAACAAGGCGGGCCAACTCGCCGCGATCTGCGCCGTTCTGCCGCGCATCAGGCGGCGTATCCGTGCCGATCTCGCGCTGCCCGACACCTGCGCGCGCAAGGCGCTCGCTGGCATTGTCATGCTGATCGACCGCACCCACATCCGCATCGGCTGCGAGAACTATGTCCATTCGGGCCGCAGCCGCGGCGCATCGACACTGCTCAAGCGCAACGTCCAGCACCGGGAAGAATGGCTCGATGTGTCTTTTCGCGGCAAGGGCGGCAAGGCTTTCGCCTTTTCCGCCCGTATCCCCTTGCTCGCCCGGGCCATACCGGACTGGCTCGATCTGCCGGGAACGCGGCTTTTTCAGTATCGCAACCAGGATGGCAAGGTTTGCCGGGTGAATGCTGGCGACACCAATGCCTATCTCCAGGAAATCTCCGGCGTTCCCATCACGGCGAAGACCTTCCGGACCATGGCCGCCAGCGCCGCCGCGACGGAGAAGCTTGGCTTGTGCGAACCGGCATCCTCGCCAACGGCCCGCCGCAGGCAGATCAAGGCGGTGATGAGCGAAATTGCCGACATGCTGGGCAATACCCCCACCATCGTCCGCAAGAGCTATGTCCACGGCAAGGTCCTCGACGCGTTCGAGGCGGAAACACTTTCCGGTATTTACGAAGCCGCGAAATCGGCCCGCTTCATGTCCCGCCGGGAAGTCGCGCTGGCGCGTCTCTTCGCCGGCTAAAGCAATGGCTGAAGAGGCGCGCCGCCCGGCGGCGACGCGCCCTCGGGTCGTGGGGCTCAAAACTCCCCGCTCACCTCGATACCCCAGCTCCAACCCTCGCCCACCGTGCCCGCCGCAAAGAGCGGCGCGATGATCGACGGCGTCTCGTAGCGTTCATTGGTCAGGTTCCGGCCGAACACAGTCACCTTGTAGCGCTCCCACATATAGGAGACCGATGCGCTCAGATCGTCGCGCGGCGGTACCCGACCCAGCGTCTGGTTCAGCAGATTGCCTTCCACCTTGCTGATATAGCTGTACTTGGCATTGATCTGCAGATCGCCCGGCCCCAGCGGTATCGTGAAAGCACCGCCAATGCCCACGGTCAGCTTGGGTGCATTGCGCGGGCTGAGATAGCTGGCATCGACGATGCATTCCGGCGCGCCCGTGCAATTGTCGTTCGGGTTTACATCGGTAAAGAAGTTCTTGTACTTGGCATCCAGATACCCCACCGATCCGAAGAGGCTCAAATTCTCGGTGACCGCGGCCTGAATTTCGCCCTCGATGCCCTGATAGACGACGTTCGCCACATTGCTGAACACCGTGGCCACCGTGTTGGTGGAGTCGTCGAACTGGACCGCCTGTTCCTGCTTGTTCTTGAACGTGTTGCGGAACAGCGCGATGTTCGTCTGCAATCGGTTGTCGAACCATTGCGCCTTGAGGCCCAGTTCGATGGACTGGGAGTGCTCGGGATCGTACTGGTCACGCTCGAAGTCGGCCACGTTCTGGTTCACGCCAAAGAAGCCGCCCGAATGCCAGCCTTCCGAATAGGAACCGTAGAGCATGACATTGTCGGTCGCCTTCCAGGACAGGCCGACCTTCGGCGAAATGTCCTTCCAGCTGTTCTTCAGGTCCGCATAGGCCGGATAACCGACCTCATCCACCCGGTCGAGCGGCGCCAGATAGGCCTGGGCCGCGATGAAGTGTTTCTTCTCGTAGGTCCAGCGGATACCCGCTTCCAGCGTCCAGCCGGGCATGAACTCCCAGTCGGCATGGGCGAACGCGGCCTGCGACGTGGTCTTCTGGTCCTCGAACAGCTTTTGCACCAGCTTGGGACCATAGGCACGCACGCCCGCGCCCCTGTCGCACTCCACCTGGCCGAACAGCGCCTTCACGTTCGACCCGTCGGGACGCGGCGCAAGACAGGCCTCGACCGGAGTACTGTACCCTGTGAAGCCGGCCAGCGACGGATCGAGCCAGCTGTTGGCCGCAAGCGAGTACCCGCTCAAGGCGCCGATGAACGTCCAGAAATCGCCGCCGGTAACCCAGTTCTGGTTGAACTTGCTGTTCCAGTAATAGGTGCCGACCAGCGCGTTGATCTTGCCGATCGACGTGTCCCAGCTGCCTTCCAGGCGCAACTCTCCGCTGAACTGCTCGAACTCGTTATCGCGCTCGATGGTGATGTGATCGACGCTCGTGCCGTCGAAGTCGTACTTGCGGTACTCCTTCATGTCCCGGTAGCCGAACAACCCGACCAGCTTCATCTCCTCGCTGAGGCTCGCGGAAACATCAAGCGTGTAGGCATTGGTGTTAACACGGCCCGGATTGGGCAGGTCGGTCGCGATGGTCTTGCGCGGAAAATCCACCTGGGTCCGGCACGGCACGCTCGGGACGGCGCTGATCAGGCCCGGCAGGAAGCATGACAGGAAACCGCCCGCATAGTTGGGATCTTCCGGCCGCCCCGTCGCCGGCAGCACGCCGGGCGCGAAGTTCCAGTTGGTCAGATAGGCGCCGCCCTGGCTGTGGTCCTCGAACCGCTCGACGGTCAGCTTGACCTCCAGCCATTCGTTCGGCGTGGCGAGCAGCGTCAGGCCGTAGTTCATGTAGTCGCGCTGCGGCTGGGTCGAATTCAGATACTCATTCTTGTAGTAGCCGTCGCGCTGCAAGTTGGTGAAGAAGCCCTTCACCGCCAGCTTGTCGCGAACGATCGGCGCGTTGAAGACGCCCCTGAATTCATGCTGGTTCCAGCGCCCGAATGTGTATTGCAGCTTGGCGCCGAACTCGCCGGTCGGCCGGCTGCGCACCGCGTTCAGCACGCCGCCCACCGTATTGCGGCCGTAAAGCGTCCCTTGCGGGCCGCGCAGGATCTCGATGCGTTCGATGTCGAAATTCTCGATGATCTGCCCCGACAGCGACCCCAGATAGATGCCGTCGATCATGATGGCGATCGGGGAGTCGAACGAATTGTCGTCCGTGCGCGTCGGGCTGATGCCGCGAATGGTGATCGCGGCCGCACCGGCGCGCGATGGATCGTTGTCGATGCGCACGTTGGCGGAATAGCCGTTCAGATCGCGCAGGTCGCGCACCGTCGCCTGCTCCAGTTCCTGGGTCAGGGCGGTCATTGCCACCGGCACGTCCTGCGCCGACTCCTCCTGCTTGCGCGCCGTCACCAGCACCGTCTCGAGCCTTGGCCCCGCCTTTCGCGACACGTCGGCGGCGGTTGCCTGCGCCATCTGCGTCGGCGCCTCGTCCTGAGCAATCGCCGCCCCTCCGAAGGGCAACAGGGCTGGCAAAGCAACCACTAGTGAGTGAAACACACGCGGCCTGATCAACCGCGCGAAAGACCCGGTAACCATACGTCCCTCCCCCGTTTAGCGGACGGTGGATCCATGAGTCGTGGATTGATCGGCGCTCCGTTCCCGCAAGCGCTCGTCTACAAGGCTCACTCCAGCGTCCATAAACGCAAGGGTAACCCGCAAAAATTGCATTAATCAATGATTAATTTTTACATCTGCGGAGAATTTTTATTTATAAGATATTGATTTATATACAATATTAACGATATTACAAGATTTTTACAGTCAATCTTGTCTGATTTTTTATGCTCTCTCGGAAGCATCATTGCCACTCCGGCGTAACAGCCAATATCGTCGGTGACTTGCCCCGCTGGAGTGGGAACGTATGCGTTTTCCGGGTCCATCGAGCTTTGAGAAGGCGCGAGACGTTGCATTCAATCAGCGCCTGCCCGACATAGTCTCCATGCACCCGATCTCATCTCAACGCCTCCGCTCCCCTGAAAGGAGCTTCTGATGCTATCTCGTCGTTCGTTCCTGCGCGCCGGTCTGTCGCTGTCCGTCACCGGCCTGATCGCGAGGAATGGTCTCGCAGGCACCGCCGCTTTTGACGGGTCCACTGTCTTGGCCAAGCTGGAGGCCACCCAAGGCGGGAGGCTGGGCGTCGCGGCGCTGGACACGGCAACCGGATCGCGGATCGACCACCGGGCCGATGAACGCTTTCCCTTGTGCAGCACATTCAAGTTCCTCGCCGCCGCCTATGTGCTGGCCCGTGTCGACGCAGGCGACGAGACGCTTGACCGTGTGCTGACCTATGGCAAGGGCGACATCGTCGCCCACTCGCCGGCGACCGCGCCGCGGCTGGGCACTGGCATGACCATCGGCGCGCTCTGCGAAGCTACCATGACCTTGAGCGACAACACCGCAGCCAACCTGCTTCTCGCGACCTTCGGCGGGCCGGAAGGTCTGACACGCTATCTGCGGTCCCTGGGCGACGACATCACCCGCCTCGACCGGATCGAGCCCGCACTGAACGAGGCGACGCCGGGCGACCCGCGCGACACGACCTCGCCTGCGGCCATGCTCGCGACCATGCACCGCCTCCTGCTGGGCGACGCCCTTTCCCCGGCCTCCCGCCGCATGCTCACCCACTGGCTGGTCGCCAACCAGACAGGCGACAACCGCATCAGGGCCGGCGTGCCCGCCGCATGGAAGGTCGGCGACAAGACCGGCGGCGGCGCCTATGGCACCACGAACGACATCTCCATTCTGTGGCCACAGGGCCGGGCGCCGGTTCTGCTCGCCGTCTATCTGACGGAAACCAACGCCGCCGCGGCTGACCGGGAAGCCACCATCGCGCAGGTTGCTCGAACAATCTCTAAGGAGGGGTGGCCTCACCCGTAAGGGATCGCCAAAACCCTCGCGAGTGTCTCTCACGTTCGGGCTGAGCTAGGCATATCTCGAGGGCGGAAAAGGAAAAGGCGCCCGGACTGGGTGATCCGCGGCGCCCTTCAAACCCTCGATCCCGGCTGGGAGCTGTGAACAGCCTTTGGAATGGGCGAACAGGTTCGTTCCAAGAAAGAGGCGGTGTGCTGGCCTCTTGACCCGCCTTAAACGCCGTGTTGCGGCCACGGTTCCCGCGCAATTGATAAAATTCATACACGAAGAAAAATTCGCCTCGACCATCCGGAAGGCATCGGTCAAGCCAGAGATTTCAACAAAGAAATCAAATTCTTAGGCTTTCCTCACAAAAGCGTCCGAACTGACGGAATCGCCAGTGGCCACTCCGATTTACCCCATGCTACGCAGAGCGGATGCCTCGAAGAAGGCCAAAAAATGGGTCCATCAAGGATCCGCCACCCATGGGGAGATACAGATGAGACATGCCAGACATTGGACAGGCCTGCTTTCGGCCGGTGTCGCGGGCGCGATGCTTGCCCTGCCGGCTCATTCGCAAGACGCCCCGGCGGCAGCGCCGGAAAGGGCGTCCATCGGCGCGCTCGAAAGCATCACGGTCAAGGGCACGAAGCGCGAAACCGACCAGCAGGAAACACCTCTCGCCGTGTCGACCATCACCGACCAGCAACTGGCGAACACGTTCAAGACCGACATCACCGCCGTGAGCCAGTTGGCGCCGAACGTCACCTTGAATCCGGTGGCGGGCTTCCGCGCCGTCGCGGGCGGCATCCGCGGTACGGGCGGCAACCAGATCCTGGTCACCAGTAATTCGTCGGTCGCCGTTCTGGTCGATGAATTCGGCCTCAACAGCGTGCAATCGCAGTTCGTCAACCTGTTCGACATTGAACAGATCGAAATCTTCCGCGGACCGCAGGGCACCCTGTTCGGCAAGAACGCCACGGGCGGCGCGATCGTCATCGAAACCAAGCGGCCCGTGATCAACGAGTTCTCCGGCGACATCGAGCTGAAGACCGGCTTCTATTCGGTCAACGGCGCCAAGCTGGCATCGGGCAAGGTGGCCATCAACGTCCCCATCGTCGAGGACAAGCTGGCCATCCGCATGTCCGCCATCTACGACTATGACGATGGCTATTACCGCAACAACAAACCGGCCAGCGGTTTCCCGAACAACATCCCGATCTACGCGGCCTACGGCCTGCCCACGGTCAATCCGCCTCTGCCGCCCGAGCTGGATACCACCGCCCAGCGCGCGGGCGAACACCTGAACGGCACGGACGTCTTCGCCGGCAAGGTGAAGGCGCTGTTCACGCCCAGCGACAATTACGAAGCCTATTTCATCTTCGAGTTCCTGCGCGACCGGTCGGACAGCCCGCCCGTGGTCAATGAATCGCCCGCCATCGGCGAAATCGATCCCTTCAGCGGGCCGCAGAACATGCTGCTGCCGCGCCTTGGCTTCGATGGCGTCAACACCGTCGGTCTCAGCCGCAAGGAACGCCTCAGCACCGGCATCAGCAACAACTGTATCGGCGGCAACCCTCGCGGCATCTGCGTGCCCGCCGGTCACCGGGTCGACGTGCAGGGCTACCACCTGCACCAGAGCCTGGATCTGGACGACGTGACGTTCAAGCTGATCACCGGCTATCGCGAGATGACCGAAATCCTGCCCAGCACTTATTCGGGAGAAGCGTTCGCGACCCTGTTCGACGCCAGCCGCAACAGCAAGCGCAACCAGCTCCAGCTGGAGCTGCGCGCCGCCACCACCTTCGACGGCCCGCTCAACTTCGTTGCCGGCGGCGTCTACAGCGAGGACAACCTCAACTATGTGGCCTATTCGCTGGCTGGCCTGACCGGCCTGCTGCCGCAGACCGATGCCTATTTCGGCCGTCCCACCAACGGCAATCCCTTCCTTGACGATCGGGGCTTCATCAACCTCGACCTCGACCCCATGACCGACGCCGCGGTCACCGCCGTGGGCCAGAAGCAGTCGAGCTATGCCTTCTATCTGGACGGCTCCTACAACGTCACCGACCGGCTCAAGCTGACCGGCGGCGTCCGTTACACCTACGACCGCAAGCTGTTCTCGCGGCGCCAGAACCCGGGCGGCCCCTGCACCGCGCTGACGCCCTACAAGGACATCCGGCCGCTTGACGCCACCCAGCCGCCGAGCCTGTCGAACTGCCTGTTCGATGCACGCTCCAACGCCGTGTCGCGCTCGGGCATGAGCATCAACGAGATCGATCCGTTCACCGTGCCCCTGCCGGACTCGGCCTTCGACTTGGTGCTGGATGATGTGAAGGGCACCTGGGACAAGATCACCTGGCGCGCGGTCGTCGATTACAAGCTGGCCGATACGGCCATGGCGTATGTCAGCTATTCGACCGGCTACATGTCCGGCGGCTTCACCGAGCAGTGCTCCAGCGTCAAGACCTGCCGCCCTTACGATCCGGAAACCAACTGGAACCTGGAAGCGGGCCTGAAGGCGGATTTCTTCGACAACACGCTGCGCACGAACCTGGCCGTCTTCTACACCCGCTTCAGCGACCTGCTGCGGGCCCAGTCCGTGCCGTTCACCAACCGCGCCGGCGTCACCACGCAGGAAGTCATCAACGTCAACGCCGGCAAGTCGCGCGCCTGGGGCGTCGAACTGGAGACCACCTGGGTGCCGACCGACAACCTGCGCTTCAACTTCAGCGCCGGTTACTTGGATCATGACTACAAGGAATTCGTCCTCGACCTGAACGGCGACGAAATCCTTGATCCGGTCACCGAGGACATCGCCTATCTCACGGTGCCGTTCTCGCCGCGCTGGAAGCTCAGCGGCGGCATCACCTACGACATGCTGCTTGGCAACAGCGGTACGCTGACCGCCAACACCACCGTCAACTATTCGTCGGTGTCCGAGACGCTGGTCTACAACTCGCTCTACACCCAGCTCGAGGCGCGGACCCTGTGGGATGCCAACCTGACCTGGCGCGATCTTGAGGAGCGCTACCGCGTCACCCTCTATGCCAAGAATCTGCTGAACCAGATCAAGCGCAATGCCGGCAATTCTGTCGGCGGTCTGTGGGCCTACACCATGTACGGCGCCCCGCGCGAGATCGGCATCGAGGTCGGCTTCCACTTCTAGAATTCATCGGAGAGCCGGCGTCTCGTGCGCCGGTCACTCCCCTTCACTTCCCCCGTCCGCATGTCGCGGGCGGGGGATTTCTTTTGCTCTCAGATGACGGCGCCGATCATGCCCAGCTGCGCGGCCTTGGCGACCGCCTGCGTCCGGCTGACGGCATTCAGCTTCGCCACCGCCTTGTCGACATGAAAGCGGGCAGTCGACATGGAACGGCCGATGATCGCGGCAATCTCCGTATCCGTCTTTCCCAGCGCCACCCAGGTCAGGCATTCGATCTCCCGGCGGCTCAGGCTGAACGCCCGTTCTGCCGCCAGGCTTTCCATCTCGCTGTCGGCGAGCGCCATGAAGTAGTGGCCCAGCAGAATGAAACTGTCCTTGTGTGCCTCCAGAACCCGGTCGAAATTGAACTTCCGGTCGAAGCTGAACCAGGTGACCGATCCGATCCGGCTGAACGGCAGATGCACGGGCGTCGTGATACCGCCGGTGACGCCCAGTTCGGCGAGAAAATCCAGCACCCGTTCCTGCGGCGCCTCGATCCGCGTCGGCACCGGACAGGCGAAGCTGTCGCTGCGCCAGGCGAAGGGCAGCGACGACAGCCTGCAGGCCGCGCCGACCGGACTGAACGGCGTCAGTTCCTCCGAGGACCAGCCGGTGAGGATATCCGGAGACCAGCCAAGCGCCGCGGCAAGGGTGCCCCCCGTGCCGTCCCCCAGCAGGCGGTTGGATGAATAGTCGCCATTCACCGTGACCATGGGCAGGCCGAGCAACTCGCCGGCCCCCTTCAGGACAGGGATGGCTTCTTCGAGGGTTTCTGCCGCGCGCAGCTGTGCGACCGCGGCCCTAAGCGCTCGTTTCATAATAATTTTTCCCCACTAACCCCCTCCCCAAAATCTAGCAGGATCGAGAGTTCCCGTAGGCCCGCCTGCGGGAAGTATAATGGCGAGGGCGGTAATGTCCATTGCCGCACCCGTACGGAGCCACCGTTGACCGATCTGTCAGAACGCCTTCCCGTTGACGCCTACAGCCTGATGGATCCGGCTGTGCGCGAATGTCCCTACCCGTTCTATGCGGCCATGCGCCGCGACTGTCCGGTCTACCGGATGCCCGAAACCGGCTTCTATGTGATCAGCCGCTACCGGGATCTGCAGACGGTTCTCAAGGACACCGTGACCTTCTCGAACAACTCGGCTGCCGCGAGGGATCGCTCCCTTGGCCGGATCAATCCGACCATCGACGAGATGTACCGCACCCGAGGCTGGGTGACCGTACCGACCCTTCAGCGGACCGATCCGCCGCTCCATGGACGCTATCGGCGCCCGATCGACCGGACGTTTACCGCCTCCCGTGTTCGCGAGATGACCCCCTATATCGATGGCATCGTCGCTGATCTGGTCGACAAATTGCTTGATGAGGGACGGGCCGGCGCGACAGTGGACTTTGTGACCAGCTTTGCGGTTCCACTGCCCTGTCTCGTCATCGCCGACCAGTTCGGCCTTCCGCGCGAGGATGTGGGGAAGCTCAAGCTTTGGTCGGATGCGCTGATGGACAGCTTTGGCATGTTGATGACACCCGAGAGGGAACAAGAGGTCGCACGTCTCATCCTTGAGGCTCAAACCTACTTCGCCGCGGCCTTCGAGGAGCGGCGGACTAGACCGCGCGGAGACATGCTGTCGGATCTGGTTGCCGTACCCGAGGGTGCCGAGCCCCTGTCCATGAACGAACTGCTCGACATGATGATGCAGCTGCTTACCGGCGGCAATGACACCACCACCGGTGCGATCGCGGAAGGCTTGCTGCTGCTGCTGCGACACCCTGAACAGCAGGACGCGCTTCGCCGTGACCCATCGCTCGTTCGAAACTTTGTCGAGGAGGTATTACGCGTGGAATCACCCGTTCAGGGATTGCTGCGCGTGGCCACCAGGACCGTGGAACTGGGGGGCACGGTCATCCCGGAAGGCGCGGTCGTCATCGCCCGGTATGCGTCGGCCAACAGGGACGAGGAAAAATTCCTGGATGGCGAGCGCTTCGATGTAATGCGCACAAATTCCGGCGCGCATCTGGCATTCGGCGCGGGCGCTCACTTTTGCCCTGGCGCCATGCTGGGCAGGCAGGAAATGACCAGCGCATTCACCCAACTTCTCGAACGGCTGTACGACATCCAGTTGGCAGTCGCCGACGATACGCTGGAACATCATCCCAGCCTGCTGCATCGCCGGCTCAAATCACTGCCCGTTCGCTTCAGGCCCCGTTAGTTGCTGGTTCCTCTCGTCCCTGAGGCGCCAGTGGGCGGCTTCGTACCGGTCCCTTCCTTGGGAGTGTTGGAATTCATGTCGGCACCGCCGGGTGTACCCATGGCGGAGGGCGCGCTGCCCCATGTGCCATCCGCATTGCGTTTCACCTCGGTTCCCGGACAGTTGGGATCGTAGACTTTGTCCTTCGTGGCCATGACCTGGTCGTTGGTGCACCATTGTGCCATCCCCTGCGCGCCTTTCTCTCCCGCCCAGGCGAACCCGGTGGAACCGGCCAAAACGGTGGCGGTGATGAGCGCGATACGTCCTGTTCTCATTGAGCTTCTCCTTGGTGATAGGGGAGCCTCGTCATAGACCACGCCTCAAGGGTGGACATGTTTCCGGGTTTCCAGAAACGCTATTTGTCGGAACCGAAGGTGCGATTGACCGTGGAAACGAGCCCCCAGAAGTAGAGCACCACGACCCCTGCGGCGAATACGCCCATGAGCGCTAGATTTTGACCCATTCGTCGGTCTCGAATGGACTCACCGGATAGGGATTTTCTTCGGTACATCATGATGATAGGAACGGCTCGCGCGCGGGCTGGTTCCAGTGCGGCCAAAAGAACCGAAAGCATCCGGGGTTGCGGATGCTTTCGGCAATGGTCTGGGCTGCTGGAAAATTCGGGAAATTCGGATCAAGAGAAACGAGGCCGTTCACCGCTGCTACTTGGAACGACCTCGCCCGCTCCCTGTGCGCTGTTACCAGCACACAGCCCCCTCAACCTCAAGTTGATGAAGAAATCCTATTATACACTGCGACCGTTTCGGCCCCGCCTCTACCCAATTTGGGCATGCCGCTAAAGGTCGCCGTCGATCAGGCCGGCCTCCAGACAAGCCTCCATCACGTCCGCCATGGCTTTGAAATTGGCGAAATAGATACCGAGCAATGCTTCTGCCTGGAGAGCGCCTGGCCGCAACCGGTATCCGCCGCGTTCATCTTCTACCAGCATGCCGCTGGCCAGCAGTTCCTTCAGCTTCCTGCGCACGGTCTCCCGGGGCATGCCTGTCGACTCAGCCAGGGACAAGGCATTGGCGGGCACCTGAAGATCCGCCGGCACTCGGGTCCCGATACTCTCGTAGTCCTGGCTCAGAGGCGAACTCATCAGCCGTTGCACATTGGCGGCGGCCAAGGCGTTGACCAATAGGAACTTGGCCATGTCGCCCTGAAAATAGTTGTTATAGGCAGGCAGGATACGGCACAACATCTCCGACATCTGGTACATGAAGACGCGCGACTTGTCGGAAAACTCCTCCGGCCCCGCCAGCTTGAGCCGGCGTCGGCGCACCCGCCGCCCCGAGATCTTGCCGTGCGCGGTGCCCTCCACGACCGGCTTATCGTACTCGCCATGATCCATCTGGCGCCCCTTTCGTAATCGGCCTCTTGTCGCAACAATGCCCGATCCGGGAGCGGTCAGCCACGTCAAACAATTCGAACCCACCCGAGAATAGGCCGTTTCGCCGCCCTCAGGCTGCCCTCTACCGCGAGACTGGCGAAGCAGGGTTCGGGTACATTATGATGCACCGTCCCGACAAGCGCACGCAGGGAGAAACCGTGAGCCTACCCGACGCCATGACGACCAAGGCCAGCATCCGACCGGGTCTGCTGCGCGGAGCTGTCTTGGTTCTGGCCGTTCTTCTTGCAGGCTGCGTGCACGCGAACGAGCCGCGCGTCGGCCCTGTGCACGATCCTGACGCCCGGGACGCTGTCCAGCGCGCCGAACGGTTCGTCGCGGCCCAAGGTTATACGGAGCTACCGCCGGATACGTCGGTGCCGCTGACCCTCGGCCCTTGGGACTGCCTCGCCTTTGCCACGCCCGGTGCCGCAGGCGAGTGCGACAATCTGGATACGGCCGCGCTTCTGAGGAATCGGCATGCAACGCTGGAGGCCAATGCGCGGGCATATAAGAGGACGGCGGGCGGTTGGCTCATATACTTCCGCGTCGCCACGCCGACCGGGGACCCTGACGTCTACAGATGTGCAGCTGTCTCGGACTATCCAACGCCCGTGCTGCCGGAAAGCGAATGTGTTTTGACGCCCCAAGCCGTTCTGTTGCCGGCCGTGGTCACAGCCATCTGATTACCAGTCGGGTCGGGCTCAGACTATCGCAGGCTCTCGACACGGGATTGGTGCAGTTTCAAAAACGGCAGCGTTTCCGAGGCATACGCCTTGAGCATGTCGTCTTCACCGGTCTGCTGATAGCGCTCGAGAAGAGCAACGGTCTTCCTGTGGGAGGCCTTCTGGAGCTCCAGAAACACGGCGTCGAACTCCTCGGCCTTGGCCGCCTTCAGACGCTCTAGGCTCGCCGCGTACTCACCGCTCAACTCAGTAACCGAATGTCTCGGCGCGAACGCACGCAGGCGGGAATTGGCGAGGGACTGTTCCTCGACGATTTCCCTAGCCAGCTTCAGAATGTCGGCATCCTTGGCCCGTTCCAGCGCCAGTTCCGCGGACTGCAGGTCGAACAGGCCCGCGAGACTGGCATTGCGGGCGAACGTTTCCGAAGACAATGACATCGTGGGCGCGATCGCCGCGGTGGGAAGTTCGCCGGTTTCCGCGTGAACGACGACCGGCAACAGCAGACTCCCTGTCAGCGCAAGAATTGCGAGACGGCGCATGGTCTTCTCCTGATGATGATACCGGATGGAAACGCTAAAAGGGCGGCATGGTTCCGCGTCGAACTGACTTGCCATACGGCGCCTCACCAATTATTTTCCATAATTGATAAATATTAATGAATGCGGAAAGGGAATGCCGTGCAAGACCCATTCAGGCGTGCCGTTATCGGATCAGCGCTCTTCTACAAGGATCCGCTCGCGGCTCTGGACTTCATCGAAACCGCGTTCGGGTTTGATCGGACCATGGTCATTACCGACGAGCACGGCGCCCTCGCCCATGCCGAGATGCGCTTTGGCGACGGCTACATCATGGTCGGGGCGGAGTGGGCGGACCATGTCGCGAGTCCTGCCAGCGTTGGAAACCGTAACACCCAGTCGCTGCATATCCAACTGGCCGATGGCATCGAGGCCCATCGTGCCCGGGCTCTCGAAGCGGGCGCGGTGATCGTGCGAGAACTGGAGGAACAGTTCTATGGCGACAGGACCTATTCGGTGCGGGATCCTGAAGGGCACGTCTGGAGTTTCGGCCAGACGGTGCGCACCGTCTCGCGGGAAGAGGCGGAAGACGCCAGCGGGCTGACCATCGAGGGTTGGGCGTGACGCACGCGCTGCCCCGCACAGCTCTCGACGACACGCTCGCCGCCCTCGCCGACCCGCATAGGCGGCGGGTGATCGACCTGCTTCGGTATGGACCCCTGCGGGCCGGTGACCTCGCCGATGCGACCGGCCTCAGTCCTCCGGCCATGAGCCGGCATCTTCGGACCTTGAGGGAAGCCGGACTCGTTGCGGAGTCCCACCCCGAGTTCGATGCCCGCGTCCGCATCTATGCCTTGCGGCAGGAACCAATGGCGCAGGTGCGCGCATGGCTCGAGGAAACCGAACGGCTGTGGAGCGACCAGCTCACCGCCTTCAAACGCCATGTAGAGAATGGACAATGACATCGCGCGTCATCGTCTCCCTGCGCGTGAGCGCCTCCCCGGAGCGAACGTTCGAGGTCTTCACCGAGCAGATCGGCCTTTGGTGGCGCCCGAGCCCATTGTTCGTCACCGCGCGTCGCGAGCCGGGCCGTCTTGCGTTCCAGGGCGGTGCCGGCGGGCGGCTGCTCGAAACCTACCCAGACGGCGCCGTTTTCGAGATCGGACGCATTCTGGTATGGGAGCCGGGCGCGCGTCTGTCCCTGACATGGCGGCAGGCCGATTTCGCGCCCGACCAGACCACCCGGGTCGACGTCCGTTTCGAGGCTTTGGGGAGCGAGACCCGCGTTACCGTGGAGCACAGTGGCTGGGACGCCATTCCGCGCAACCATGCCGCCCGCCACGGCTTTCCTCTGGCGCCGTTCCAGCTACGGCTCGCCGAGCGATGGCAGGTGGGCCTCGCCGCGCTGGCGGGCCGCCTTGACGCGGATCAGTCAGTAACGCCGCCACCCAGCGCCACGTAGAGCGAGACCAGATTATCGAGTTGCTCCCGCCGGACGGCGACCAGCGATTGCTCCGCATCGAATAGATTGCGCTCGGCGTCGAGGACCTCCAGATAACTGGCGACCCCGTTCTGGTAGCGCATCTGGGCCAGTTCGGCGCTGTTGCGCTGGGCAACGAGCGCCCGCTCCTGCGCGGCCACCTGGTCAGCGAGATACCGCCGTGCCGCCAACGCGTCCGCGACCTCGCGGAACGCGTTCTGCACGGTTTTCTCGTAGGTCGCGACGGCGATGTTGTCGCGCGCCTTGGCCACGTCCAGATTGCCGCGGTTGCGGCCAAAATCGAAGATGGGCAAGGTCAGTGACGCTGGGCCCAGACTCCAGCTCACCCCATCCTGACCAAGCCCGTTCTGCAATTCTATGGACTCGTAACCGCCCGATCCCGTCAGGGTGATACGCGGAAAGAATGCCGCCCGCGCCGCGCCGATATTGCCCCTGGCGGCGCGGATTCCTTGTTCCGCTTCCAGGACATCCGGGCGGTTGAGCAGCAGGTCCGATGGCAATCCTGCGCCCAGTTGCGAGGTCAGACGCTGATCGCTGAGCGGCAGCGGGTCGGGCAGCGGCGCCTCGAGCGGACCACCGATCAGGACGTCCAGCTGATTGCGCAGGCTCGCGCGCGTGCGGCGCAATGCCGCGAGTTGGGTCTGCGCCTGGGTCAGCAGTGTTTCGGACTGCCGGTAGTCAAGCGCCGACGTCACCCCCGCCTCACGGCGCATTCGCGCGATGTCGAGACCCGTGTTGCGGCTGTCGACGGTCGCTTCGGCGCGGGAGATGCGCTCATCGGCCTCGAGCAGCGCCAGATAAGTGCTCGCCACATCCGCGATCAGGCTGATCCGGAACGCCCGCTCGGCCTGCACCGTTGCCAGGTAGCTGGCGCGCGCCGCGTCGCTCAGGCTGCGCACGCGTCCCCAGAAATCCAGTTCGAAACTGCTGATGCCGCCGCCGATCGAGTACGTCTCGACGGTCCCCGCATTGCCGAGACCGCCGGTGGCGGTGCCGCCGGTGGATGACAGGCTCCGCGCCCGCAGCGCGGATCCCTGGACATTGACCGTTGGCAACAGGTCGGCGCGCTGGATCCTGTACTGGCCACGGGCTTCCTCGATCCTGGCGACCGAGATACGCAGGTCGCGATTGTTGGCCAGCGCCGCATCGATCAGGACCTCGAGGCGAGGATCGCCGAAGAATGCCCGCCACCCCAGTGAACTCGCCGGGATGACATCCTTCTCCGGCTGTCCCTCGGCGGGATAGACGGCGGCCACCGGCGCGATCGGCTGCTCATAGGGCGGCGCCATGGTGCAGCCCGCCAGCAGCAGACCGGCAAGCGCCGCCGAAGGAAGACGCAGCGAAGCGCGATCAGACATGACGGATTTCCTCCCGGTCCTTGCGCCGGCTCAGCCAGCGCCGTACGGACAGATAGAATACGGGCACGAAGAAAATGCCGAACACGGTGGCCGCGACCATGCCGCCGACGACGCCGGTGCCGACGGCGACCCGGCTCGCCGAACCGGCGCCCGAGGACAGCGCCAGCGGCATCACGCCGAGGATGAAGGCCAGCGACGTCATGATGATCGGTCGCAACCGCAGACGGACCGCCTCGAGGGTCGCCTCCACGGTCCCCTTGCCTTCCGCCTCCAGATCCTTGGCGAATTCGACGATCAGGATCGCATTCTTGGCGGCAAGGCCGATGATCGTGATCATGCCGACATTAAAGTACACATCCAGCGAAAGGCCGCGCGCCCAGGTCAGGATCAGGGCGCCCAGCACGCCGAGAGGCACGATCAGAAGGACGGCCACCGGAATGGTCCAGCTCTCGTAAAGCGCCGCCAGAACCATGAAGACCACCAACAGCGACAGCAGCATCAGTGAAAGGACCTGCCCCTGCGACTGCTGCTCCTCATAGGAAATGCCGGTCCATTCGTAGCCAAAGCCATCGGGAAGCTGGCTCATGAGGCTCGCCATCTCGGCCATCGCCTCGCCGGTGGACCGGCCGGGCGCCGCATCGCCGGAAATGCTCATGGCTGGATAGCCATTGTAGCGTTTCAGCTGCGGGGGACCGGCCGTCCATTCCGCGGTGGTGAAGGCCGAGAACGGCACCATCTGTCCCTGATCGTTCCTGACGCGCAGATTCAGAATGTCCTGCGGCGTCATGCGCGCAGAGGCTTCCGCCTGCAACAGAACCCGCAGCACGCGTCCCTGGTAGTTGAAATCATTGGCATAGGACGAGCCGAACGCGATCGACAGCGTGTTGTTGATATCGGCGATCTGCAGCCCGAGCGCCCGGGCCTTGACCCGGTCGACCTGGACCTTCAGCTGTGGCGCATCCTCCATGCCTTCCGGGCGAACACCCGTCAGCACCTCGCTCTGGGATGCCAGCCCCAGCAACTGGTTCCGCGCCGCCAGCAGCGCTTCATAGTCCTGCCCGCCTCGGTCCTGGAGCCGGAAGCTGAAGCCGCTCGCATTGCCGAGTGACGGGATCGGCGGCGGGTTGAGCACGAACACCTGCGCCCCCTTCACCTGCATCAGGCCGCCCATGAAGCGCATGACCAGCGCATTCGCCTTGCTCTCTGCTTTCGTTCGGTCGTCCCAAGGATGGAAACTGATGAACATCATCGCCGCGTTCTGGCCATTACCGAAGAAGCTGAAGCCGCGGATCACGACGACGCTCTCGACCTCAGGCTGCGCCTGAAGAAATTGCTGCGCCTGCTCCACCGCGCCTTCCAGACGTTCGAAGGTGGCACCCGGCGGCGCCTGCACGATACCGACCACGAAGCCCTGGTCCTCGTCCGGCAGGAAGCTCGACGGCAGGTTCACGAACATCAGGCCGACGATCCCGACGAGCACCACGAACACCGCGAGCCACCGCACGGGCCGCGAGATCATCCGGCTGACGACACCTTCATACCGGTCGGTTGCCTTGCCAAAAACCGTGTTGAAGCGGTGAAAGAATGGCCCGAGCCAACCGGAACGACGGTCACCTTCCTTATGAGGTTTCAGCAGTGTCGCGCACAAGGCGGGCGTCAGCGTCAGCGCCATCAGCGCCGAGAACGCCATGGAAATGGCCAGGGTCACCGAGAACTGACGATAGATCCCGCCGGTCGAGCCCGGAAAGAACGCCATGGGAATGAACACCGCCACGAGCACCAGCGTGATGCCGATCAACGCGCCGGTGATTTGCTCCATGGCCTTGATCGTGGCATCGCGCGGTGACAGCTTCTCCTCGCGCATGAGCCGCTCGACGTTCTCGATCACGACGATGGCGTCATCGACCAGGATGCCGATGGCCAGCACCATGCCGAACAGGGTCAGCACGTTGATCGAGAACCCGAACAGCGACAGCCCGAGGCACGCGCCCGCCAGCGCCACGGGAACCACGACCGTCGGGATGATCGTCGCACGGATGTTCTGGAGGAACAGGTACATCACCAGGAAGACCAGGACCACGGCCTCGACCAGGGTGATCGCCACTTCCTCGACGGAAATCTGGATGAACGGCGACGTGTCGTAGGGCACGCTCCAGACCATGTCGCCGGGGAAGTCGCGGGACAGCTCCTCCATCCGCTGCTTGACCGCCTTGGCGGTCGCGAGCGCGTTGGACCCGGTCTGCAGCTGCACCGCCATGCCGGCCATGGGCTTGCCGTTCAGCGTCGCCTTGGAGACATAGTTCTGCGCGCCCAGTTCGATGCGCGCGATATCGCCGAGGCGGATTGTCGAGCCGTCGGGATTGGCGCGCAGGATGATCTGGGCGAACTGCTCCGGATTGGTGAACCGGTTCTGGGTCACCACCACCGCGTTCATCTCGGTACCCGGCACCGTCGGCTGATCGCCGATCTGGCCGCCCGCCGTCTGGCTGTTCTGCTCGCGCACGGCGGCAAGCGCCTCGGCGGGCGACATGTTGTAGCCGGCCAGCTTCTCCGGATCGAGCCAGATACGCATGGAATAGGGCGAGCCGAACAGCTGGATGTCGCCGACGCCTGGCACCCGCTTGAGCTCGTCGACAAGCCGGTTGGACGCATAATTGCCCATCTCCAGCTCGGTCTGCTCATTGCTGGGGGATGTCAGCGCCAGCACCATCAGGAAGCCCTGGTCTTCCTGGTTGACCTGCACGCCTTGCTGGCGAACCTCCTCCGGCAGACGAGGCTCGACCCGGCTCAGGCGGTTCTGAACCTCCATCTGCGCCACGTCGATGTCAGTTCCCGAGCGGAAGGTGACCGAGATCGACGCCGATCCGTCCGACTGGCTCGTCGACGACATGTAGAGAAAGCCCTCGACGCCGTTGAGCTCCTGCTCGATGACGGACGTGACGTTCTTCTCCAGCGTCGACGCATCGGCGCCCGGGTAGCTGGTCGAGATGGTCAGCGAAGGGGGCGCGATGGACGGATACTGCTCGATGGGCAGCGAGCGCAGCGCCAGCAACCCGCCCAGCAGGATGCTGAAGGCGATCACCCAGGCGAAGATCGGCCGGTCGATGAAAAAGCGGGGCATCTGGTTCTCTGCGTTTCTGGGTGCGGGACGCGAGCGTCAGCCGGCGGGGGTCGCGGCGGGCGCGACGGGCTTGGCGCCCTGGATACGGACGGGCGCGCCGGGCCGGATATGCTGGATACCGTCGACGACCACCCGGTCGCCCGGCTTCAGCCCATCGGTGATCACCCACTTGTCGCCCTGGAGGTCGCCGAGCTTGACCGGGCGCGCGGACACCATGTTGTCGTCGCCGACCACCATGACGACCGCGCCTTCCGGTTTGACCTGCACCGCCCGTGGCGGCACGGCGATGCCGTTTTCGATGATACCGCCCTCGACCCGCGCCCGCACGAACGTCCCCGGCAGCAGCAAACGGTTCGGGTTCTGGAATTCCGAGCGCAGGGAAACGGTCCCCGTCGAGGAATCCACCGACATATCGAGGAAGTTGAGATGACCCGGCCGCTCATAGACGCTGCCGTCCTCGAGCACCAGGGTTACCTTGATGCGGTTCAGCGGCAGCGACTTGACGCGTCCTTCCGCGATGTCGCGCCGCAGCTTGAGGAGATCGGTCGCCGACTGCGAAAAGTTCACGTAGACCGGGTCAAGTTGCTCGATCGTCGTCAGCAGAGTGGCCTCCGACGCCTTGACCAGCGCGCCTTCCGTCACCTGGGCGCGGCCGGCGCGGCCGGCCAGCGGCGCCGAGACGATGGTGTAGTCGAGATCCAGCTCCGCGCGCTCGACCTGGGCCTGTGCCGAGAGCACGTCGGCTTCGGCCTGGGCGGCGGCGGAGACGGCCGCGTCGAATTCCTGTCGGCTGATCGCTTCCTTGTCGACCAGCGGCGCGTACCGCTCCACCACCTGCGCCGCGTTCTTCGCGGCGGCCTGGGCACGGCTCAGGGCGCCGACGGCGGCATCGTACTCGGCCTGCTTTTCACGCGCGTCGATCTGGAACAACGGCGTTCCGGCCGCCACATCGGTGCCTTCGGAATAAAGGCGGCGTTCGATGATGCCATCGACCCTCGCCCGGACCTCGGCCGTCCGCACCGCCTGAACACGGCCCGGCAACTCGACGATGTTGGCAATCTGGGTCGGCTGGACCACATAGACGCCAACCTCCGGCGGCGGCGGCGCGGGCGGCGCGTCTTCTCCGCAGCCGGCAACCAGGCCAGCGATCAGGAATGCGAATGGTGTGACCCGGCTCTTGAATGCCTGTTTGATCACTGGGTTCTCCTGGGTCGGTCAATGCCGAAAGCGGCCCACACCCAATCCATGGCGGGTGAGAACCGGATACCGGCGGCGATTTCGAGGTTTACGACGTGGGCGGGTTAATGGACCCAATCTGATTTCGCAACTGCAATATGTGTAATAGTGATTACACTTCTTGTCAATCCGTCCTATGATTGATTCAGACGAGGAACAGCCATGACGAAAACCGGGGGCTCCTTGCCCCAGATAGACGGAGACGACCGGCGCAGACGCCGTGGGCAAGCCATGCTCGCGGCGGCCCGCGACATGTTCCTCGAACAGGGATACGACGCTGTCAGCCTTTCGGATGTCGTCGCCCGCTCCGGTGGTTCGCTCAGCACCCTTTACGACGTCTTCGGCAACAAGCGCGGCCTGCTTCAGGCCGTGATGACCAGCCAGTTCGAGCGCGACATGCAGGAGTTCGAAGGGCTCCTCAGCCGTGGCGGCCATCCTGACGAGGTGCTGCTGGAGATCGCTCTGGGCACGCAGCGCTATCTGACCAATCCGGAGATGATCCGTTTCATGCGGTTCGTGATCGGCGAAAGCCTGCGATCCCCCGAATTTGGCGAGCGGTTCTTCCAGAGCGTTCATCTGATTTTCATCGATCGGTATGCCAGCCTGTTCCGTGACTGGAACGATCAGGGCGTGCTGAAAGTTACGGACCCGGAACTGGCGGCGCGCCAGTTCATCAGCCTGATCCTGCACGACCTGCATGTCCGCGCGATCTATCGCGGCCCCACGCAATGTTCCGAGGAACCGGATCTGCGCGAGGCCCAGCAGGCGGTCGCCGTTTTCCTGGCCTACTATCAGCGTTAGACAACGAAAAACGGGCGGCCGAAGCCGCCCGTTCGTCATTGGGCCGAGGACCGGTTATTTGCTGAGATACTTGTCCAGCGTCTCGTGCAGCCACCGGATGCGCGATTCCTGATACACCGAAAGCGTCTCGGCACCCTTTTCGCTCGCGAGCATGCCTTCGTGCTGGGCACGGAGGTTGCCGGTATCCTGATCGAAGGTGATCGCCGACAGCGGAAACGCCGCCAGTTCCGGGACGTCCGTGTAGGACATCTCTTCGGGAATCCGTACCACCTGCGCCGGATCGGGGCGTGGCTGGCCTTTTGGCACCGGCCGCATCATCAGCACTTCGAACGTGCAGCGGTTCGGATCGTTGCCGATCGGCTTGACCCGGTGGATCGAGCGCATGCTGAGCCCCGTGTAGAGGAAGATGTTAGGGAACAGATTGTACTTGATGGAATCAACCAGCTCGGCATCGGTGAACGTCGATGTCTCCATGCCGTACTGGGTTTCGAGGCCCTTGCGAACCTGGACCGCCATGGCATTTCGCGCCGACTGCCCCTCCGCCAGCTGCACGGTCTTCCCGTCGGTGGAGCGGCCGCCCAGCAGCACCCGGTCAATACGGGCCTGTTCGCTGATCTTCTGCTTCGCCGCCGGGCTCGGTACGGCCAGCGCGCACAGGTCGCGCGACACGTGGTCGTCGAACACGTCGTGTTGCATGTTCCAGTCACCGACGACCTGCGTCAGCTCCGGATGCACCAGCGGCGTATGATAGGCTTCCATGAAGGCTTCCTGCGCCGTCTTCCAGTTACAGGCCAGCTCCTTCTCCAGATGCATGTACAGGTACCAGTCCGTCCAAGGCCAGTTGCTGAAATGCTCCGGCAGTACCCCGAGATAGGCCTCGAGCGGCTGGGCGTCCCTGTCCATATTGATGAACACGAGGCCGTTCCAGACATCGACGCGCACCTCGGGCAGGCGATTGGCCTCGTAGTCCAGATGGGGAAAATCCCACGAGCATGGTACCTCGTTCAGCGTGCCGTCCAGGTTCCAGGTCCAGCCATGGTACGGACACTGCAGCTGCGCCGACCAACCCGTGCTGCCCGAGGGCTTCAGCTTGGTCCCGCGATGGAGGCAGGAATTATGATAGGCCTTCAGCCCCTCATCGGTGCGGACCACGACGATGGAATGGCGACCGATATCGTAGACCAGATAGTCTCCCGACTCCTCGACCTGATCGGCACGGCAGACATACTGCCAGACCTTGCGCCACATCTTCTCCATCTCCAGGTTGAAGAACTCCTGGGACGTGTACTGATGAAACGGAATATCCTCGCGGCTCTGGGGCGGGTTTGATTTGCGGGTGAGGACTTCATTCACCGGCCCGCCGTCGCTGCGCATGATCTCCTGGAAGGAGGGCGCGTCCGGACATACCGGTAGCTGATTTTTAACCTGAATATTCATCGAACCGTCTCCCCGTGGCTGATCGGTCCGGAATCCTGCGGCCGCATACCGGACGACGGTGAAACGCTAGCATCATCGGCACGGGGCGACAAGCCATCAAGTATATCGCGATATAGTTATTCCCACCTCAGTCCGCGACGACGATCGGAGGCGCCTGGCTGACAGGTCGTTTCGACAGCCAGATCAATCCGATAAGCGCGAGGCTGATCCAGCCGGAGGCCCAGAAGATCTCGGTCGAGGCCAGCAGATACGCCTGCGCCGTCATCTCCCGGACGAGAATTCCCGCCGCCTGAGTGTCCGTGAAGCCGAAATTCTGGAGAATCGCCATCGCCTCGCGCGCCGCCGGATCGAACATGCTGGAGGATTCGGCGAGCCGGCTCTGATGGAATGCTTCCCGCCGATCCCACAGTGTCACGCCCAGCGAGGCGGCGAAGCCGCCGCCGGTGATCCGGGCAAAGTTCATGATTCCCGAAGCGGACGGGATTTTCTCCGGTGGCAGCCCCTGGATGGCGATGGTGACCATGGACACCATGTAGGTGCTGAGAGCCACCCCCTGCACCGCGATGGGAAGCGCGAAGTCATAGAAACTGGCGTCCGCGGTGTAGTTGGCCCGCATGAAGAACGAGATGGCGAACATGAAGAAGGCGAAACTGGCCGACCAGCGGGGATCGATGCGGTTCATGATGCGGGCCGCCAGCGGTGTAAGGATAACCGCGACGATGCCGCTCGGGGCGGCGACGAGGCCCGCATAGGTGGCGTTGTAGCCCTCCTGCGTCTGCAACCACAGTGGCAGGATCACGATGTTGGCGAAGAACAGCGCATAGCCGAGGCAGAACGCCAGCGTCCCGAGGCTGAAATTACGACCGGCGAACAGGTGAACGTCGACGATCGGATGCTTGTCGGTAAATTCCCACACCAGCCACGCGGCGCAGGCAATCCCAGAAACGATGGCCAGGGTAATGATGAAATTCGACGAGAACCAGTCGTCGTTCTTGCCCGTATCCAGCATCAACTGGAGCGCGCCGACCCAGACGATCAGCAGCACCAAGCCGACCTTGTCGATCGGCAGCTTGCGTGTGGCTGTTTCGTAATCCCCCAGATTGCGCCAGACGATGAAGGCGCACAGCAGCCCGACGGGTACGTTGATCAGGAAAATCCACGCCCAGTGATAATTGTCCGAAATGATGCCGCCCAGGATCGGCCCGAAAATGGGCGCGACCAGGGTCGTCATGGACCAGATGGCCAGCGCCGTCGCCCGCTTCTGCGGCGGAAAGATCATGAGTAGCAAAGCCTGCGACCCGGGCACCAGCGGGCCCGAGACCGCACCCTGCAGGATGCGGAAAATCACCAGTCCGCTCAGTGACCATGCGAGGCCGCAGAGCAGCGACGCGGCCGTGAAGGCCAGCACAGAGGCGACGAACACCTTCACCGCGCCATAACGTCCCATCAGCCATCCGGTCAGCGGCACCGCGATGCCATTGGCGATGGCGAACGAGGTAATGACCCAGGTGCCCTGGTCGGCGCTGGCCCCGAGATCGCCCGCGATGGTCGGAATCGAGACGTTGGCGATAGTGGTGTCGAGCACCTGCATGAAGGTGCCCAGCGCGAGGGCAATCGACGTCACCGCTAGTTTCGCGCCGGTAAGCGGCGCGGGCGCGGCCGAGGCCGCGCTGCTCACAGCTTGCTGCCCGACCCGGCGCCGCCATTGGCGGCGATGGTTTCCGCGATCATCGCTTCGACGTCGATGCCCACGCTATCCTTCGGCTTGGACGGAATCGGCGTCGCGCGGACCCGCGACGACATGACTGCGCCGGAGGTGTCCGCGATATCCACCGTCACATCCATGGACAGGCCGATGCGCAGGGGATGCTTCTTCACCTCCTCCGGATCGAGCACGATCCTCACCGGCACGCGCTGGACGATCTTGATCCAGTTACCCGACGCATTTTGCGGCGGCAGCAGGGCGAAGGCGCTGCCGCTGCCGGCGCCGAAGCCGGCGATCGTGCCGCGATAGGTCACGTCTCCGCCATAGATATCCGCTGTCAGGGTGACCGGCTGGCCCACGCGCATGTCCGAAAGCTGTACTTCCTTGAAGTTGGCGTCGACCCAGACATCCGAAAGCGGAACCACCGCCAGCAGTGGCGTACCCGCCTTCACATGCTGTCCGATCTGTACCGAGCGCTGGGCCACCGTCCCATCCACGGGCGCGACGATGCGCATATGCGCCAAGTTGAGCGCGGCGTTCCGTACATTGGCGGCCGCGGCAAGCACGGCCGGATTGTCCGAGACGCCAGACCCGCCGATCTGCGCCAGCGTGCTGTTCAGCTGTTCGCGCGCGATGGTGACCTGTGCCCGCAACTCGGCCACGTCATCGCGTGCATTGGAAATATCCTCGCCCGCCACCGCGCCATCGGCGCCCAGTTCCGCGCGGCGCCGGTAATTGTCCTCGGCACGGGATACTTGAACCTGGCGCTGGGCGATCAGCGCGCGCAGCTCGTCGGCGCGCACGAACAACGCCTTTGTGTCGCGGACGGCCCTTGCCAGTTCCGCCCGGGCGCTCGCCATGGCGATCTGCGCGCGCGCCGGATCCAGCTCCACGAGCAGTTGTCCGCGCTTCACCGTTTGCGTGCTGTCGGCATGGATGGCCATCACGGTGCCATTCTCCAGCGACGTGACCGCGATGACGTCGCCGCTGACATAGGCATCGTTCGTGGTTTCGTAATGCGCCAGATAGATCAGCCAATACGCGCCATAGGCAAGCGCGCCCAGAAGGACGATCACCCCGATGGCCGTCAGGCCGCGCCGGCGGTTGGTTTCAGCGGGAGTCGACATACGCTACTCCTTGGCGGGGCGATCAAGCGCCGCCGACTTGGTTTCTTCCGGACCCGACCGAGCCACGAAATCGCCGCCCATGGCGACGAGCAGCTTGATCCGCTCAATGGCATATTGTGCGTCGAGAGACGCTTCCTGGCGGCGCGCGTCGAGCAACTGGGTCTCGGCGCTCAGTACCGCCAGATAGGTGGAAAGGCCGCCGCCATACCGCCGCTCGGCAAGCGCGAAGGCCTGTTCGGCGGCAAGACGCGCCTTGGCCTGATCCGCGATCTCGAGGCGCAGTGATGAAATACCTGACAGGCGGTCCGCGACCTGCTGGACCGCCGAGACCACCGCGCCATTGTAGGACGCAATGGCGATATCGATTTCTGCGGTCGCGGCCGAGTAGTTTGGCTTCAACCGCGCGTCGAACAAGGGGAGATGCACCGCCGGTCCCGCCCCGTAGGCTCTCGCGGATGGATCGAGCAGATGGCCGAGGCCGATCGCCTGCCACCCGGCGAAAGCCGCCAGGTTGACGTTAGGATAAAAGGCGGCGCGCGCGGCGGTTTGTCCAGCGGTCGCCGCATCGACGCGAAGACGCGCCGCCAGCACATCGGGGCGCCGGGCCAGCAAATCGGCGGGTAGTGCCTCGGGCAGCGGCAGCATGGACGCGGTTTCCAGCGCGGGTCGCACGATGCTCTCATAGGCATTGGCGCCTTGCCCGGTCAGCGCGGCAATGGCGTGAACAGCCATCTCCCGGTCGTTGAGCGCTTGTTGGCGGACCACCCTTGCCTGCGCGAGAAGTCCTTCGGCCTGCTTTTCCTCGATCCGGCTGTCGAGGCCCGCTCTGACACGCTTTCCGGCCAGCGTGAACAGCCGCTCGCGCTGCGCCACCGTGCGGTCGGCGATCTCGATCATGGAATAGGCGTGATGCAGGCCCACATAGGCCTCGGCCAGTGTGGCCGTCAGCGCCAGCCGCGCGGCCTGCGCATCAAGCGCCGCCGCATCCAGTCCCAGCCGGCCCTGATCGATCAGGGCTTTCTGGCGCCCCCAGAAATCCAGGTCCCAGGACAGATTGCCCTGAACCGACCCCATGAAATAGTGCCCGCCGCCGAGCGGCGGCGGGTAGATGAACCGGTTGCTGAAACGCTGGTACTGGCCTTCACCGTCCAGGCTGACCCGGGGCAGGCTGTCCGCCTTCGCCATGGACGCTGCGGACCGCGCTGCTTCCACCCGCGCCATCGCCTCTGCCAGCTTCGGATTGCTGGCGAGCGCGCGTTCTACAAGGGCATCGAACTGCGGATCCCCCCAGGCCCGCCACCACTCGGTCGCCGCTGGTGCCGCCGGACCCGAGAGGCCCAGCGCCGGCCCATTCAGCAAGGCACCCTCGGGGCCCTGGTCTGGAATGGCGCAACCGGTCAGGACGAGCCCGAGCGCCACCGTCCGCATCACCCGATTCATGGAATGCCTCCCTGACTGGACGAGTCGTCCTGCAACTTCGACAGAACACGGTGAAGAAGGCCGCTGAGCTGGTTCATCTCATCCCGGCTGAAATCCGCGAAGAGATCGTTCAGCGAATCCACGACCAGCGGGATCAGGCTTTCCACGGCGTCGCTGCCTTGCGCGGTCAGGGCCAGTTCCACGATCCGGCGGTCTTCCGTGCTCCGGGTACGCTCGATCATGCCGCGCGCGTCCAGCTGGTCGATGACCCGTGTCAGGGCGCCGCTATCATGATTGAGATTGCGCGATATATCCGCCGCTCGGTTCGCCAGTCCATCGCGCAACTGCATCAGCACGCACCACTGGACGAACGTGAATTCGTGATCGGCGAACACCGCCTCGAGGCGCGGCTGCATCAGGTTGAGCGTCTGGCGCAGCAGATAGCCCACGGATTTGCGGGCGCTGAAATCGTCGTACTGGAAATGGCGCACCGCCATTGTCTGCCTGCACAATAACTGCCGAAGCAGTTATATACTCCGCTCACGGATTACATGCAACGGTGTCCGTGATGCTGACGACGGTGCGCCCTGCTTTTATTCCGCCGCGGGATATTCGTTCTGCTTCAGCAGGTTGGCCAGGTGAGACGCATTACGGGCCATGGTATCGACGGCCTCCTTCACCTTTGGCGGCGTCTTTTTCAGGTCGACGAAATTCGTGCTGCCCATGGCTTCGCCGACCCAGTAGCTGACCGCGCCTGCCGGTATGGTAAATCCGACGTCGTTCAGGCCCTGATAAAGTTCGGCTGATACGTGATGGGCGCCATCCTCGTTGCCGACCACGGCGACACAGGCCACCCGGCCGAAGGTCAGCATCCGACCGGCATCGTCGGTCTCGTCGAGAAAAGCGTTAAGCCGCTCCAGCACCCGCTTGCAAATGCTCGAGGGCTGGCCCAGCCAGATTGGCGTTCCCATGAGAAGGATATCCGCCGCCAGAACCTTTTTGCGGATCGCGGGCCAGGCGTCTCCCTTGCCCTCATCCGCTGATACGCCGGGTCTGATGTCATGATCGGCGGCCCGGATCACCTCACCCTTGACGTCATGCGCCGCGAACGCCTCCATCAGCAAATCGAGCAGCGCATCGGTCGATGATTTCTCCTTGGCGGAAGACGGCTTCAACGTGCAGTTGATAGCGAGAAGTTTCAGGCTCATGGACTGTCTCCTTGTTCTGGACCAATGCCGGGAGAACTAGAGGCTGCCTCGATTGTTCCGGGAACCTTCAGGTTGAATCGGCAGTTCACCTTGCGGGGGAACCCACAGGCAAGGACATGCGCAGTGACCGATCACTCCACTCCAGAGACGGCCTTGACCAACCCGATGCTGCGTCTGGCACGTATCGCGGTGCGCTTCGGCAACCGGCCCGGTATCGCCGGCAGGCTTGGCGGCCGAGCTCATTCAACGCTGGTACGCCACCGCAATTGGGAACGGCGTTTCGTGGCGGAATGCCTGCGCGCCTGGCGGGAGACAGGTACCCTGTCAGCCATCCGCGTCTTGCGTCGGGGACTGAACATCCAGATGGCCGACCGTGAACTGGCCCATGTCCTCGAGACACTGGAGCGCCGCCGTCCATGTGCGTTACTCGTGTTCGGGATGGGCAACGACAGCATTCTCTGGTTCGAGGCGAACCGGGGCGGCGATACCGTGTTCGTAGAGGATGATCCCTACTGGACCAAGATGATCCACGATCGGCACCCGTCGCTGCAGTCCGTGCCGGTGGTGTACGGCACCCGAGCCATCGATTGGCGCAGGGATGCCGTTAACCCAACTTCACTGATCCTGCCGCAGCGTCTGACCGCCCATCCATGGGATTTGATTCTCGTGGATGGACCGGCCGCCTACACGCGGGAAAGTCCTGGCCGGGTCCAGAGCATCCACGCGGCGCGGCGGCTTGTCGCTCCTCAGGGTGCGATCTTGGTCAACGACTGCAATCGCGAGGCGGAAAGCCGCATCTGCGACATGATCCTGGGTCACCTGCCGTTGGCCTCGAGCACCAATTCCCTACGACATTACAGTCGCCCGCCGATCGAGAAAGCCGCTCCAGTGACGCGCCGCGTGCAGGCTGCCAACGACTCCGTACGGCGGCCGCTACCGGCCGCCGCGAGGGTCGTGGGACAGCCGGCTTAGCGGGCCTCGAACACCAGCAGGACGTTGCCGGGCATCTTTCCCGCGAAGCCGTAGCCCGAGTTCATCACCAGCAAGCCGTCCTGAAGCAACGGCGCCGCGCCGCCGCCCATGGATCCGCCGCGCGCGGTGGTACCATTGACGGTTTGGAAGTCCTTTACCGTGTCGTGTTCCCAGAGGACCTTGCCACTTTTGGCATCATAGATCCGCAGGAAGCCGTCATTGGCGCCCGCCACCACCAGATCATCGGTGGCGGTGATCGCCCCGGAATACCCGGGATGACAGAACTTCTTGTCACCGCACACATTGGCCGACGGCGCCTGCCAGACATAGTCGCCCGTCTTGACGTCGATGCCATAGAGCCCGGGCCGGGCGTCTGCTTCCTTCTGCCGGCCATCCGGCACGTCGCTCACTGGCGCGAACACCGTGTCACCGCTCGCCGCGATGCCGAAATGGATACCGGCGACAACGCCGCCCCGGCCAACTTTCGTCTGCCACGCCAGCTTGCCCGTGTCGGGATCGACCGCGTGAAGCATGCCGGATTTCTGCCCCGCCACCACGTAGTCGCGGCCTGAGCTGGCGCTGACCAGCATGCTGCCGGCGCCGAAGTCGAAATCGGGTCCCTCCTCGGCCGGGCAATTGGTCTTGTCGGCGGCCTCGCACGCGCCATTCCAGGCATCGTTGGGCGTGGCCTGGAAGACCCAGTTCTTCTTTCCGGTCGCGAGATCGAAGGCGATGATGGAATCGCTGGTCCCCGTCGCGGGCGACGAGTAGTTCTCGCCGGTCCCGACATAGAGCTGCCCGCGCTTTTCATCGATGGCGGGCGTGTTCCAGATCGGCGCGCCCGACGGGCCGAACCGGTCGTTGCCGCGCGCGGTCTTGCCGGTCACCGCGGCGGGCTCGTCGATCGTGTAGCTCTGCCATTTGGTCTTGCCGGTCTGGGCATCGACGGCCACGACAGAACCGCGGAACGTGCAGCATGGGTGATCGGGATTGGTCACAGCCGCCACTTCCAGCGACGAGACTGAAACATACAACGTGCCCTCGTGCAGGCTTGGTGCCGCCGTGATGGTGACGTTCGGATGCTCGTCCGGCTTGATCTTCCACGCCAGCTCGCCGGTCTTCGCCTTCACCGCGTAGACGTTGCCGATCAGGTCGCCGAAATAGAGCAGCGGGTCGGCCTTGACATCGCCAGCCTTCCACGGCGCGACCACAATACCGGTCCGCACTTCGGCGCCGGCATGGAACGTCCAGCGCGCGCACCCGGTGTCCCGGTCCAGCGCGAACACGGTGCCGTCATGGCTGCCGACGAAGATGGCGCCGCCCGCCATCGCCGCCTGCGACCTGGCGCGGACCGCGTTGGGGAAGGCCAGCGACCATTTCAGCGTCAGGCTGCTCACATTCGCGGGCGTGATGCCCGCGGTCTTGCTGTCGATGAAATGGGTGCTCTGCGGCGTCATGCCCCAGCCGGCGAGCGCCGGCGGTCGGTCCGCGTCGAACCAGTCGGGCTTGGCCTCGCACATCAGCGGCGGCGCGACGGTCCCCGCCGCGCCCATCTTCCGGCCAGAGACGTACTCGGCGACCTTCACCTTGTCCTCGTCCGACAGGCCCTCGGCCTGTATCTGCATGACGCCTTCGGTCAGCGCCCGGTGCACGGATTCGGGGGTCATCAACGAGAGCATCGCGCGCTGCGGCGCCCGGTTCAGGCCCTGATCGTGGCAGGCCGCGCAGACCGTGGTGTAGATCTCGCCGCCGCGCCCGGCGGTTTCCGCGTCGAGAACCTCGAAGTCGCCGCGATAGGCCTTGGACGGCGCCTCGGCGCTCTTGACGGCCGGGGCCGGCTCTGCGGGCTTCTCGGGATCCTGGCCGCACGCGGCGAGAAAAAATACGGCGGCAAAAGCACTTCGCGTCAGAAGCGCGCGCGGATCGATCATCATGGGTCCCCGTTTTTTAGTTGCCGGGATCATAATCACCTGCCGACCGCGCCGTCCACAGCCGCATCGCCCATTTTGACGAAGCTGGCTGAATTAACCAGCAGTGACGGCGAACGAAAATCGATGCGTCGCCGTAATGTCCCATTCGCGCCCCAATCCCGCCTTAATCCGGCACGACTATCTGAGTGTTGGCCTCGTCATCCCGGTCGCGCGATAAGGAATGTAGCCCCCAAGCCCAATCCTGTCCCGCGGCCGGGATATTATTTTGTCCGGACCACGGATCAGGCCTACTGATCCCCGCAGATCCCACAAATGAAAACGGCGCCGGCGATCTCTCGCCAGCGCCGTCTCAACAGCTATGGAACGCTCTATTCGGCAGCCTGCTTGTGCTCGCCGAAGAGGCCGTGCAGATCGTCATTGCTGGTGTCGAGCAGCTTCTGCACCCAGCCGTGGAAGACCTGGCCGCCGCCCTCGTTGCGGCCGAAATAGACATACTCGGTCATGCCCGCATCCAGCGCCCGCTGCTGACGCAGGCCGGTGCCGTAATCCTCGTGCTGCACCACATATTCCAGCAGCTTGAACTGGTCATGCAGCCCGGCGCGGCTCTCCTCGGTCAGCGGCTTTTCCGAAAGGTAGATCTGGGTGGTGAAGCTCTCGCTCACATTGTCGCCGGGGAACAGCTGCGAAATCATCACGCCGCGCTGGCCGCCATAGAAGGTGGCGATGGAGATGTGCGGAAAGATGGTCCACACCCCGTTCATCAGTGCCTCGGTCGGCCACTCGCTGCTGTCCTGCTGTTCGAGATCGGCGAAGTCGAGGCCAGCCGGCATGGGCAGAACGGTCGACGGCGCCATCACCCGCGTATGCGGGCCGAACGGATAGAACAGGGCCCGGTTCGGGATATTGCGGCCGAACGTCTCGGAGTGCAGCACCGGCAGATGATAGAAGTCCAGATAGCCATCATAGGCGATCTTCCAGTTCGGACCGCGCAGGGTGCGGCTCTCGAAGAACTTCCAGCTCTCGAAGCCGAAGCCCTCGAGCAGTTGGTCATAGCCCGACAGGAAGCTGCTGATGTCCAGCGTGGAATTGGGGTCGAGGATCGCCCAGATCAGGCCGGCCTTCTCGAGCACCGGGAAAGGCTGCAGGCCCAGCTCGTCCGTGTTCACATCGCCGAAATCATCGCGCGAGGCGACGCCGATCAGCTTGCCTTCGCGGTTGAACGTCCAGCCATGATAACCGCAGATGAAACGCGACGTGTTGCCCGTGCCCAGCGCCACGGCGGTGCCGCGATGGGTGCAGGAGTTCAGGAACGCACGGACCTTGCCGTCCTTGCCGCGGGTCAGCAGAACCGGCACGCCGACCGCTTCCATGGCCTTGTAGTCGCCCGGATTCGGCAGCTCGGCCGTCGGCGCCAGCATCAGGGGCATGCGGCGGAAGATCAGCTTCTTCTCGCGCTCGAAGCGTTCCTCGTCGGTATAGATATCCGCCTTCACCTTCATGACTTCCGGCGCCAGGCGCATGGTGCCCGCCTTGCCGTGCGCAAGCGCGTCCTGGGTCATTTCGATCAGCGTGGCTCTATCCATGGTGCATCTCCTGCAAATTCCGTTTCGCCTTCCCCGCGAAGAAAAAGATCATCGGCGTTGAAGGCCGAAATGTCAATGTAACGGGTGTTGGATTGACGGCGTCACTCCGTCTTCCGGAACGTCATCGGCAGCCTGATGATCGTCCGCTGCAGCAGACTGGGCAAATAGGTTACGCCCTCGAAAGCCGCCGGATAGCGGAAATCCCGCATGCGCCCGATGATCGCGGTGAAAGAAGCCGCCATCTCCACCCGCGCCAGGGTCGCGCCAAGGCAGTGATGAATGCCGGAGCCGAACGTGACATGCGCGCCGGCGTTCTTGCGCTTCAGGTCGATTTCTTCCGCGTCGGGGAACATGGCCTCGTCCCGGTTGCCCGCCGCCCAGCGCATGTTGATGGGCGTCCCCTTCGGGAGCGGCACGCCGCCCAGCACCACATCCCTGGTCGTCACGCGATAGAGACCCTGAATCGGCGTCTCCAGGCGCAGCACTTCCTCGACGAAGTTCTTCATCAGGGCCGGCTCGGCGCGCATCTGGTCAACCACGTCAGGACGGTCGAGCATGATCTTCATGCCGGCGCCGATGGCGCTGGTGGTGGTCTCGTTGCCGCCGACGAGGATCTCGCTCAGCATGGACAGGATTTCCGCGTCGTCCAGGAAGCGGCCTTCCGGCAGCGGTGTGTGGATCAGACCGGAAACGATGTCGTCCTCGGGCGCGGCGCGGCGCTTGTCGACGATGGACTTGAGATAGTACTGCGCGTCGACCAGGAGCTCGGCCGCCTTGAAGTCCTCGTCGTCGCTCAGCATGTTCGAGATGCGCGACATGGAGGCGTCGGACCAAACCTTGAACAGGTGGATGTCCTCTCGCGGCACACCGATCTGGCCGGCTATGACGATGCATGGCAACGGAAAGGCGAATTCATGCATGAACTCGCACGCGCCGCGGTCGATGAAGGCATCGATCAGGTCGTGCGCGATCCGGTCGATGTCCGGGGTCATCTTCCTGATGCGCGAGGAGGCAAAGACCGCGTCCACCAACGAGCGCTTGGACTTGTGAATGGGATCATCCATGCGCGACAGCGAGGGATAGGTCTTGAACCCCTTTTCGCGGAACAGCGCCTCGCTGCGCTCCGGCACCCCACCCGGCCGCAGCGAAATCCAGTCCAGATCGCTTGAATAGGTGACGGGATCACGCACGATTTCACGAAGGAGCTCGTATCCGGTCACCATCACCATGCCCGTGTTGGGATCACGGTAGACCGGCGCGTTTTCCAGCAGCCAGCGATAGGCCTGATAGGGACACTGCTGCACCTCGCGGTCCATCAGATTGAAGGGCATCACCTGCCCGGCCGGCTGCGTGGTCATGAATAAGTCTCCCCATTATTCAGCCGCATGATAACGCGCCTGCCCCGCCGTGCCAGAGTCATAATGACGCGCTGTAATAGGGGTGCGGGTCGCCATCCAGATAGACGCCGGCCGACCACGTCCCGTCCACCGCCAGTTCGGCGCCCGAGATGTAGGAGGCCTGATCGCTGGCAAGAAATGCCGACGCGCGCGCCACTTCCTCGGGACGTCCCACACGCCCGAGACCAATGCGCAGGAAACCGAATTCTTCGGGATCCACACCCTCGGGATTGAGCATGGGTGTGTCGATGGCACCGGGATGCACCGAATTCACTCGAATGCCGTTGGGCGCCAGCTCCAGCGCCGCCGCCTTGCTGAGCCCGCGCAGCCCCCATTTGCTGGCATCGTACGCCGTCATGCGGGTCGTGCCGCGAAACCCGTTCACAGACGCCACATTGACGATCGATCCTTTCCCCTGACGCACCATATGCGGCACCACGGCCTGCATCCCCAGATAGGGACCCGCCAGATTGATCGACAGCACCTTCTGCAACTCATCGTGCGAGGTTTCCATCATCAGCCGGATGAAGGTGATGGCCGCGTTGTTCACCAGGATGTCGAGACGTCCATGCTGGGCGACCACATACTCCACCGTCTGGCGCCAGCCGCGTTCATCGGTGACATCCATATGGCGGAATTCGGCATCGCCGCCAATGCGCCGCGCCGTGTCATGACCTTCCTCGAGCACATCGACGAAAACCACCCGGGCGCCCGCCTCGACGAATGTCTTGACCGTCGCCTCGCCCTGCCCCCGCGCACCCCCCGTGACGAGCGCGACCTTGTCCTGCAACAGACCCTGCATGATCATCCTCCGACGGACCGGCCGCCGCCCGGCTCCAGGCGACGGCCGTGGTCCGGTTTAGTTGAACCGCTTCTTGAACTGGATACCCCAGATGCGCGGCTCGCCGATCACGCCAGAGGCGTGGCTCAGTGCCGAATTGGTGAAGTCCACCGCGTCGACCAGATATTTCTCGTTGGTCAGGTTCTTGCCGTAGACGGCGATTTCCAGGTCCCACGCCTCGATCTGGAAATCGATGCGGGCATTCAGAAGTCCGTAGCCGTTCTGGAAGCCCGTATTCGCCGGGATCGCCGCGTTCTTGGATGGCAGAAAGTTGATGCCCGACTGGTAGTACCAGTCCACCTGGAAGCCCAGCGTGTTATCGCCGACCGGCACGTCGTAACGGGCGCCGACGCTGTAAGTCCATTTAGGGATCACGAAAGGTTCTGCCGACCGGTCACGCGGCAGGCCCGTCAACGGGTTGATGTCGGTGAATTCCTTGTACTTGGCATCGGTCAGGGCCAGCGAGCTCTTCAGCGTCAGGCCATCGGTCGGGACCGCCGTCGCCTCGAACTCCACACCCTTGATGATGCCCTTGGCCGCGTTCTGCAGCAGCGTGACAATGCCGCCCTGAGGCGTCGACTTGATGACGCTGCGCTGGATATCGGAGTAGTCGGTGATGTATCCGGCCAGGTTGAGGCGGACCCGATTGTCGAGGAAGTCCGCCTTCACGCCGATCTCGTAGTCCTGCGCGAATTCGGGCGCGAAGGGCGTGAACGAGGTCGGGTCCGTGGTGCCGCGCAGGTTCTGCCCGCCGCCCCGAAAACTCCGCGAGGTCTTGGCGTAGACAAGCGCATCGTCGTTCAGTTTGTAGTCCATGCTGAACAACCACGACCAGCCATCAAAGGTGTTGGAGAAGTAGCCTTCGCACACATTCGGGTCCGGCTTGATCGCCGGATCGTTCGGAATGTTGCAATTGAAGCCACCGGCGCCGTTATAGAAACGGTTCCGCGCGATCAGGCTCTTCTTCTCCTTCGTATAGCGCCCGCCGGCCGTCAGGCTTAGCGCGTCGGTCAAATGGTAGGTGGTCTGCGCGAACAGAGCCCAGCTCTTGTTCGTCACAAGGCCGTCGCTGATGTTGGGATTGAACGCATTGACGGCGTTGAGCGCATAGTTGGTGTTGACGTCGTTACCGCCCTCGTCGCTGTAGAACCCGCCGAATACCCATTCCAGACTGTCATCGAACGCGGTGCCGAGCAGCTGCAGTTCCTGCGAGAAGAAGTGCGCCCTGGTGAAGTTGTCGCCGCGGAAGAGGTTCACCGGCGAGGCATCCAGATCGAGCCGGCTGAAGCGGTTGAATTCCCGATAGCCGGTGATCGACTTGAACTCGCTCCAGCCCAGATCGACCGTGACGGTACCGCCTATCCCCCACGTCTCGAATCCGACACCTTCGAAGGGCTGGGCGTAATTGTCATAGGACAGGCCGCGCTGCCCCACGGAAATGCTGTTCAGGTAGTTGTACCCTGCCGTGACGCCCGGCAGGAAGGTGGGCCCGTTCGGAATGTCCGCCGGGTTCAGGCCGCCCACGTCGATGCCCGCGGCCAGAATGCCGGCGGGAATGATACCCGCGCCCGGATTGAACTGGCCTGGATAGACAAGCTGGTGCACCGCGCCTCGGCCTTTGAGGTGCTGGTAGTCGCCAGTGATCGAGATATTGACGTTCTCGGTCGGGTCGATGGTGATGCCGATGCGGCCGAGATACTCCTCGTTATCGGCACGGTCGCTGCCGTCGATGAGCGATCTGCCGTAGCCGTCGCGCTGATCGAACTTGCCGGTCAGGCGCACGGCGAACTTGTCCTGGACCACAGGAATATTGACGGCGCCTCCCAGCACGGTCCGGTCGAAGCGGCCATACTCGCCTTCGATAAAGCCGTCGACACCATCGTAGTGCGGCCGGCGCGTGGTGATGTTGATGGCGCCGCCCGTGGTGTTTCGGCCAAAGAGCGTGCCCTGCGGTCCCTTGATGACCTCGACCCGTTCGATATCGTAGAGCGCGGCCTTGAGCCCCAGCTGACGCGGGACATAGACGTTGTCGATATAGACACCCACCGAACTGTCGGTCGTGAGCAGCGTATCCGCCTGGGACTGGCCGCGAATGATCAGGAACAGCGACGATGACGCCGCGGACGCCGGCCGCAGGAACAGACTCGCCGTCTGGTACTGCAGGTCGCTCAGATCGTCGATGCCTGCCTTCTCCATCTGGATTCCGGAAATGGCGGTGATGGCGAGCGGCACCTCCTGTACCGGTTCCTCGCGCTTTCGGGCCGTCACCACGACGTTTTCGATCTCGGCCGCCCAAACGGCGCCCGGCGCGATGGATACAAGCACCGTCGCGATGACCGCCGCGCGCGACGCAGCTGCCGGAAGTACTCTCATGAGCAGTTTCCCCTTCCCTTGTTTCATCGGTGCCGGACTTTCGCCGCCGCACCGCACCTCTCCCCAGAGATGTCTCGACGGTGATCCGGAGTGACGTTATTGTCAAATTGATAATTATGTCTAATTTGAACTAACGGGAACACTCCCCTGTCAGAATTGACAAGTCCATGAAACCGGCGCGATAACAGGCCCAGCCAACGGACAGCACAAACATTGATGGCACGGATAAATCCGCAGCGACGAGCCGAGATCGGCCGCCTGAAGCGCCACAGGACCAATGGCCGTATCGTCGATGCCGCCCTGCGCGTGATCGCCGACAAGGGCCTGGATCACTTTTCCATCGACGATGTGGTGACCGAAGCCGGCATCTCACGGGGGTCGTTTTACAATTACTACCCGGATCGCGGCGCGCTGATCACCGACATGGCGGACCGATTTCACGACATGCTCGGGGAAATGCCGTTTCAGGTCGATGAGGACGCCGGCATGCGCGAAAACCTCGTCGCATATCTTCGGTGCCAGAATCGTTTCCTGCGCAAAGCCCACGAGAAGCCGGACTGGGGCAGGTTGATCAACGAAGTGTTCGCCTCGGAGCGCGCGGAGCGTCCGTTCATGGGAACCCACGATCCCGAGATCTTTTTCTCGTTCATGACCAGGCTTGGCGAGTCCGGCTTCATCGCCTACCGATCCGTCGATGCCATCTACGATTTCTTCATCGGGTCCATGTATTTCACCATGGCCCGGATCGTCGAGGGCAGTGAACGTCCCGTCGCCAGCCTGATCAGCGATTTTTTCTTCCACCTGCTGCTGGCGTTCGGCTTTACCCGTGAGGATACCGAGCGGATGATCGAGGAGATCATGTCAGCCGACTGACCCGAGGCACGCGGAGTGGTGACGCTCCGGATCGGGGGGCTTATGATCGCAAATCCTTTTACACAGCGATCGGAGGAGCCATGTCGGGCCAGCGGCATCTGCGCAATACGGCCGTGATGATCGCGGCTTTCGCCGGGGTCAGCCTGCTGTGGCTGGCCATCGATCTGGGCAGAAGCCTTGTCCGGCCCGGCTGGTGGCTGGAGGCCCTGCTCTACGGCGGCTTCCTCGCCGCCGCCTTTGGCTTGCTGAAAGGCTCCCGCCTCGCCTGGTTCGCCTCGGTGCTGATTTTCGCGGGCGGCCTTGTCGCCGGCATCGAGCCACTGCTGGACTGGGCGCTGGCCGGCATCCGCCCTGTTGTCGCGACCCTGCCCATGAGCCTGGCGATGCTGGCGGGGGGCGCCTACGGCCTGTGGTCTTTGCTGATGTCCCCGAAAGTCAGGGCCGTGCGGGCGGCACAGACCGACAGGACGCCGTGGCCCATGGCGATCTCGCTCGGCGTGCTGGCCGCCACCATTCTGTGCCTCGGTTGGTTTATCGACCGCCTTTCCGGCGATGTGCTCGCGGTGATGGGCGCGCAAGCGGGGATCGCGGCCCTGTTCGTGGTGGTCATCGGCTTCGTGGCCGCGCGCAAGGGCCGCGTACCCCTGCGCTGGTCGTTCCTGCCCCTTGCCGTCGCCGCCGGGCTGATCGTGGCAAGCCTCCCGACCATCCAGCAGCTGCGCGACTGGCGGCCGCTCGCCGACGCCCTCCGCGATACGCCGCTCGCCGACCGCCCGGGATTCACCCTGTCGCTGCAGCGCATGCCAAGCGACGCCGGCCGCCTGACCAAGGCGTTGCGGGACGCGCGCGACCGTTTCATCGAACGGGCCGAAGCACGCACCCTCGGCGTCTCGCCTTTCCCGCTCATGACGGTGCTAGGCCCCGCCAGGGTCGTCGATCCCGACGCCGTCGCGTCTACTCGGCTTCGGACGGCCCAGACTGGTACCGCCGCGCGCGACGCGATCCATGACCTGGATCTGCTTCTTGACCAATTCACGGTCGAGCGCGAGCGGATCATCGCTGACCTGCCACAGCCCATGCGGTCCAGGGTCGCGACCCGTTTTGCCCAGGAGACGGAGTCTTATCGGAGCCACTACCGGGCGCGCATCCAGCTGCTGACCCGGGCACGCGAGAAGCTGCAGGCCATCCTGGGTGTTCTGGCCGCGCAGAGCGGCCGCTACGAGGTAGACTGGCGCGGCGCCGTGATTTTCGAGGACGCACAGGCGGCTGCCACTTTTCACGAGAGCCGCGCCGCGCTGGAGGAACTGGCGGTCTGGGACTCCCGTTTACGCACGGACGGCGCCACCCTCGCCGCTACCCAGTCGCCATCACGCTGGTTGGAGTATGCGCGCGGAGAAAGATGACCAAAAAAGATTTATATTTTTTAATTTTCCCTTGACAACAGGAACTAATCACGTCGCGTCAGAGTTTTCATGATCAGAGGCGCCACTGCTGAAGACCGCGGAAGCCCTCAAGAAATTACAGGCACCCGTATCGCCTGAAGACTCTCAAGAGGACACGACAATGAACGACCGCACCCTGGTTTTTTCTTCTCTCGATCCTGAAGCCCGCAAGGCGCGCCGCAACCTGCGCATGCTCGGGGCATTGGCTGCGGGCGCGGCGATCGCGACCGTTTACCTGATGTCGTCGGCCCCCGTATTCGCCGCTTCCAGTTCCTCGGATCTATGCAAGAAATATTTCCAGTCGCATGCCTACAACAAGGCGGCCATGAATTGTGCCGCAGCGGCGCAGGACGGCGATACCGGCTCGCAGGCTGCCCTTGGATGGATGTACCTGCACGGAAAGGGTCTCCCCAAGAACGATAACGAAGCCGCGCGCTGGATTAATGCCGCCGCTGATGATGGCAACATCGCGGCTGCCGCGCTCCTCGGCGGCATGTACCTTAAGGGTGAGGCCGTCGCGCAGGATCCGGAACAGGCGGCGAAGTGGCTCGGCAAGGCCGCCGAAGCGGGGCACAAGGGCGCGCAGGTTGCCTTGGGCACCCTGTACGTGGACACCTCGCCGAGCAATGAACTGGCAGAGGCGAGTGCCGGCAGCACGGCGGGCAGCAGTGGCGAACCGAGTGGCCCCATTCTGGCCGAGCCGCGTTCGGTCTCGCAGGCGGCCGCGGCGCCCGATCCTGAAAAGGCGGTCAAATGGTACAAGAAGGCGGCCAAGAACGGCAGCCCTGCTGGCCAGGCCGCGCTGGGCGAGGCATACCGTGTGGGCATGGGTGTCGATCAGGACGATGTCGCCGCCTACATGTGGTACACGCTGGCCGCCGACCAAGGGTCGCAGGCCGCCGCTGATGCCCGGGCGCTGGTCGCCGAGCGTATGAAGCCCAAACAGATCGCCAAGGCGGAAGCCAAGGCGCGCGAGTGGAAGTCCGACAACAGCGACAAGATGCGCCTGCAGACGTCCAGCGCCAACAACTGATCCAGAGTAACGGACGGGCCGTCCCGCTGACGGCCATCACCCCGCCCCGGACGCCACGTCCCGGGCGGGGTTTCTTATTTAACGGGACCGGTTGTGGAAACGAGCACACGTTGAACCTACCGGTTGCGTTAATCAGCTACCGCACGAGAAAAGTTGCCTGATTGCGGAAAAAAATGCTCGGAACACCAGAATACCGGGCGTTTGCCAGATTCCGGACACAATTGGCACGTTGTCCCTCACATCAGCAACCTTCCGAAGCACGCTGTGAGAATTCGCTTCGGCCAAAAAAAATGAGGGTTCAATGTCGAGCACTGCCAACATTCAGCGCGATGTTTCCGGTCTCCGCGATGTTTCCGGCCTCGAAGAACACATCCCGGCACTGCGCCGTTATGCCCAGAAGCTAGCTCACGATCCCGATGATGCGGCTGACATCGTTCAGACCTGTCTCGAGCGCGCTCTGCGCAACTTCCATATGTTCCAGGAGGGAACCAATCTGCGCAGCTGGCTGTTCACTATCCTTCATAACGAATTCATCAGCGAAATTCGCCGCCGCTCCCGCCGCGGCAACTCGGTGCCCCTGGAAGACTGGCTGGACCCTGGCGTACGCGGCGGTCAGGAAGAAGCGATCGAAATGCACGAGTTCAACCGCGCCTTCAACGCGCTGGCGCCCCGGGACCGTGAAATCCTGCAGATGGTCGGTGTCGAAGGCCGCTCCTATGCGAGCGCCGGAGCTCGGCTGAAGCTGGAGATCGGCACGGTCAAATCCCGCGTCTTCCGCGCCCGCGAACGGCTGCGTGAGCTGATCGACGGCCCGGAAACCCGTATGGCCGCCTGAGCGCGTTCGACAGATACCCAAAAGGGGCGGACTTTGGTCCGCCCCTTTTTCGTTAGCGGGTCCGGCGCATGATCGCCCAGATGATGACAAGGACCGGCAAACCCAGCGTCGCCCAGGAGGCGGCATCATAGAACCCGTCGCCGATGAGCGCCGACACCAGGCCGATGCTCCCGAGGACGCCGAGCGCGATGGGCGCGCCCCATACCTGTCCAAAGGAACGCTTTCCCGACGGGCGCGCCCTCACGATGCACCGCCCGTGCGCGCCGCCGCCATGCCGTCCGGCAAGACGCCTCCGCGCTCGAGTTCCGCGAGGCGGACCTCAAGAGATGACCGGCGGCGGCCGAGCCACAGATAAAGTCCGCTGCCCAGCACGATGATGGTGGCGACATCGAGCAAGCCCCAGATGATCTTCATGGCAAGCCCGCCATAGTCCCCGAAATGCAGGGGCTGGGACAGCGACAGGCCCTGCACGTACCACGGCATCTCCTCGAGCGCCGTCAGCGAACCGTTCCTGGCGTCGACAAGCGCCGGTGTCAGCAGTTTGGACGTCAGCGGCGTGGTCCCCTGCAGAAAGACCCCATAATGATGCTGGCTGGAAAACGCGGTACCCGGATAGGCGATGAATTGTGGGCGCATATCGGGCGCCGCGTTCCGCGCCGTCTTCAGTGCGGCGTCGACGGACCCCAGTTCGGAGACAGGGGGCAGACCGGCGTAAGGGGCGACGAGCCGCGATAGCTGATCATGCTGCCAGAGCTTGATGATCGGCTCTCCCAGCGTGTTGATGACACCGGTGAAGCCGACGACGAAGACCCAGGCGATCGTCGTGACGCCGAGCAGGTTGTGGAGATCGAGCCATTTGAGCCGGGTGCTGCGGTTCGCGCGCACCGTACCGAAGTCCAGCTTGCGCATGAACGGGCTGTAAAGCACCACGCCCGAGATCACCGCGACGCAGAACAGCAGGCCCATGACGCCGAGGAACAGCGTGCCGGGCAAGCCGGCGAACATGTCGATGTGCAACCGCGCCATGACGTAGAGAAAGCCCTCGTCGAAGGGCGGCGCCTCGACCTTTTCGGCGGTACGGGCGTCGAACACCGCCAGATGAAAGTCCTGGGAATCGACGGCTGGAGCGGTCGTCGCGTAAACGAGCGGTTCGTGATCGTCGAAGCTCAGGAACGTCATGACCTCGCCCGGCCGGTTGGCCAGCGCGTTGGCGACGACTGCATCCAAGCTGGCCAACGGCGTGTCGTCCGGCATGGGCGCGGCGGCGGGATGGCTGCCGAGGAGCTCGTCGATCTCCTCGTGGAAAACCAGCGGCAGGCCCGTAATGCACAGCATCAGCAGGAACAGCGTGCAGATAATGCTGGACCATTTGTGTACCAGGTACCAGGCCCGGATTTTTCCGCTCGTCATTCTGGTCTCCCGCCGCGGCGCGGCGTCCAAATATGTGAATCAGTTTCAATTGCACGCAACGGATACCATCGTTGCGACACGTTCGCAACAATCGGCTTGTCCGATCCGCCGGATAAGTGGTTTCGCTCGCGGAAGAAAGGGAACATTGCCTTGGCGCCAGCCTTTATGGAGCACAACCCATAGCTCAAGGAGGTATCGATGAGCCGATCCGACAAAGTGACGGTCCTTTCTTCCGCCGAGAACAAATATCCCAAAGGGGAAGACATCAGCTCCGTATCGGCGGAGGCGGGAAACCTGTTGCACGATCTGTATGTGCGGGCGCGCGACAGCGCCAGGGGGTACCGGGACGCAGCCGACGACGCCTCGGATGGCAGCATGAAAGCCCGGTTTTTCGGTCTGGCCCGGCGCCGTAGCGCCATGGCCGGACAGCTCGAGCTCAGCCTGCGCTCGCTGGGTCTCGACGTCGCGCCGGACGAGGGCATGAGCGGCGCCATGAATCGCCATTTCACCGAATTAAAGGCGCGTCTCGTCAATGGTGACGCCAAGGCGGTCATCGCCGAGGTCGTGCGGGGCGAAACCCAGTTCGCCGACGCCATCGAAAAGGCGCTGCGCCAGCCCCTGCCCGCCACGCTGCGCGGCGCGCTGGATCGTCAAAAGCGGCAGATCCAGAGCGCCATCGACCGCTTCAGCGGCGAGATCAGCCGCGAAAGCAGGCTCAAAGCCGTGAAGGACAAGGCCATGGAATATCGCAAGCCTGCCCTCATCGCCCTGATCGCCGTGGGTGCCGCCGCAGTGATCGGCGCCGCCGTGGTCCAGCAGCGCCGCACCGGCGCCGTCTCCACCGCCATGCGCAACGCACGCAAGGCGATCGACCGGGCGCTGGAGCAGCTGCCGTCGGCACGTCAGGTCGCCTCGGCGGCGCCCAGCCTGCCGGCCCTGTCCAATGCCTCGCTGCCATCGCTGGCGGCAACGACCGCGGCCGCCACCGCGCTGATCGAACGGCTCCGGCCTCAGCCCAAGCCGCGCTTCGGCGACTTCTTCCGCCGCCACCGCTAAGCCCCTTTTATCCAGAACCGCCCGGCCGCAAAGCCGGGCGGTTTTTCCATGGCCGCCGCGCTCTCGGACGGCCGTTCGTTTGAGGCGCGAAACAACGTATGATCGCGGGGTCCGCTGGGCCAACCAGCACAGCTTTGCCGGGCCGCGCGCATGTCGCCGAAACCATTCTCATCACGAACGGCCGCGGACGGGATCGCGGGCTGGTTGAATTTCCTGAAGTTCTTCATCGCCTTCGCCGGTGGCTGGTGGCGGTCGTCCGAGCGCTGGAAGGCGGCGACTCTGACGGCGGCGCTGGTCTCTCTCACCGCCATGCAGGTGGCGATCGCCGTGGCGCTGAATTTCTGGAACCTGCGCCTCTTCGATGCCCTGGAACAAAGGGCGATGGATCGGTTCCTCGCCCTGATCGGCGCTTTTTCCCTCATCCTGGCGGCGAATATCGGGGTAACCGTCGCCCATCTGCAGATCAAGCGCCGCCTTCAGGTGAGCTGGCGCCGCTGGATGACGCGGCAGATGCTGCGCGGCTGGATGGGCGGGGGACGTCACTACATGGTGTCATTCGCGCCGGGCCGTCAGGACAATCCAGACGCGCGCATCGCGGAGGACATCCGGGTCGCCACCGAATATGCCGTCGATATCGGCCACTCGGGGCTTTATTCGACCATTCTCCTCGTGAGCTTCATCAATATCCTGTGGTCGATCTCCGGCACGGTGCCGCTGTCCGGGATCGGCCTCGACGGCGACCTGCCGGGCTATCTCGTCTGGACGGCCCTGATCTATACCGTGGTCGGCGCCTGGATCGCGCTTCGTCTCGGGCGGCCGCTGACGAGGGCGGCGAACCGGCGTCAGGCGAGCGAGGCGGATTTCCGCTTCAGCATGGCCCGTGCCCGCTCCCACGGGCTGGCGATCGCACTGATGCGGGGCGAAGGTGACGAACGCCGGCGGTTCACGCGGCTGTTTCATCGGGTGGTCCGTGCCTGGGACGGCCAGACGAAAGCCCTGCGGCAATTCTTCTACTACCTGTCGAGCTGGCCTCTGGTGAGTCAGATTTTTCCCATCCTCCTCGCCGCGCCCCGCTACATCGCCGGCACGATCTCGCTCGGGGTGCTGATGCAATCGGCGCAGGCGTTCGGGCAGGTCGTCGCCGCCCTTTCCTGGCCCATCGACAATCTGGCGAAGGCGGCCGAGTGGCGGGCGTCGGCCCAGCGGGTCGGGCAACTGGACGAGGCACTGAACAGCCTGCGCCAGCCCGGAAAGGCCGGACGCATCACGCTCACACAGGCGCGCACCAGGGAGCTGGGGTTTCGCCACCTGGCGCTGACCGACGCCGCCGGGACGCCGGTGACGGGACATCTCGACCTGACGCTACACCCCGGCGAGCGCATGATGCTGACCGGCGACGACGCCGCGCTCGGTCCCTTGTTCCACGCGATCGCCGGGCTCTGGCCCTGGGGCAGCGGGCGGATCATGGTGCCGCCGTCCGATGAGATACGCCTCATGCCCGAACAGCCCTATATCCCGCAAGGGATTCTGCACGACGCGCTCTGCTATCCGGACAGCCGCGAGGCACATGGCCTGGTCGCGATCATCGGCGCGCTCGACCGCGCCGGCCTTGCTCGCCTGAGTGACCATCTGGAGGAGAACGCCGCCTGGGAGGATACCCTGTCCTTCGGGGACCAGCAGCGCCTGGCCTTTGCCCGCCTGATGCTGCAGAGCCCTGCCTGGATCGTGCTCTACAACGCGGCGACCGGCCTCGACAGCGCGCAGGAGCGCGACATGATGGATCTCATTGATGCGTCATGCCCGCGAGCCGGGGTGCTGATCATCGGGCACCGTCCGGCGCTGGAGGACAGAATGACACGGATCGTCGCCGTCAACGGTCCCTGACGACGGCCTTGACCGGCAGACGACCGGTTCTCGCCAACGTGGCGTACCAGTCGTAGGAGGATTTGGGCGTCCGCTTCTGGGTGGCGAAGTCGACATGCACGATGCCGAAGCGGTTGCTGTATCCGGCGCCCCACTCGAAATTGTCGAGCAGCGACCAGACGAAGTAGCCCCGGACGTCGGCTCCCCGGACGATGGCGTCGTGCATGGCGCGGATATAGGCGTCCAGATAGGCGACGCGTCCGGCATCGTCGATCGTGCCATCCGCCGCCACCGGATCCTTGCCCCCGCAGCCATTCTCGGTCACGAAAATCGGCAGCCTGTAGCGTTCGGTCAGGGTCAGCAGGGTGTCGCGGAACGCCTCCGGGTGAATGGACCAGCCGATATCCGTCGACGGCATGTCTGCGGGCGCGCTGCCCCACGCGTAGCCCCAGACCATGGACGGGTCAGCCTTGGCGAAGATCGGCCCATAGTGATTGAGACCGAACCAGTCGAGCGGCTGGCAAATCCGGGCCAGGTCTCCGGGCTGGACGAAATGATCCAGCGCCTGCGCGGTCATCGGTGGATAATGGCCGCGCAGCTGCGGGTCCGGAAACGCCAGGTTCCAGTGCTCGTCGAGCAGCGCCGCGGCGGCGATGTTCTCGGGCGTCTGGCTTTCCGGCACAATGAGCTGATAGTTGTGGACCGCGCCGATGGACGCGCCGGACACGGTCGCGCGCAGCACGGCCACCGCATCGCCATGAGCGAGGTTGGCGTGGTGCATCGCCTTCAGGTGAGCATCACGGTCGGTACTTCCCGGAGCACCCCAGTCGAAGCCGTACCCGAACAGGGTGAACACGCCGAATTCGTTGAATGTCGCCCAGCGTTTGACGCGGTCGCCGTAACGGCGGGCGATCAGCGCCGTATAGTCGGCGAACCAGCCGGCGCTGTCGCGCGATGTCCAGCCGCCGAGATCGTCCAAGGCCTGCGGCAGATCCCAGTGATAGAGGCACAGCCAAGGCTCTATGCCGGCTTCGAGCACGCCGTCGATGAGCTTGTCGTAGAAGGCCAGCCCTTGCTCGTTGACGACGCCCTTGCCCGCCGGAAGCACTCGCGGCCACGCCACCGAGAAGCGGTAGGCGCCGACACCCAGCCGCTGCATCAGGGCGATATCCTCCGGATACCGGTGATAGTGATCGCAAGCCACATCGCCGGTATCGCCATTGGCGACCCGATCCTTCATCAGGCAGCGCGTGTCCCAGATGCTCGCGCCGCGCCCGTCCTCGCGCGCCGCGCCCTCGATCTGGTAGCTGGAGGTGGAAACACCCCAGAGAAAGTGGTCGGGGAACTCCAATTCGGCGGGTGAGGTCATGGCGGCTCGGTCCCCAGGCTTCATCAGTCATAGCACCATACCACCCCGACCCCGGCCTTGCGAAAGGCTAGACGGCGATAGAGCCCGTTCTCGCCCCGAGCACGGCCATTGCATCCCGCGGATCAAGGCGGACCTGTACGCCGCGCTGGCCGCCATTGATGAAGACCTGCGCTTCGGCGAGGGCCGCTTCGTCCAGCGCCACCGGCACCGCGCGTTTCTGTCCGAACGGGCTGATGCCTCCCACCACATAGCCGGTCAGGCGTTCGGCGTCGGCGGGCTTCATCATCTGCGCCGCCTTGCCGCCGAACAGGGCCGCCAGTTTCTTCATGCTGACCTCCCGGTCGGAGGCCAGGACCACGCAGACGGGTTTGCCGTCCACCAGGGTCATCAGGGTCTTGAGCACGGTTTGCGGCGGCGCGCCCAACGCCTCGGCCGCCTGGAGACCGATCCTCTCGGCGCCGGAATCGTAGGCGTAGGTATGGACAGTGAACGGGACGCCGGCGTGTTGCAGGGCCTGTGTCGCCCGGGTCGTTCTCGACATGTCAGGCCTGCTCGAGATCCGCAAGCCGATCGACGAGCGGCTGGATCGCGGCGCCATACTTCTTCCAGCGATCGAGCGAGCCGGTATAAATGGGCTCGCGCACCTGCGAGACACTCGCCGTGCGGACCGCGCGCCGGCTCTCGTGGAAGGACATGCAGCGATCCTCCCAAGGCAGGCCCAGATAGGCGAGCAAGCCGCGCGTCGTTGCTTCGGTGTGGTTGACCAGATCCTCGTAGCTGACTTCATGCAATGATCCGGACGGCAGAACGGCACGCCAGTGCGCCATCAGTTCCGCGTACTTCCGATAATAGTCGGCCAGATCGTCGAAGTCGTAGGTATAGGGCAGATCCTCCCGGAACAGCCGCGTGAAGCAGGACAGGCAGGTGTCGATCGGGTTGCGCCGGATATGGATGATCCGCGCGTGGGGCATGATGACGTGGATCAGGCCCACATACATGAAGTTGGTCAACATCTTGTCGGTGAACCGCGGCGCGCCGTCACGGTTCGGCACATTTGCCAGGTAGTCAGCGACGATGCGTCCGGCATGTCCCGCCGAGAGGAAGCGGAACACTTCGGGAAACCGGATCGATGTGCCGAAATCGCGCGAGAACACTCCGGCCATGGCATCATGAAAGGTCCGGATTTCGCCAGCGCCGAACACTTGCGAATGGCTCGACAGGATCTGTTCGGTGAGGGTGCTGCCCGAACGCGGCATCCCGACGATGAAGATCGGAGCAGCCGTCTCCGCCCCCGTGACCAAGGCGCGGCGCGCCTCGATCGTCTCGCGGGTGAACGCCTCGCGGATGCGGTCGAACAGGAACAGGCTCGAGGATCTGTTATAGTCCAGCGACGCGCGCTTGAGCCGCGCGCCGGCCATGAACGCATCGATGGCCAGGGCATGTTCGCCCACATCGTCATGCATCTTGCCCAGCGCATAGTAGACGCCGGTGCGGTCGCGCGGCGACAGGCTCTCGATCCTGCCCGCCGCCTCGACGAATCTCGAATAATGCGGGTCCTCACGGCGCGTACGACCCGCTGCCGCCAAGTTGGTGTACAGGCGCAGTGTCTCCGGTGACAGGGCGATGGCGCGTTCGAAGGCGGCGCGGGCGTCGTCCATGCGCCCCAGTTCCATCAGCGACACGCCCAGCTGGTTATGGTGCTCGGCGCCCCCGGGATCGATCGCCAGCGCCTTCTCGAACCACGTTACCGCGTCCTCGGCCCGGCCCAGTTCACGCATGAGACGGCCCATCAGGGCGATGGCCCGCTGATCCCGCCCATCGTTCGCGAGCGCCTGCTCGGCCGCCGCCAGCGCGCCCTGCAGCTTGTGATCATCCAGCAGCAGCTGTGCCAGCAACAGAAACGGTTCGATGCGCCCGGGGTACTGGGCGGTGAGGCGCGAGGCCACGGCCATGGCGTAATCCGACTTGCCCTGGCCATGCGCGGCGGCGGCGGTGCCGGTCAGCGCATCCATGTAGTCGGGGCGCAAGGCCGCCGCGCGCCGGAACAAGGCCTCGGCCGCGGCGAATTCGTGCTGCGACAGGTAAGCCTTGCCCGCGTTGGCGAGCGCCTCGACATAGGACGGCCGGAGTCGGATCGCCTCCTGGTAGCTGGCGAGGCTCGCACCATAGTCTTCGCGCAGACGAAGCAGATTGCCGAGATTGTTGTGTGCCTCGGCGAAGCCGGGGTTGAGGGCGAGCGCCCGGCGGTACGACGCTTCCGCGTCGTCATGCCGGCCGAGTTCGAACTGGACGATGCCCAGATTGCTGTGCGCATCGGCGTAATCCGGCGCCAGGCGGATCGCCCGCAGGCCGTGAGCGAGGGCTTTATCGAGGCGTTTGGCCTGGCGATGCATCTCGCACAGATTGCCGTGAAACACGGGCAGTGCCGCATCGCCCTGAACAGCCTGCTCCAGCACCGCGATAGCATCTTCCAGCCTGCCCTGACGATGCAACACATAGGCGCGCATGGCGACCGCGTCGGGATCGTCAGGGAAACGCGCGATCACCTGCCTCGACAGATCTTCCGCCGCCGGCAGACGCCCCTTGTCGGCCAGATCGATGGCCATGGCGATCGCCTGGTCGCGGGTCAGCGGCTTGCGGGGAGGGCTTTGCTCGGCCATGGGTGTCAACCAGTCTGAAGTATAGCGCGGTCGAAACGCGAACACGGCGCCTCCTCGCGGAGGCGCCGTGTCTGCGTCCTGTACCGGTTCCGGTTGGATCCAGTGGAGCTGGTTATGGCCGCCCGGCGCCGGTTGTCGCCAGTTTAGAACTTTACCCTGACACCGCCCTGGAAGATATGGCTGTTATATCCAGAACCGAACGCCGCCTGGTAATCGAAAAAGATCCCGACGCCGTTGCTCATGATCGCGGTGACACCCGCTCCGATGACAGCCAGGTCTTCCGTGACTTCCGAACCGATGGTGGTGAACGGATTGCCCGAGAGACCGTTCAGGCTGGCACCGATCCACGCCGGCTGGTCCTCGAACTCATGACGCCATTCCACCCGCAGCTCCGGCACCCACTTGGTCGAGCCGCTGCCCCATTCGCCGGTCAGGCGCGCGCCGAGCCGGGACTGCAGGGATTTGCCCTTGCCGGCCAGCACGTCGAGGCCCAGATCGCCGCCGCCCGCTTCCGAGAACGGATCGAGGCTGACGGTCGAGTAGTTCAGGCCCGCGAAAGGCTGGAGGCTCGTGCCTTCGCCCATGGCGAAGACATAGCCGACCTCGGCATGCGCCAACCAGCCGTCGCCATCATACTTGGACGACGCGCCGTCGGTGCAGTTGAAAGCGAGGCAGCTGGTGTCGCCATAGACGATGGTCCGGTTCACCTTGTAGCTGTCGCTGGCATAGGTCAGCGAGCCATCGATGTAGAACCGGTCCATGGTCGCCGACACATAGCCGCCGATGCTCCAGCGCTTGATCTTGCCTTCGTCGCCATCGTCGAAATCGATGCTGTCATCGCCATAGCCACCGACGACACCGAGCACCACGTTCGGACCGAGATGGAAGTCAGCGCCCAGTACCGCGCCGAACGTCTCTTCATCGTAGCCATCGGCTTCGATGTCGCCGCGCGTATCCGCCCAGCGGCCGTAGGCACGGCCCCAGAACGCGATGCCGCTTTCCTCGGCGCCCGAGGCACCCGCCGCCGACGCCGGAGCGATCGAAGTGGACGATCCATTCGGACGCAGCATCACCACCTGACCGTCCGGCGCGCCTGAACGGCGAATGTCGTTCAGATGCTCGGAAACCGCCATGTGATAGGGCTCGGAGAGATTGGCCGCGGCACGCATCACCTGGGCATGTTCGGAACCCGACCAGGAGTTGAGCACCCGGTCATAGGTCGCGCCATTGGTCAGGGTGAACAGGCCGGCCAGGATGTCGTTCAGTTCCGGATCGTTGGTCGAGGACGGCCGGAGCGGGTCGTAGCCGGCTTCGAGCGCTCCCGCGACGGACGATGCGTTGATCGTCAGGCCTGGCACGCCATCGAAAGGCGTGCGTTCCCACACGATGGTGACATCCTGTTCGCCGATGACAGCGGCGAAGTCGAGCAGCAGGGTGTCGCCGAGAACGTTGACGTTGTCGAACGTGCCGTTGACGAGACCAAGGCTCTCGATCACCAGATGGCTACCCTCGTCGCCATAGAGGCCCGGCAGGGCCGAAACCACCAGCGTCCCGTCGATGTTGGCGTCGCCGACCGTGCCGATGAAGCCGGCCGTGTCGGGCAGGATTTCGAAGGTCAGGGTGGAGTCTTCGTCCATGTTGAACGTGCCGATCACCATGCCCGAGGTCGGACCCATGACCAGATTGGCATCGGCATTGACGTTCACCACTTCGGTGCCGATGACGCCGCCATCCAGGATGAAGGTGACCGGGGCGTCCTCGCCGCCGATGTTCAGCGCCGCGCCGCCGAGCAGCAGGAAGTCTTCCGGCGCCACGATGGTCTTGTTCGCGGGCGTACCGGTGCCGTCGAACACATTGACCACGTCGAACTCGTCGGCATCGACGATGCCTGCGATGGTGCCGCCGGTCCAGTTGACCGTATCCGCGTTACCCTGGAACAGGGCCAGCGCGACCTCGGCCGAAATGGTGCCGCCCTGCTGGTTGATGACAACCGGCGCGGGCGCGTTCTCGGCATACACGCCATAGGAGATGCCTTGGGCGTTGGTCGCGGAGATGGTGCCGCTGTTGGTCAGCGTGATCACGTCGGTCGCGGCGGTGGTGTAGATCAGCGTATCGGTCGGCAGGCCGGTTTCGCCAGCGGTCTCCTCGCCGCCGTCGCCCTCGCCTTCGTCGATGGCCAACACGGACAGTTCGATCGTGCCTTCGCCCTGGTCCGGGTCGTCCTCGCCCCCTTCGTCATCGGGGTCCGGCTCCTCGACCACCGTGATACCGCCGAGGACAATCGCCGCGGCGCCCGTATCGGTCGCGCCGGTACCCGCCAGGCTGGCCGAGATGGTACCGCTGTTGATCACGTCCAGACCCGCATCCGCGTCGGGCAGCCAGAGGCCGACAACGCTGGCGGACACGATATTGTCGCCCGCGCCGACGGCGTTGACCGTTCCAGCCGCCGAGATGGTGCCGCTGTTGGTGACGACGCCCACATCGCCGCCGATATCGGCGCCGACCACGCTGAGCAAGGCGGTCGTGACGTGGTAGGACTCTTCCGTACCCGCCGGGACCGAAAGGTCGAGCGTGAGGGTGCCCGCCGCGGTGATATCGCCACTATTGGTAAAGCTATAGGGAACCGGTACGGCGGCTTCGCTCTGCTCGTCTTCTTCGTCGTCTTCCTCGACCGGCGGCGCGGCGAAGATTCCGGAGACGCCGGCAGCATAGACACCGACGAAATTATCGACCAGGACCACGCCCGGATCTTCGGCGGTGCCGGAGACGACGGTCAGGTCGAGGGTCAGCGCGGCGGTGGCGGCAACGGTCCCGGAATTCACGACATCGCCCGAGATGGGGGCATCGAAAATGATGCCTTCGGCGGTCGCGTACAGCTCGTTGGTCACCCTGACATCGTTGACGTCAGCGCCCGTCGTCGACAGGGTCTGCAGGACCGAGGACGTCGCGGTGGCCGTGACATCGCCCGCGTTGTCGAGACCCGAAGAGACGCCATCCACGTAGATGCCGGCCGCATAGACCCCCTGGAACCGGTCCGATTCGGCATAGGCACCGACCTCGCCGACGGCCGAGGCATCGATGGTCGAGGTCCCCGTCGCGGTCGCCGAAATCGCGCCCGTATTCTCAAGCGAGGAAACGCCACCGGTGAGCAGGACACCTTGGGCGATGGCGAGCGTTTCCGCTGTGAAGGCCGTCGCATAGGCCGTTTCGCCGAAGGCATTCAGGTCAACATCCAGAACGGCGCTGGCCGTGGCGGCGATGGCCGCATCGGCGGCGTTGCT
>NZ_JBBYXJ010000001.1:1470000-1690000 GCF_039655775.1 Iodidimonas sp. SYSU 1G8 | reverse complement strand
GGATTCTGACGCTCGGTCTCGAGCAAGATGTACTGGAGCTGCCAAGGACGGGCGAGGCCGGGCAAGCGTTATGGAAGTCTCCTGGTCTGGAAGACAGCCTGCAGGCGCCTTTCGTCTTCGAACAGACGCGCGAGCGCGTCCAGCGGCTGACCTCGCGGATCGTCCGGGACCGGCTGTTTCGCCAGGTCATCCTCCGCGCCTATGACAAGCGCTGTGCCATCACCGGCCTCAAGCTCATCAACGGCAACGGACGTGCCGAGGTGGACGCGGCCCATATAAGGCCGGTAGAGGCGAACGGGCCGGACATCGTCAGCAACGGGCTGGCGTTGTCGGGCACCGCCCACTGGATGTTCGACCGAGGCCTCATCGGCCTCTCGGATGATTTGGACATCCTGATTTCGCGTCAGGCCAACGATCCGGAGAGCATTCGCGCACTGATCAACAGGACCGGCCGCGCCATAGTGCCGCCGAAGGCTTTCGAGAGGCCGCATCCCCGCTTTCTCGCATGGCACCGCGCGCACTGCTTCAAGCAGTAGGACCGGGAGCCGCCCCTCAGTCGTCCAGCTTGGCGTTATCGACCGTGCGGGTCAGGCGGGTCGCTTCGGTCTCATCCCGGATCTTCTCTGTCTTGGTGCGGCCATGCAGCGCCCGGTTGGTCGCGGCCTTCGTCTCGGCATCGGCCCGGGCGCGTGCCTTGCGGGCGCGTCTGAGATTGACGATCTCAACCATGAGAAGGTCGCGCCCTACGGGTCGATGCCATCGAACTCTTCATATTCCTCGAAGCCCGATTGGCCCTCTTCCTGCGGCACCGGCGCGCCATTCAGGATCTCGCTGCGGCGGTTCTGCCGGTAGGCGCTACGCAAGGTGGCGTAGTAATCGAGGGATTCGCTGCGCAGCTGGTCGACGATCTGCAAATTGCGCGCCCGGGCATCGAGCCCGGTGAGCACGATGCGGCCCAGCGCCAGGCCCTGCACATTGGCCTCGTTGACGCCGATGGTGACGGGGTCGGCGAACATGTCGGCCGCGGTGCCGAAGCCGTCCCGCAGGGTCGACGGGCCGAAGATCGGCAGCACCAGATACGGACCCTCGCCGATGCCCCAGACACCGAAGGTCTGGCCAAAATCCTCGGTATGGCGCGGCATGCCCGCGTCGGTCGCCACGTCGAAGATGCCGGCGACGCCGAAGGTGGTGTTGGCCATGAAACGCCCGAGGGTGTTGGAGGCGCGGTCCGGCTCGCCCTGCAGCACGTCGTTCACGAAGGTCAGCGGCTCGCCCAGATTGCGCACGAACACGGTGATACGCGTCTCGATGAAATCGGGCAGCAGGAAGTGATAGACTTCCGCCAGCGGCTTGATCAGCGCCTTGTCGAGAAACTCGTTGAAACCGAAAATCGCCCGGTTGGTGGGCTCAAGCGGATCGTTGAGGCGCTCATACTCGGCCCGTGCCGCCGGATCGGTCGGCACGCTGGCGCAGCCGGCCAGCAGAAGACCGAAGGCGATGGCAAGCGGCAGCAGGCGGAGTGAATGTCCCAAGGTCGACAGGCTGGATGATGCCACGGGGCCGAATCTCCGGCGAAAGAAGTGATAACAGGATGTTGGCCGAACGCGACCATATCGCAACATGTTCCGGCGATGCTACTGCTTCGCGATCCGCAAGGCAGGTGTGAAGAAGCTTGTTGATTATATAAGGATATCTTTATATATGCATGCGGACGGATATTCAGGGATGACTGACCCACATGGAAAACTTGCTGGCAGCGTTGAAGGCGGCGGCCGAGCCCACCAGGCTCCGGCTCCTGGCGCTGCTCGAGTACAATGAACTGACGGTTTCCGAACTGACCCAGATCCTCGGTCAATCCCAACCGCGCGTGTCACGACATCTGAAGCTCATGGCCGAGGCCGGGCTGGTCGAACGTTTCTCCGAGGGCACCTGGGCGTTCTACCGGGTCGCCGATCAGGCCCTGGGCCGCACTCTCGTTCGCGCCATCGTCGACCTGATCACCGAGGAAGACCCCGTGCTTGCCCGTGACCTTGAGAGGCTGGAGCAGGTCAAGGCGGCACGCGCCGAGGCGGCGGCCGCGTATTTCAGCGAAAATGCCGCCATTTGGGACACGATCCGCTCGCTCTACATGCCCGAGGCCGAGGTGGAGAAGGTGGTGCTCGATCTCCTCGGCGCCGAGCCCATCGGCAAGCTGCTTGATATCGGCACGGGCACCGGCCGCATGCTCAGCATTTGCGCGCATCAGATCGACCGGGGGCTGGGCGTGGACATGAACCGGGAAATGCTCGCGGTGGCGCGGGCCAATCTCGATCAGGCCCAGATCCAGAACTGCCAGGTACGTCAGGGCGACATGTATCATCTCGGCCTGCCGGCGGCCGACGTGGACGTGGCGGTCATCCATCAGGTGCTGCATTTCGCCGAGGATCCGGCCGCCGCGGTGCAGGAAGCCGCCCGCGTGCTGCGGCCGGAAGGCCGCCTGCTCATCGTCGATTTCGCGCCGCATACGCTGGAATTCCTGCGCACCGACCACGCGCATCGCCGTCTCGGATTCGCCGACGACGAAGTCATCGGGTGGTGCCGCAGCGCCGGTTTCGGCGACGTGACCATCCGCCATCTGATCGGCGGCGAACTGACGGTCACCGTCTGGCTCGCCGCCCGCCCGGGACGCAGTACCGTTCCGTCGCCCATTGTGAAGGAGAATGCATGAGTACCTTGGCCGCGACCATCGACCAGGCGACCGCGTTCTCGCTGCTGGACTGGGATCCGGGTCCACTCAGCGTGTCGTTCGAGTTCTTCCCGCCCAACAGCCCGAAGATGGAAGAAAATCTCTGGGCGGCGATCAAGCGGCTGGAGCCGCTGGCGCCGGACTTCGTCTCCGTGACCTATGGCGCGGGCGGCTCGACCCGCGAGCGTACGCACAACACGGTTGCCCGCATCCTGCGCGAGACCGATCTGACGCCGGCGGCGCATCTGACCTGCATCGGCGCCTCGCGCGGCGAGATCGACGACATCGCCCGCCGCTACTGGGACGAAGGCGTGCGTCACATCGTGGCGCTGCGCGGTGACCCGGCCGAAGGCGCGGGCGCCTATGCGCCGCATCCCGGCGGCTACGCCTACGCGGCGGATCTGGTCGCCGGACTGAAGCGGATCGGCGATTTCGACATCTCGGTGGCCGGGTATCCCGACGTGCATCCCGCCGCCCCCAGCGCCCAGTTCGATCTGGAATACCTGAAGCGGAAGGTGGATGCCGGCGCCAGCCGTGTGATCACTCAATACTTCTTTGATCCGGCGTCCTTCCTGCGGTTTCGCGACAAGGCGCGTGCCGCCGGGATCAGCGCGCCGATCGTGCCCGGCATCATGCCTGTCACCAAGTTCGCCCAGATCCAGCGCTTCAGCGCCGGCTGCGGCGCGGTGGTGCCGGACTGGCTCGGCCGGCATTTCGAGGGACTGGACGAGGATCCCGCGACCACGCGGCTGGTGGCCAGCGCCATCGTCGCCGAACAGTGCCGGCAGCTGATCGCCGCCGGCGTTCACGAATTCCATTTCTACACGCTCAACCGCGCGGAACTGACGGCCGGCATCTGCCACCTGCTCGGTCTGCGCGCCAGGGAGGCCACGCAATGACGCGCGAACAACGGCTGGAAGCGCTCGCGAAGGCGGCGCAGGAGCGCATCCTCGTCCTCGACGGGGCGTTCGGCACCATGATCCAGGGCTACGAACTGGATGAAGCGGCCTATCGCGGGGAACGGTTCAAGGACTGGGACCGGGACGTGAAGGGCAACAACGATCTGATCAACATCACCCAGCCGCACATCGTCGAGGCGATTCACGACGCTTATCTGGAAGCGGGCGCGGACATCGTCGAAACCAATACCTTCAGCTCCACGACCATCGCCCAGGCCGACTACGGCATGGAATCGCTGGCGGCCGAGCTGAACCTCGAGGGCGCGCGCGTCGCCCGCCGGGCGGCGGACAAGTGGACGGAGCGGACACCGGAGAAGCCGCGCTTCGTCGCCGGCGCCATCGGCCCGACCAACCGGACCGCCAGCCTGTCGCCCGACGTCAACCGTCCCGGCTTCCGCAACGTGGATTTCGACGAACTGCGCCTCGCCTACAAGGAGGAGACCCGCGCGCTGATCGAGGGCGGCGTGGACCTCATCCTGGTCGAGACGATCTTCGATACGCTGAATGCCAAGGCGGCGCTGTTTGCCGTCGATGAAGTGTTCGGGGAAATGGGCATCACCCTGCCGGTGATGATCTCCGGCACGATTACCGACGCCTCCGGGCGCACCCTGTCCGGTCAGACGACCGAAGCATTCTGGTATTCACTCCGCCACACCAAACCGTTCAGCATCGGCCTGAACTGTGCTCTGGGCCCCGCCCAGATGCGCCAGTTCATCGCCGATCTGTCGCGGGTTGCGGATACGCGGGTCAGCGCCTATCCCAATGCCGGGCTGCCGAACGAGATGGGCGACTATGACGAGACACCGGAAATGATGCGCGATCATCTGCGCGAATGGGCCCAGTCAGGCCTGCTCAACATCGTCGGCGGCTGCTGCGGCACGACGCCACCGCACATTCGCGCCATCGCCCGGGCCGTGGCGGACGTGCCCCCGCGTCCCATCCCCCAGCTCGACCATCGCCTGCGCCTGTCGGGCCTCGAGCCGTTCACGGCCGCCGTATGAGCATCACCGGTTTCATCAATATCGGCGAGCGGACCAACGTCACCGGTTCCGCCGCCTTCAAGAAGCTGATCCTCAACGGCGACTACGAAGGCGCCCTCGTGGTCGCGCGCCAGCAGGTCGAGAACGGCGCGCAGATCATCGACATCAACATGGACGAAGGCATGCTCGACAGCGAGCAGGCCATGGTGACCTTCCTCAACCTGATCGCCGCCGAGCCCGACATCTCGCGGGTGCCGATCATGATCGACAGCTCGAAATGGTCGGTGATCGAGGCTGGCCTCAAATGCGTCCAGGGCAAGCCGATCGTCAACTCGATCAGTCTCAAGGAGGGCGAGGCGCCCTTCGTCGATTATGCCCGCAAGATCCGCCGCTATGGCGCCGCGGTCGTGGTCATGGCCTTCGACGAGGAAGGCCAGGCCGACACCGCCCAGCGCAAGTTCGATATCTGCAAGCGCTCCTACGACATCCTGGTGGACAAGGTCGGCTTCCCGGCCGAGGACATCATCTTCGACCCGAACATCTTCGCCGTCGCGACCGGGATCGAGGAACACAACAATTTCTGCGTCGAATTCTTCGAGGCGGCGCGGATGATCCGCAAGCATCTGCCCTACGCGCACGTCTCGGGCGGCCTGTCCAACGTATCGTTCTCGTTTCGGGGCAACGAGGCGGTGCGCCGCGCCATGCATTCGGTTTTCCTCTATCACGCCATTCCGGCGGGCATGGACATGGGAATCGTCAATGCCGGTCAGCTGGACGTCTATGACGTAATACCCGCCGAGCTGCGCGAGCGGGTCGAGGACGTCATTCTCAACCGGCGGGACGACGCGACCGACCGGCTTCTGGAAATCGCCGAGCAGTTCAAGGGCGCTGGCGGCAAGAAAACCGAGGTCGACCTGTCGTGGCGCCACGCGCCGGTGAACGAGCGGCTTACCCACTCGCTGGTCAACGGCATCAACGCGTGGATCGAAGAGGATACGGAAGAGGCGCGCAGCCTCACCACGCGGCCGCTTGACGTGATCGAAGGCCCGCTGATGGACGGCATGAACGTGGTCGGCGATCTGTTCGGCGCCGGCAAGATGTTCCTGCCGCAGGTGGTCAAGTCGGCGCGTGTGATGAAGCAGGCGGTCGCCTATCTGCTTCCCTTCATCGAGGCCGAAAAGGACGCGGTCGCCGGTGCCAAGGGCAAGGTGCTGATGGCGACCGTGAAGGGCGACGTCCACGATATCGGCAAGAATATCGTCGGCGTCGTGCTCCAGTGCAATAATTTCGAGGTTCTGGATCTGGGCGTCATGGTCTCCAGCGCCCGGATCCTCGAGGCGGCCCGGGCCGAGAAGGTCGACATCATCGGTCTGTCGGGCCTGATCACGCCGTCGCTGGAAGAAATGGCGAACGTGGCGCGCGAGATGACGCGCCAGGGCTTCGAGATGCCGCTGCTGATCGGCGGCGCGACCACCTCACGCGTGCACACGGCGGTCAAGATCGCACCGCACTATACCGGGCCGACCGTCCACGTCCTCGATGCCTCGCGGGCCGTGGGTGTCGCCAGCAGCCTGATCAGCGACAGCCATAGGGCCGAGTTCGTCGGCGGCGTCGCCGCCGAATATCAGGAGATACGCGACAAGCGCGCGGGCGGCACCAAGGAAGATCGTCTGATCTCGCTGGACGATGCCCGTGCCAACCGCTATCCGGCCGACTGGAAGGCGCACCGGCCCGAGAAGCCCACCTTCCTCGGCGTGCGGACCTTCGACAATTACGACCTCGCCGAACTGACCCAGTATATCGACTGGACGCCCTTTTTCCGGACCTGGGAGCTGGCGGGCAATTATCCCCGCATTCTCGAGGACGAGATCGTTGGCGAGACGGCGCGCCAGCTCTTCGCCGACGCCCAGGCCATGTTGCAGCGGATCGTCGGCGAGCGCTGGCTGACCGCGCGGGCGGTCATCGGCTTCTGGCCGGCCAATGCCGTGGGCGACGATGTGGAGCTGTACACGGATGAAAGCCGCAGGCATGTCCACGGAACCGTGCATTTCCTGCGTCAGCAGGTCGCCAAGCGCGACGGCCGTCCGGATCTGTGCCTGTCCGATTTCGTGGCGCCCAAGGACAGCGGCGTCGCCGATTATCTGGGCGGCTTCGCCGTGACCGCGGGCATCGGCATCGACGCGCATGTGAAGGCGTTCGAGGCCAACCATGACGACTACAATTCCATTCTGCTCAAGGCGCTTGCCGATCGTCTCGCTGAAGCCTTCGCCGAGCGTATGCACGAGCGCGTGCGCAAGGAATTCTGGGGCTATGGCTTCGATGAATCCTTCAGCAACGAGGATCTGATCAAGGAACGCTATCGCGGCATTCGGCCTGCGCCCGGCTATCCGGCCTGCCCGGATCATACGGAGAAGCCCGATCTTTTCAGATTGCTTGGTGCGCCCGAAAAGGCCGGGATCACGCTCACGGAATCCATGGCCATGCTGCCGACCGCCTCCGTCTCGGGCTATTATCTCGCCCATCCGGAATCCCAATATTTCGGCGTCAGCAAGATCGGCCGTGACCAGGTCGAGGATTACGCCAGGCGCAAGGGCGAGCCGGTACAGGTGATCGAGCGCTGGCTGGCCTCCAATCTGGCATACGATCCGGAATAGCCGTTTCCGCGACGACGTTCAGAGATTGTTAAGGTAACGTTACGTAAGGTCAGCGGTATCGCCTCCTGAAACGTCCAGGGAGCGGTTAGGGCCTCCGGCGCCGCGGCGTGGCTCCAAGTTGGTCTGATCACGATGTACATGGGGCCACGCTCCTGTGGCGCCCGAAACTGGGAAAAAGCCGTGAAGAGATTTTCCGTCCTATCTTCCACCTTCCTCGTCCTGACCATGTTTTCTGTCGGTGCCCACGCTGCCACGGTGGTGACAGGTGGGAGATGCACCCAGAAACAGATGGATAACAAGCTCACCAGTTGCGAGACGAGCGAGTTCACCAACAGCGCCGGCCAAACCGGCTATAAATGCACCTGCACCGACAAAATGGTCGTAAGGAATCCCGACCTCGATTCTGCGCTCACGCCTGATCGTCCGCCGATCACGCCCGCATCTCCGTCATCGACCGAAGCCGCGCCGGCCCACAAGGCCGCGCCCCGCAACTGATTGATTGAGGCGCCGCCGGTATTCGCCAGACAGGCACCGGCGGCGTCGCCTCTGCTCCGATAGCGGGTGCTCTTTCTAACAAGTCATTGAGATAAAGCTTATTTTGTCTTGGCGGGGATGGCCTGCGCTTTTCCAGGTTCAAGTAGAAATTTACCGCCGGGTCAGGCTTCTCACGCTGCTCACGCTTTCTGAAGTAACAAATGGCCTTGATGTGGTGTTATGGGGTCTATCGGCAGTTGAGAGCTGATTTCAAATATTGCTTGTTTTTGCAAGAATTGGCGGTTACCAAATTGTAGCGGATAACAGAATCCGGGTGCGCATGTGGCATGCGCGCTTGACTTTATCTGTTGTCGGAAAAGTCAGTGAGAGTTTGACGAGGACTGTCGATGGCTACTGGTATTGTGAAGTGGTTCAATAAAACAAAGGGATACGGTTTCATCGCGCCCGATGGGGGCGGCAAGGACGTGTTCGTGCATATCACCGCCGTCGAACGATCGGGATTGGGCGATTTGCAGGAAGGCCAGAAAGTGGCTTTCGAGCTTGTCCCCGGACGAGACGGGCGCACGGCAGCTGACCAGTTGCAGTCGGTTTAACTCGGCGAACCGTATCCGCCGCCGCCTGGCGTCTCCACCACCAGGATGTCGCCGGGCGCCACGGTGATGTCCGCGCAAGCGGATAACGTCTCTACGCTCCCGTCCTGACGTTCCACCTTATTGTCACCCGGTTTCCCGGCCCCGCCGCCGTCTAGCCCGAAGGGCGCGTTCCGCCGGTTGTTCGACAGGATGCCGGCGGTCATGGCCTCGTTGAAGCGTAGCCGGCGAATGATTCCGTCGCCGCCCCGGTTACGTCCGGCGCCGCCTGAGCCGCGCCGTACCGAGAAGGCCTCCAGAACGACCGGAAAGCGGAATTCCAGCACTTCCGGGTCGGTGAGCCTCGAGTTGGTCATGTGCGTCTGGACCGCGCTGGCGCCATCGAAGCCGGGACCGGCGCCCATACCGCCCGCCAGCGTCTCGTAATACTGGTAACGGGCGTTGCCGAAGGTGAGGTTGTTCATGGTGCCCTGCGCCGAGGCGGCCGCGCCCAGGGCGCCGAACAGGGCGTTGACCACGCATTGCGAGGTTTCCACGTTGCCGGCCACCACCGCCGCCGGGTAGCGCGGGTTGAGCAGGCTGCCCTCCGGCACGATCAGGGTCAGCGGCTTGAGACAACCGGCGTTCAGCGGAATATCGCCGCCGACCAGGCACCGGAAGGCGTACAGGACCGCCGCCGTCGTGATCGCCAGTGGCGCGTTGAAATTGCTCGGCTGCTGCGGGCTTGTGCCGGTGAAGTCCACCCGGGCCGATCGGGCTGATCGGTCGACGGTGATGGCCACCTCGATCCGCGCGCCGCAGTCCATGTCCACGGCGAAGCGGCCATCCCGCAGCGTGTCGATGACACGGCGTACCGCCTCTTCCGCGTTGTCCTGCACATGGCCCATGTAGGCCTGCACGGTTTCCAGCCCGAATTGCTCGGTCATGCGCAGCAGCTCGCGCGCGCCCGTTGCATTGGCGGCCACCTGCGCCTTCAGATCGGCGATGTTCTGATCCGGATTGCGGGCCGGCCAAGGTCCGCCGGTGAGGCGGGCGCGAACGGAGTCCTCCAGGAACCGGCCTCCGGCGACCAGCTGAACATTGTCCAGCAGCACGCCTTCCTGTTCGATGCTCGTGGAATCGGGCGGCACCGATCCGGGCGTGATACCGCCGATATCCGCGTGATGGCCGCGCGTGGCGACGTGGAACAGCGGCTGGCCGTCGATGAAGACGGGCGTCACCACGGTAATGTCCGGCAGATGGGTGCCACCATTATAGGGCGCGTTGATAACGAACACGTCGCCCGGCTTCATCGCGGGATTGCCGTCGATCACGGTACGCACGCTGGCACCCATTGAGCCCAGATGCACCGGAATGTGCGGCGCGTTGGCGATCAGTCCGGCGTCGGCGTCGAACAGGGCGCAGGAGAAGTCCAGCCGCTCCTTCATGTTCACCGAGTGCGACGTGTTCTCGATGACCACGCCCATCTGTTCGGCGATGGACATGAAGAGGTTGTTGAAGATCTCCAGTTGCACGGGATCGGCTCGGGTGCCGATGGCGCTCGTCCGGGACACGGGAGCGGAGCGTTCCAGCAGCAGATCGCCTCGCGCGCTGACGGAAGCGCGCCAACCCGGTTCCACGATATTGGTGCCATGAGGCTCGGTAACGATGGCAGGACCCAGGACGGACATACCGGCCGAAAGAACAGAACGGTCTACCACTTCCGCAGTGTGCCACCGCCCCTCCGAGAATACCTTGTCGGTTGTCCGATCGATGACGGCGGTGTTAAGCGCGGCCGGGTGCGCCGCATCCGGTTGCGGCATATGACCAACCGCCTCGAGGGTCACCGCTTCGATCACCAGCGCTTTGCCGGGTTCGACAAAGCCGAAACGCTTTCGATGCGCCGTCTCGAAGGCCGCGCGCACCGACGGCAGGTCGCCCGCCAGCACGTCGAGTGCCGTATCGCTGCCGGCATAACGAAGATGCAGGCGGCGGACGGTTTCGCTGTGCTCGGCGAAGGCGGTGACGGCCGGCAGCGCGTCGGCGGCCAGCCGTTCGAAAACGTTGTTCAGCGCGGCCAGCGCATCCTCGCTCAGCGGTTGTTCCACGGTTTCCTGCCGAAACTCCCGCGCTTCGGCCAGACCCATGCCAAGGGCCGAGAGCACGCCCGCCAGCGGGTGGACCAGCACCCGAATCATGTCCAGCGCATCCGCCACCAGGCAAGCGTGCTGGCCGCCCGCGCCGCCGAAGCAGACCAGTGTGTAGTCGGAGACGTCGTGGCCCCGCTCGAGCGAGATGCGCTTGATCGCCCGCGCCATGGTCTCCACGGCGACCCGCAGGAAACCCTCCGCGACGTCCTCGGGTGTTCGGTCGCCGACCGCGCGGGCCAGGGCCGCGAATTTGTCGCGCACGGCGGCGGTGTCCAGCGGCTGGTCGCCGTTCGGCCCGAATACGCGGGGAAACCGGTCGGGATGAACCTTGCCCAGCAGCACGTTGCAGTCGGTCACCGTCAGCGGGCCGCCGCGCCCGTAACAGGCGGGGCCCGGATTCGCGCCGGCGGAATCCGGCCCGACCTGAAAACGGCCGTCCTCGAAATGCAGGATCGATCCGCCGCCTGCGGCGACGGTGTGAATGTGCATCATGGGCGCGCGGATGCGCGTGCCGGCGACGATGCTGTCGTTGACCCGTTCATAGGTCCCGTCGAAATGACAGACATCGGTGGACGTGCCGCCCATGTCGAACCCGATGATCCGGTCGAACCCGGCCAGCGCCGCCGTCCGCACCGCGCCGACCACGCCGCCCGCCGGGCCGGACAGGATGGCGTCCTTGCCCTGGAAGCGATCGGCCTCGGCCAGCCCGCCATTGGACTGCATGAACAGCAGCGGCGCGCCGCCGACTTCGCCCGAGATGCGGTCCACATAGCGGCGCAGCACGGGCGACAGATAGGCGTCGGCCACGGTGGTGTCGCCGCGGCCGACGATCTTCATCAGCGGGCTGGCCCGGTGGCTGACCGAAATCTGGCGGAAACCGATCTCGCGGCACATCGCCTCCAGCGCCTCTTCATGGGCCGGATACCGCCAGGCATGCATCAGGCACAAAGCGACACTGTCGATGCCGTCGTCGCGGGCCGCCTGCAAGGCCCTGCGCGCGCCGTCGAGATCGAGCGGCGCGAGAACCTCGCCATCGGCGGCGATCCGCTCGTCGATCTCGATGACCTGTTCGTAGAGTTGGTCCGGCAGACGGACGTCGAGATCGAACAGGCGCGGACGGTTCTGATAGCCGATGCGCAGCACGTCGCGGAAACCGCGTGTGGTGGCGAACACCACGCGGGCGCCGCGCCGCTCCAGCAGCGCGTTGGTGGCGACCGTGGTGCCCATCTTGATCGCGGCGATGGCGCCCTCGGGGATTGGGTCGCCTTCGGTCAGTCCCAGCAGGTCGCGAATGCCCTGCACCGCCGCGTCGTCATAGCGCTCGGGGGCCTCCGACAGCAGCTTGTGGGTGATCAGCGCGCCATCGGGCCGCCGCGCGACGATGTCCGTGAAGGTGCCGCCGCGATCGATCCAGAATTGCCATGTATCGGGCGTCATGGGAGTCCGTGCGGTTCGGAGAAGGAAAAGAGCCGTCCGCCGGATCAGCGAATGCGGTCGAATTCTATCAGCGAGCCGTCGCTGTCGGCAATGGAGTGCATCTTCACCAGCTCGCCATTGTCCGCGTACCACAGGTCGAGATCGATGGGCTTGCCGGTTTCCGTCACGGTTCCCGTGATCTTGAAGCGCTGGGCGGCCAGCATCCGACCGGCGGATTCCACGGTCTCGCGGCCCAGGGTCCGCACGGCGACGTCGCCTGCCGTGCCGAACTGACTGTTGAACCAGCGCGACTGCCCGATCATGGTCGGATTCCAGTAACTGGTCGGCGGCAGCGTGTCCGGCACGCTGCCCTGCTTGCCATTGGCGTTGACGCTGAGGGTGCCATCGTCTTCGGCATGGGCGTCCACTTGCCAGCTCTTGCCGTTCTCCTGCGTCGTGCTGTCGAACGCCACCAGCCGGTCGTCGGACCAGGTTTCCGTGGCCTGGTGGCGGTAGCTGTAGACGGTCAGGAACAGCAGCTTCACTTTCAGGTTCACGTCCACCTGCACCTGAAGATCCTCGCCCTTGTCGGCGAAGGTGAGGGTGGCGGTGCCGATGGGCTCGTTCTTGCGCGACACGGCGAACTCGAGCACGCCGCCCTTGGGCACGCCGTCGATGGCCGGAGACGGCGCCGCCGAGGCGCTTGCCGCGACCAGGGCGAGCATCATGGCCAACAGGCCCGTTCTGCGACGCATCATACTGCTTTCAGTTGGGCGGCTCCTCCACCGGGCCGCTGCCGCATGCTAGTGCATGCGCCGTGAAACCCCATGCGGAATCGTCGCCGCCGCTTGACAAGCGCGATGCCCGGCGACGAGCCTTGGCGCGGGGAGACAGGCGACAGGGGAGTTCGATCTTGACCATACCAGTGGTTTTCCATCACGTCGGCATCACGGTGAGCAATCTGGAGCGCTCCGTGCAATGGTATCGCGAGGTCTTCGGCCTCGAGCCGGCCTTTGCGCTGGAGGTCTCCGGCCCCAGCGCCGACAGGAATTTGCGCCTGCCGCCGCATGTCCATCGCGCGGTGCTGATCCCTGTCGGTAATTTCGCCATCGAACTGCTGGAATTCATTCCCGCGCGCCGTCCGATGGACCAGCGCCAGGACGATGTGGGCTATGTGTATCTGTGCTTCGTCGTCGACGACATCGAGGATGTCTACGCCCGGCTCACGGCCATGGGGCACGACTTTCATACCGAACCGGTCTATGCGGGCGACGAAGGACAGATCGCCGGGTCCAAGTTCTGCATCATGCGCGATCCCGACGGCAAGACCATCGAGTTCGTCCAGCCCGGTCCCGGCATGCAGGTCGCGGCGCTGCACGTCGCCGCCGCCCGCAAGGATGTTGACCTCGCCAGACCGCAAATCTTCAAGGACTGACGGTCAGCGGCGCAGGCCCATATTGGTGTTGTGCTGGGCCCGCAAGGCGTCGATCCGGTCCTCGTACAGGTCACGCACGCAGAGTTCATCGCGGCACTGGTCCCGGTTGATGACCCAGCGGCGCTGCGCCAGCTCGGCCGATTGCAGCGTCAGGCCCTGGTCCGGGCCCAGGCTGTCCGTGTACGCCAGGTAGGCGCGGTACATCTGCACGTCCAGCTTGGCCAGCTCGAACGAGCGGCACACCATGCGCTCGGCCTCCGACCGGGCATCCCGGCAGTCGAACGACGCTGGCGTGGGTTTCGGCTTGGCCTTGGGCTTTTTCGGCGGCGGCGGCTCGACGGCGCCCGGCGCCGGATCCATGGGCTGGGACGCGGCCGGCAGGGCGACAGCGACGGTCAGGGCCAGCGCGAGCGCGGCGCCGTGCAGGAAGGGCTTCAACATCCGGTTCCCCCTTGGAGCAGACAGGCATCGACTATCCCCCAGCTTGACGCCGAAGAAAAGCGTCTCTCCCGCTGGGAACGGCCCTCAGCCTTGACCGAGCAAGGTTTCGATGGCTTTCGACAAGACATTCTGCTGCCGTTCCGCCGGCCAGTCCGCCGGATCGAAGCCCGCCTGCACCGCCAGGCCGTTCACGACAGTCAGCAATTGCCGCGACAGCAGGTCGAAATCCATGTCGCCAGACAGTTTGCCCTTGCGCGCCATGGCCTCCAGCACGCCCTGGATCATCTTGCGGCTGCCGATGACGCGCCGGCGCTGCACCTCGGCGAATTCGGGATCGCCGATGGCCATGCCCCAGAACGACAGCCAGACCTGCCAGTCGCGGTGGCGGGCCTCGTCGAGCGGCAGCAGCGCTGTCAGGCATCCTTCCAGATCCTCCGGCGCCGCCGACAAGACGCTGTCGACGCGCTCCTGCGCGTTCTGCGCGGCCGCCTGGTAGGTGAACAGCAGCAATTGCCGTTTGTCGGCGAAATAGTGGCTGACGATGGCGGTGCTGTATCCCGCCGCCTTGGCCAGCTCGCGCACCGTCACGCGTTCCACGCCCACCTGCGCGATCAGGCGTGCCGCCACTTCCGCGACTTCCAGGCGACGGGCATCATGATCGACTTGGCGGGGCATTGACTTCCTGGATCAGCGGCGAGGCTTGCGGAGATTATATTTTCCGTGGCGGTCCGTATCAGACAACGGTCGATACGGTCCACGAAACGCGTATAGCATGGCGACTCGGCGACCGGAAGCCGAGCGAGAACGTGCATCGACGCACGGCCGCCGGGCAAAAAGGGGAAGATGACATGTCGGGGAACACGTTTGTACAGCTCAGCCGCCACGCGGCGCCGCTCTGCCTGGCTGGCGGCGACGCCCGCGCCAGTCGCCGCGTCGGTCTGCTGACATTCGCCGTCGCCTGCCTGCTGGGAGCCACGCCCGCCGCCGCCGCCGAGCCGGTCAGCTTCGCCAAGGATATCGTGCCGATCCTGAAGACGCGCTGTGTCATGTGCCATCTCACCGGCAAGGAACCGGGCAGCATCCAGCTTCACCCCAAATCGGCCCATGCCAGCCTGGTCGGCATCAAGTCGGTCGAGGTCGATATGATGCGGGTCGAACCGGGCAAACCCGCGGACAGCTATCTCTACCGCAAGATCGAGGGCACCCATGCCGAGGTGGGCGGCAGCGGCGCCGCGATGCCCTCCGTCGGCAGCCCGCTGAAGCCGGAACAGATCGCGCTGGTGCGCCAATGGATCGAGGAAGGCGCTGCGGATAACTGAGCGTTCCCTGCATTCCGGTCCATGCCGACCGGAAAAAACGCAGGCTGTTTCCCGTCCGGTTCGATGCTACTAACGGCGACCGTAAAGGACGCGGCATGAGCATCTGGACTACCATACTGGGCGGCGCGGCAGGTCTCATGCTGGGCGGACCGATCGGCGCGCTGCTCGGCGCCGCGGTGGGCCATGCCGCGAGCAAGACCGATCCAGAGCCGGGCGACGCGCGGGAAGGCACGCGAAGCATCAGCTTCACCATCGGCGTCATCGTGCTGGGGGCCAAGATGGCGAAGGCCGACGGGTCGGTGACCCGCGACGAGATCGACGCCTTCCGGCAGGTATTTCATATCCCCGAGCATGAGGTGAAGAACGTCGAGCGCCTGTTCGACAAGGCGCGGCGCGAGGCCACCGGCTTCGAGCCCTATGCCCACCAGTTGGCCAAGCTGTTTCGCGGCAACCGGGGCGTGCTCGAGGAGCTGCTGGACGCCCTGTTCCATATCGCCAAGGCCGATGGCGTGATTCATCCGGCCGAGGACCAGTTCCTGTACGAAGTCGCGCTGATCTTCGGCTTCGACCGGGCCGGATATGAGCGCATCCGCGCCGGCCATGTGGGGCCAGGCGATGCCGATCCCTACCGTGTGCTCGGCGTGGCGCGCGGCGCCAGCGACGACGAGATCAAGACCCAGTATCGCAAACTGGTGCGCGAGCACCATCCGGACACGCTGGTCGCCCAAGGCCTGCCGCAGGAATTCATCGACGTGGCGAACGAGAAGGTCGCCGCGATCAACGATGCTTATGACCGCATCCGCAAGCACCGCGGCCTCGGCGCATGACCCTACCGCATTTCATGCTGGCCGTGCTGGTCACGCTGGTCTGGGGTTTCAATGTCATGGTCACCAAATGGGGTGTCGATGTCATTCCCCCGGTGTTCTTCGCCGGGCTGCGCTTTTTCGTGGTCGCGCTGCTGCTCAGTCCCTGGCTCAAACCGATCAAGGGACAGATGTGGCGCATGGTCTGGATCGGCCTGACTTCGGGGGCGCTGCATTTCGGCTTGATCCTGGTTGGCTATTCGCTGACCGACCACGTCGCGCCGGTCGCCGTCGCGCTGCAGATCAACATCCCCTTCATGGTGCTTCTCGCCGTCCTGTTCCTCGGTGAGCGGGTCGGTCCCTGGCGGCTGGCCGGTATGGCCGTCGCCTTTGCCGGCGTGATGGTTCTGGGCTTCGACCCGGTCGCCTTCGACAGCCCGCTGGCCCTGATCGTGGTCTGCATCGGTGCCTGTTTCTTCGCGGTCTCGGTCATCCTGATGCGCGGCATGACCGGGGCCCATCCCATGCAGGTCCAAGCCTGGATCGCGGTGGTCAGTTTCCCGGCCTTGTTCGCGGTATCGTTCTTCATGGAGACGGGGCAGGTGGCCCATGCCGTGGATGCCGGCTGGTACGGCGTCCTGCTGGTGCTCTACACCGGCGTCGGCGCCTCCATCATGGGCCATGGCGGCATGTTCTATCTGCTGCAACGCTACCCGGTCACCTATATGGTGCCGTTCATGATCGCGCCGCCCATGCTGGGTGTCTTCTTCGGCATCTGGCTGCACGACGATCCGGTCACCACGAAACTGGCCATCGGTGGCTTGATGACCATGGGCGGTGTCGCCATTATCCAGATCCGCGAGGCGCTCAAGTCGCGCCGCCAACGCTTAACGGGGAACACGCCATGATCACCGACCGGGAATCGCCCAACTTTTCCGCCCGTCCGCCGGGATTCGACATCGACCTGTTGATCCTGCATTACACGGGGATGGGTTCGGCCCAGGCCGCTATCGACCGTCTGTGCGACCCGGAGGCCAAGGTCAGCGCCCACTACCTGATCGACGAGGACGGAACTGTTCACCGGCTGGTGACCGAGGACAAGACCGCTTGGCACGCCGGACAGTCCTGCTGGGAAGGCAAGATCGGCATGAACCAGCGATCGATCGGCATCGAACTGGTCAATCCGGGCCATGAGCATGGCTACCGCGACTTCCCCGAGGCCCAGATGGCCGCGCTGGAATCGCTGGCGCTGGACATTCTCGGCCGCCATCCCATTCCCCGGCGTCAGGTGCTCGGACATTCCGACATCGCGCCCATGCGCAAGGACGACCCGGGCGAGCTGTTTCCCTGGGAGCGCTTTTCCAGGAAGGGTATCGGCCTCTGGCCGCAGCATGTGGATCTGGAGCCGGTCTCCGGCACGGTGCGCGAGATCCAGAACGCGCTGCGGTCCATCGGCTACTGCATTCCCGTCGATGGCCAGGATTCGCCGGTCTACCGGGCGATCCTGAAGGCGTTCCAGCGGCATTGGCGGCCGTCACGGGTGGACGGCAGCGCCGACAAGGAAACGCGGACAATGATCGCGGCCGTTCAGGTCGCCGTCCAGGCCGACATGGCCGCGACCCCGCCCAAGGCAGGTGTCTGCGACCACTGAGGATTCAGGGGAAGGGCGGTCTTACGGGGCCGCCCTGACGTCCTCGTCCGAACGCTTGGCGTTGGCCGCGTCCGGCGGAATGTCGCCGGTGGGCTTGTAGATCGGGCGGTTGTCGTACTTCTTGGCCTGCTCGATCTTCTTCTCGTCCTTGCTGCTGCCGCCGCCGAAAGGATTGAGACTGTTGAGCGTTTCGCAGCCGCCGAGCAGCAGCGAAGCCGCCGCCGCAGCGAGAACCAACGATTTTGCCGGGCTGATTTTGATCATTACCGCCGAGTCCATGGAAGGGCGGCCATCATCGGCAAAAGGCTCTGGGCTTGCAAGGGCTTCTTGACCGCACGGCCGCATGGTCCCATGTTCGCCCGCGCCAGATGGCCGGATGGCCGCCGCCTGCAGGGTAACCGGCAGGGGGAGGAAAGTCCGGGCTCCACGGAAATACGGTGCCGGGTAACGCCCGGCGGGGGCGACCCCAGGGAAAGTGCCACAGAAAGCAAACCGCCTGCCGTTCGCAGCAGGTAAGGGTGAAAGGGTGCGGTAAGAGCGCACCGCGGCCCTGGTAACAGGGACGGCACGGTAAACCCCACCGGGAGCAAGACCGAATAGGGACGGCACATGCAGCGTTTCCGACGCGTCGTCCGGGTAGGTTGCTTGAGCGTGCCGGCAACGGTACGCCTAGAGGAATGGTCATCACCCGCGCAAGCGGGGACAGAACCCGGCTTACAGGCCATCTGGCGTTTCTCCCTCGCGGCGGCGTGCGCAGCCGCTGGCGCTCACGGCGTTCTCCCGTACACTCGGAGGCGCAACCGGGGAGAATGCCGTGACCGTCGAACCCTTCCAGATCGCCATACCCGAGGAAAAGCTCGAGGACCTGAAACGCCGGCTTCGCGCTGCCAACTGGCCTCGTGACATGGGCAATGACGATTGGCGCTACGGCGCCAACGGTGCCTATATGCGCGAGCTGGTGGACTACTGGCTGAACGGGTACGACTGGCGCGCGCAGGAGCGGGCGATCAACGGCTTCAGCCATTACCGCACCGAGGTGGACGGCGTGCCGCTGCACTTCATCCGCGAGCCGGGCAAGGGCCCGAACCCCATCCCGCTGGTGATGACCCATGGCTGGCCATGGACCTTCTGGGACTATCACGAACTGATCCGCCCGCTGGCCGACCCTGCCTCTTTCGGCGGCGACCCGAACGATGCGTTCGAGGTCATCGTCATGTCCATGCCGGGCTTCGGCTTCTCCTCGCCGCTGACCCAGACCGGCATGAGCGCGGCCCGGGCCGCCGATCCCATTCACCGGCTGATGACCGAAAAGCTCGGTTTCGCGCGGTATGGCGCCCAGGGCGGCGACTGGGGCGCGACGACCACCGCCCAGCTCGGCCACAAATATGCCGAAAGCGTCATCGGCATTCACCTGACCAGCACGCCGAGGCTCAACTACTGGAACAACCAGCGGCCGTGGGACGTGACCGCCGGCAAGCTGGTGCCCGACGACCTGCCGGCTGCCCAGCGCGAGCATTATCTCGGAATCCAGCGCCGCATCGCCAGCCACGTGGCGGTGCACATGCTCGACCCGCAGACGCTGGCCTATGCGCTGCACGATTCGCCGGTCGGCCTGCTGGCGTGGCTGGTCGAGCGCCGCCGCGCCTGGAGCGCCAATGACGGCGATGTGGAACAGGCCTTCACCCGGGACTTCCTGCTCACCACCACCTCGCTCTACTGGTTCACCGACACGTTCGTGACCTCGGCCCGGCTCTACGCCGAGGCGGGCAAGGTGCCGTGGAAGCCGGTTCATGACGGCACGCCGCTGGTCAACGTACCGACCGGCCTTACCTACATGGCCCATGACGTCGGCCGGAGCCTGTCCGGCGAGGCCGAAGCCCAGTTCGATGTGCGTTACCGCAAGGAACATCCCATGGGTGGCCACTTCGCCGCCGCCGAGGAACCCGAGGCGGTGGTCGACGATATCCGTGCTACCTTCCGGCCGCTCAGACAGGAGAATGCCCGATGAATGATGAACCCGTGCTGCTGCGCGCCGACACGCCCGAGGGCGTCACCACCTTGACGCTGAACCGGCCGCAGGCGCGCAACGCCCTCAGCCTCGATCTCATGGCCGCCCTGATGGATGCGCTGACCGCCATCGCCGAGGATGACGCGGTGCGCGTGGTCGTCATCGCCGGGGCCGGTCCCGCCTTCTGCGCCGGACACGATTTGCGCGAGATGCGCCTCCATCATGATCCCGATTTCATCCGGCTCACCTTCGAGACCTGCGCCCAGCTGATGCAGGCGGTAGTCGCGCTGCCTCAGCCGGTGATCGCGCGGGTACACGGCGTCGCCACCGCCGCGGGCTGCCAGCTGGTCGCGTCCAGCGATCTGGCGGTCGCGGCCGATGATTCCCGCTTCGCCACGCCCGGCGTGAACATCGGCCTGTTTTGCTCCACGCCCATGGTCGCGCTGACCCGCAACGTGGCGCCCAAGCACGCCATGGAGATGCTTCTGACCGGCGATCTCATCCCGGCGGCCCAGGCGGCGGAAATCGGCCTGGTCAACCGGCTGGTGCCATTCGCCGAGCTGGATTCAGCCGTCGGCGCGCTGGCCGCGCAGCTCGCGTCCAAATCGTCCAAGGTGCTGCGCTTTGGCAAGCATGGCTTCTATCGCCAGCTCCCCATGAACCTTCCCGACGCCTATGCGTTAGCAGCCGAGGCCATGATCGAGAACATGACGTTCGACGATGCCGCCGAAGGCATCACGGCGTTCCTCGACAAGCGACATCCAGAATGGAAGGACACCTGATGGCATTCACCAACCCCACCGACAGCGCCATCGCCACGATTCTGAAGAATACCCGCACCATCGCCGTCGTCGGCGCGGGCACCGACCGGTTCAAGCCGGTCTATGGCGTCATGAGTTTCCTGATCGCGCAGGGATACGACGTCTATCCGGTCAATCCCGTCGCGGCGGGTGAAACGGTACAGGGAAAGACCATTCTGTCCGATCTGGGCGATGTGCCCGTCCCCATCGACATGGTGGACTGCTTCCGGCGCTCCGAATTCATCCCGCCCATCGTCGACAGGGCGATCGAGGTCGGCGCCAAGACGATCTGGATGCAGCTCGGCGTCATCAACGACGCCGCGGCGGAGACTGCCCGCGCGGCGGGACTGACCGTCGTCATGGATCGCTGTCCCGTCATCGAATGGAGTCGTCTCGGCCTGTAGACGCCGCACGCGGCTTCCCTCATCATCCGGCCGGTGACCGGTTGAATGGGGAGATGCCGTGACCACCGAGACTGTTGCCCAGTCCGTTGCCAGCCGCGCCGATGCGCTCCTGGCCCGGCTGACCCTCGAAGAAAAAGTCGCGTTGCTGGCTGGCTGCGACATGTGGTCGACGGTGGCGCTGCCGCGCGTTGGCCTGCCCTCCATCTTCGTCGCCGACGGTCCCAATGGGCTGCGCTGCAACGAGAGCGAGCCGACCACGGTGTTTCCCGTCGGCGTGGCCATGGGCGCGACCTGGAACCCCGACCTGATCCGCGCCGCCGCCGCCGCCATGGGGCGTGAGGCCCGGGCCAAGGGCGTCCATGTGCTGCTCGGCCCCAACATCAATATCCAGCGCACGCCGCTGGGCGGGCGCAATTTCGAGACCTACTCCGAGGACCCGCATCTCGCCGGAGAACTGGCGGTCGCCTTCGTGCAGGGTGTCCAGAGCGAGGGCGTCGGCACCTCCGTCAAGCACTACGCGGCCAACAACCAGGAGCATGAGCGGCTGAACAGCAGCTCCAATGTCGACGAACGCACGTTGCGCGAAATCTACCTGCCCGCCTTCGAGGCGACGGTGACGCGCGCCCGGCCCGCGACCGTGATGGCCGCCTACAACCGGGTCAACGGCACCTTCATGAGCGAGCATCAAAGGCTGCTCACCGAGGTGCTGAAGACGGAATGGGGCTTCGACGGCGCGGTCGTCTCCGACTGGGGCGCGGTACACTCGACCGGTGCGGTCGCGGCCGGTCTCGATCTGGAAATGCCCGGCCCCGCCCGGCATTTCGGCCAGAAACTGGTCGATGCGGCCGAAGCGGGCGAGGTGCCCCTCTCGGCCATCGACGCCGCGGCCCGGCGGATGCTGGTGCTGATCATCGGCGCTCTCGACGGGACCGGAGAAGGCGCGCTGAACACGCCGGCGCATCAGGCCCTCTCACAAAGGATCGCCGAGGAGGCCATCGTCCTGCTCAAGAACGCGGACGAGATCCTGCCGCTGCGCGCGGACGCCCTGAAGCGGGTGGCGGTGATCGGCCCCAACGCGGATGAAGCGATTATCCAGGGCGGCGGCAGCGCCCATGCCATTCCCTTTCATGAGGTGACGCCGCTGGATGGCTTGCGGGATCTGCTCGGCGACGCGGTCGAGCTTGTCCATGCGCCGGGCGTCGACAACGAGCCCATCGTCCCCCTCATCGACCGGCGTTTCTTGAGCCCCGACCGCAACCGCTCGGCAGAAGGACTGGCGGTCCGGTATCACGCCAGCGACGACCTCTCCGGTCCCGTCATTCGCCAGGGGACCGAGGCCTACATGCACAAGTTCGGCTTTCCGCGCGATGTCGCGGGCGCCAATGCGGACACGTTCTCGGCGCGCTGGAGCGGCTTCCTCTGGCCCGACCGAAGCGGCGACTACGAAGTCGTCATCGAACACGTCACCATGCGCGGCACGGTGGCGCAGGTGCGCATCGACGGCGTGCCGGTGGCGGGCCATCTTGCGCCCGAGCCCTTCACCTTCGTCGACGTGGTGAAGATGTCGCGGGGCCGCGGCACCGTGATGCTGGAAGCGGGGCGCTGCTATCCCATCGAGATCGACTATGCCACCCGGGGTGACCGGTTCCAGCTGTTCCGCGTCGGCCTGCGTAAGCCGGCGGGCACCATCGACGAGGCCGTGGCCGCCGCCGCGCGCGCGGATGTGGCCCTCGTCTTCGTCGGTGTCTCCCGCTCGACGGACAGCGAAGGCTATGACCGCGCCGACATGGAACTCCATGGCGAGCAGAACGCGCTGGTCGAGGCGGTCGCCGCGGCCAATCCCAACACCATCGTCGTGCTGCAGAATGGCGGGCCGATGACGCTGCCCTGGCTCGGCAAGGTGAAGGGGCTGATGACGGCCTGGCTGCCCGGTCAGGAAGGCGGCCACGCCATCGCCCGCGCGCTGCTGGGACAGGTGAACCCGTCCGGCAAGCTGCCGCACACCATGCCGCGCCGGCTGGAAGACAACCCGACCTACATCCATTATCCCGGCACCCGCGACGCCAATTACGGCGAGGGCATCTTCGTCGGCTACCGCTATTACGACCGCAAGAAGATCGACCCGCTGTTCCCGTTCGGCTTCGGCCTCTCCTACACGCGCTTTGCCTATGGCGCCGCTCGCGGTCCCGCCAGCGTGCGCCAAGGCGAGGCGATCCCCGTCTCCGTCGAGGTGACCAACAGCGGCGACCGCGCCGGTCACGAGACGGTGCAGCTCTATGTGGAGGATTGCGCCGCGTCCGAGGTGCGCCCGCCCCGCGAGTTGAAGGGCTTTCGCAAACTGATGCTGGCGCCGGGAGAGACGGCGACCGTGACCTTCACGCTCACGCCCCGCGACCTGTCCTGGTACGACGTCCATGCCGGATGCTGGGTCGCCGAGCCGGGCCGGTTCATCCTGTGGTTCGGCGGCTCGTCCCGCGATCTGCCTGTCTCGATGGATCTGGAGCTGCTGGCGTGACGCCGCGCTGGACCGGCGGCGCCTGACTGTGCTTCGCTAGGCGCTCACTCTGGGGAGAGACGAAATGAGCAAGCTGTTTGGCCCTGTCGTGCAGCAGGGCTACGTGGTGCCGGACATGCACAAAGGCATCCAGCATTGGCTGGCGCGAGGCATCGGTCCGTTCTACCTGATCGAGGATATCCGGCTGCCGGCCGAGCATTATGGCGAGCGCATGGACTGCCATATCCAGGCGGCCTTCGCGTATTCGGGCGACCAGCAGATCGAGCTGATCACGCCGTACGACGACAGCGGCCCGACCATCTATGGCGACTACCTGAAGGAAAATCCCGAAGGCGGCCTGCAACACCTCGCCGTCTGGTGCGACGATGTCGACGGCAAGCTGCGGGAGCTGACCGAGCGGGGCATCAACTATGTGGTTGGCCACCGCTACATCAACTCGCACGCCTATCTGGATCTGGTGGACGCGCCGGGCGTGATGATCCAGCTCATGCCGACCGACCACGAGCACATCCTGATGTTCGACGTCATCAAGCAGGGCGCCGAGACCTGGGACGGCAAGACCGATCCGGTGCGCCCGCCATCCTGGAAGGCGACCACGCGGCGCTGATCCGGATCAGCTCGCGAAGGCCGGCGGCTTGCCCACCAGGAACTGGATGGCGATCACGCCCAGCGTGAGCGCGCAGGCGATCACCGCCGCCATGGGCACGGCCGAGCCGTCATGCAGCAGTCCCACCACGGCCGAGGCGAACGCCCCGAGCGCGAACTGGATGCTGCCGACGAAGGCCGAGGTGCTGCCCGCGCGCTTCAGATCGATGACCATGGCGGACGCCATTCCGTTCGGCATGGCGAAGCCCATGCAGGTGATCAGCAGGAACAGCGGCACCAGAATGCCCACCAGGCCGCCGAAACCCGTGATCGCGGCCGCCAGCAGCAGTGCTGACAGCACCACGCTGGTGCGCAGCGCGGCCTGCAACAGCTGGTGGCTCGTATAGCGCGAGAGCAAGGCGCGGTTGACCTGCGACGCGGCGATCAGGCCGACGGCGTTGGCGCCAAAGATCCAGCCATAGTGCTGAGGCGCGATGCCATAGGTCTGGATCAGCAGATCCGGCGACGCGGCGATATAGGTGAACATGGACGCCGTGCTCATGCCGCCCGCGATGGCGTAGCCCACGATCTGTCGCTGCCGCGCGACCGAGGCGATGGCTTGGAACGGCGATTCGGTCTTGGCGTGGATCGCGACGTGCTCGGGCCGCGATTCGTGCAGGCGCAGCAATACCATGCCACCGATCAGCACGCCGAATCCGGCCAGGACCAGAAAGATGGTCTCCCAGTTGCTGAACGCCAGCACCCAGCCGCCCGCCAGCGGCGCCAGGATCGGGGCAAGACCCATGACCAGCATCAGCATGGAGAACATGCGGGCGGCGTCGCGCCGCTCATAGATGTCGGTGACCACCGTCCGCGCCAGCACGGGCCCGACACAGGCGCCCAGCGCCTGGATGAAGCGCAGCACGATGAGCGCGGTGATGGAGGTCGCGAAGGCGCAGGCGATGCTGGCGATGACGAACAGCACGATGCCGATCATCAAAGGCGGCCTGCGGCCTACCCTGTCCGACAGCGGCCCGTAGAAAAGCTGCCCGATGGCCAGGCCGATCAGGAACGACGACAGGGTCAGCTGCGCGCCTTCGGCGTCGGTGGCCAGATCGGCGGCGATGGCCGGCATGGCGGGCAGGTACATGTCGATGGAAATCGGTCCGAACGCCGTCAGCGCGCCGAGCAGCAGCGTGAGCCTCACTCCCGGCGTGGGTCGCCGGGCTGCATTGCTTTTGTCGATGGACATTCAGGGTTACTCGCGGTCGGTTTCTGCGATAAGTAAGCCATCCAAGGGCTGCTGGATAGAAGCAAGCGCCCGCTAATCGGGGATGGCTCGGTTGCTGGAAACTCGGGGAGAGAGCGATCAGGCCGGCGCGGCTCAGGCGCCGGAGCCGCCGAACGCGGAACAGGTGTTCGCCGAGGAGGTGAACAAGAACCTGCGCCGCAATTATTTTGCGCTGCTGCTCCACGGCGTCTTCGGCATGACCGGGTTCCGCTTGCTGCAGGCCCCCACCTTCCTGCCCGCCTATCTGTTCGTGCTGTCCGGCTCGCCCACCGTCGTCGGCTTCGTTCTGGCTGCCCAGCACATCGGCGCCACCCTGGCCTCGTTGCCCGGCGGCAATCTGATTTCGCACCGGAAGAAAGTGGTCCCCGTCTTCATGTGGGTCGGCGGCGCCATGCGGGCCAGCGTGCTGGCCATCGCCCTGGCGGGCTTCTTCCTGCCGCCCGGGCCGGCGTTGTGGACCATCGGCGTGTCCCTGTTCCTGTTCGGCGCGTTCAACGGCATGCAGTCCGTGGCGTTCCAGTTCACCGTGTCCAAGCTGATCCCGATGGCGATCCGCGGCCGGCTGATGGGCTTCCGCAATTTCTTCGCCGGGATCGTCGCGGCGGGCGTCGCCTATATGGGCGGCGGCTACTTCATCGAGCACGACGTGTTCAGCAACGGCTATGCGACCACCTTCCTGCTCGCCTTCATCCTCACCACCATCGGACTGCTCGGCCTCAAGCAGATTCGCGAGCCCGAGCCGCCGAACGTGCGGCCTCCCGCCAGGCTGATGGATCGGCTCCGCGAGCTGCCGGCTCAGACGCGCACGCCGGGCTTCATGCGGTTCCTGGTCAGCAGCACGCTGGCGTCGCTGGCCATCGCCGCCGTGCCGTTCTACGTCCTGTTCGCCAAGCAGGAGATGGCGGCGTCGGGCGAGCCGCTTGGCGGCTACGGGCTCGGCGTTCTGACCATCTCGTTCATGCTGATCCAGACCTTCGTGACGCCCGCCTGGGGAATCCTCGGCGATCGCTTCGGCAACTCATGGACCTTCATCGGCTCGATCGTGGTCTGGGGACTGTCCCTGGTGGCGATGCTGTTCGCCCACGACCTGTTCTGGCTGGCCGTGGTGTTCAGCGGGCTGGGCATCGGCATCGGCGGCCTGCAGATCGCCGGCCAGAACCTGCTGCTGGAATACGGCTCGCGGGACGACCAGCCCATGATGATCGCGCTCGCCAGCATGGCCTCATCCGCCATGTTCGCGGCCGGCCCCATCCTGGGCGGCGCGTTGGCCGAGGCGACGTCCTACACCGCGCTGTTCCTCGTTGCCATTGTCGTCAAGGTATTCTCGGTCTGGGTGATCGTCGGCAATCTCCGCCGGCGCCCGCTGCCTGGTATCGATCTTTAGAGAGAACCGCATGAGTCCTGCTCTTGGTTGATCTGCCGGACGCTGGGGGCGGCGAGCCGCCGCAGACACACCGCCCAAGGCGAAGCCTCTGGCGAGTCCTCGGTCCGGGACTCATCACCGGCGCTTCCGACGACGATCCCAGTGGCATCGCCACCTATTCCCAGGCCGGCGCGCAGTTCGGCTACCAGCTGGCCTGGACCATGCCGTTCAGCTATCCGCTGCTGTCCGCCATCCAGGAAATCACGGCGCGCATCGGGCGGGTGACCGGGCAGGGGCTGGCGGGCAACATGCGCCAGCATTTTTCGCCCGGCCTGGTGCGGATCATGGTCGGCCTGCTGCTGGTGGCCAACACGATCAATCTTGGCGCCGATCTGGGCGCCATGGCCGATGCCCTCAGGCTGCTGATCGGTGGGCCGCCGCATCTCTACGTGGTGGCATTCGCCCTGATCTGCATCTGGCTCGAGGTTTTCCTTAGCTACCGCCGGTACGTCGCCATTCTCAAATGGACGACTCTCTCGCTGCTGGCCTATGTGGCGACCGTGCTGGTCATCGAGGTGCCGTGGGGACAGGTGGCGCTCGACACCCTGATTCCCAGCATCACCTGGGAGCGGGCCTATCTGGTGGGGATCGTCGCGGTCCTCGGCACCACGATCAGCCCGTATCTGTTCTTCTGGCAATCGTCCGAGGAGGCGGAGGACGAACGCGTTGATCCGAAGGCCACGAGGCTGATCGACGCGCCCGAGCAGGCAAAGGACGAGCTGCGGCGTATCCGGGTCGATACCTATATCGGCATGGGATATTCCCAGCTGATCGCCTTCTTCATCCTCGTCACCACCGCGTCGACCCTTCATGCGCATGGGATCACGGATATCCGTACTTCGGCCGAAGCCGCAGAAGCCCTGCGGCCCATCGCGGGACCGTTCGCCTCGGTGGTCTTCGCGCTGGGGATCATCGGCACGGGCATGCTCGCGGTGCCAGTGCTCGCGGGCAGTGCCGCCTACGCGATCGGCGAAGCACGGCAATGGCCGACGGGTCTGGGCCGCAAGCCGCGCGAGGCCAAGGCGTTCTACGGCACCATCGCCGCGGCCACCGTGGTCGGCATCCTGATCAACTTCCTGCCCATCGATCCCATGAAAGGTCTGTTCTGGGCGGCGGTGATCAACGGCGTCGTCGCCGTCCCCATCATGGTGGTGATGATGGTCATGGCATCGAGGCCCGGCATCATGGGGGCGTTCGTCCTTTCCCGGCCGCTGCGGCTGATGGGCTGGCTCACCACCGCCGTCATGACCACGGCCGTGCTCGCCATGTTCTGGACGATGCTGTTCTAGCGATCCTTCAGCGCTCGATGATCGGGTTCGTCCCGTCCCAGGTCAGCGACGCGTCCTTCACCATCTTGTAGAAACCCCGGATCACCTCGGAGTCCTGATAGAACTCGATCATGTGGCCGCACAGCGGCCGCGCGTCAATATAGGCGAAGCGGATGTTGCCGCCTTCCGTCGTGGCGATGTTGGCCGCCTCGCAGCCCAGCGCGGCATAGCGCGCCACCTCGGCGTCGAAGTCCTCGACGAAGGTGGCGACATGATGCATGCCCTCGCTGCCCTTCGGATACATGTCGCGGAAGGCGGACGGGCCGTCATTGTTCTGCTGCACCAGCTCGATCATCACGTCGCCCCACTGGCCGCAGGCATTGGTGTGATCCAGCGGCATCTCCCGGCCCCGGTACAGGCAATGGGCGAGCGGGATGCTCTCGCCGATGAAGAACGGGCCGGCGCCCAGCGCCTGCGCCATTTTCCGCGCGCTGGCGCGAACGTCATCCACCACATAGGCGATCTGCGCGACGGGCCGTTTGATGAAACTGGTCATTGGTCTCTCCCCTGTTGCGCCGCAGTCTAGGCACTCGCCGCGCGGCTGGAAAGACCCGGCTTGACCGGGCGCGATCCGCCGTCCAACGTGGCGAAACGGGATTTTAGTCAGGGGAGCATGAAATGATCCGGGGTATCCATCACGTGGCGCTGGCGACCAGCGACATCGACCGTCTGGTGAACTTCTACCGGGAAGGCTTCGGCTTCGAGGTGGTGGCGACCATGGGCTGGGAAAAGGGCTCGACGCGCATCGACACCATCGTCGGGCTGAAGGATTCGTCCTGCCGGCAGGTGATGATGAAGGCGGGCAACACCCACATCGAAATCTTCCAGTACATCACGCCCGAGGGAAAGCCCGTCGACCCGAAGCGGCCGCCCAGCGATCACGGCTACACCCATTTCTGCGTCGACGTGACCGACATCGACTATGAGTACGAACGCATGAAGACGCTCGGCATGACCTTCAACTGTCCGCCGCCAACCCGCGAGGAACTGGGCAACGGCTCGATCCGCGCCACCTATGGCCGCGATCCGGAAGGCAATCTGATCGAGCTGCAGGAAATCCTCGATCCCAACCACGCCTTCTACCTGGACGTCTGATGTTCTTTGATGGTTTCGAACGGCGGCGCGTCCCGGTCGATGGCGCCGAGATCAATCTGGTCACAGGCGGTTCGGGACCGCCCGTGCTCCTGCTGCACGGCTATCCGCAGACCCATGTCATGTGGCATCTGGTCGCCCCCGTGCTCGCCGAGCGCTTCACCGTGGTGGTGCCGGACCTGCGCGGCTATGGCGACAGCGCCAAGCCGCCGGCGGGTGCCGATCACGTGGGCTATGCCAAGCGGACCATGGCGGCTGACAATGTCCAGGTCATGCGGGCGCTGGGCTTCGACCGCTTCTGCGTCGCCGGGCACGACCGGGGCGCGCGCGTATCCTACCGCATGGCGTTCGATCATCCCGACCGGGTCGCGAAGCTGTGCATCCTCGACGTGCTGCCGACCATCGAACAATACGCGGCATCGGCCAACCGCAAGGCGGCGGTCGCCATGTATCACTGGTTCTTCCTCGCCCAGCCCGCGCCGCTGCCGGAAAAGCTGATCGGCGCCGACCCGGAATTCTACCTTCGTCATTCCATGGCGTCCTGGGCGGGACCCGATGCCCGCTTCGATCCGGCGGCCATGGCGGAATATGTCCGCTGCTTCTCGAACCCGGAGACGATCCGGGCGACGACCGACTGCTACCGCGCCGGCGCGACCATCGACTGCGCCATTGACGAGGCGACGCGGGATGCCGGCGAGAAGATCGGCTGTCCGACCCTGATCCTGTGGGGCGACCGAGGCGGCAAGTGGGACGAGGAGCGCATGGTCGGCACCTGGAAGCGCTGGGCCACGGACGTGCGCGGCCACGGCGTGCCAGGGGGCCATTTCTGCCCCGAGGAAGCGCCGGAGCAGACGGCGAGGGCCATCGCCGAGTTCTTCAGCGCGTAAGATTAGGACAGCTCAGTCCTTCGCGCCCTTGTACGGGTCTTCGTTGATGTCCCGCTCCACCTTGCGGGCATCGGCGCCGGCCTTCAGCACCTTGCGCAGCAGGAACCAGCTGGCGAGGCTGATCGCTGCGTAGAAGGCGATGAGATAGGCCAGTCCGCCGAGCCCGGTGAACAGCCCTTCCGCACCCATGAACAGGATGGCGGACATGAAGATGGCGCCCGTCGCGAAACCCAGGAACAGGTAACCGGGCACCAGCACCTCGATGACGCCGAAGATCAGGCCGACGGTCAGCCAGGCGACGGGATGCAGGAAATAGTCGTGGCTCATGGCTGTTTGTTCGCGAACATCTTGGCGGCGGCGCCGAAGGCGTCGGCCAGATCGGTGGGCAGGATGATGGTGCGGGCGCCGCTGCTGGCGGCCAGATGGCCCATGGCGTCGATCTGGCGCTTGGCGATCTCGAACTGAACCGCCTCCATGCCGTTCTCGCGGATGGCGGCGGCCAGCGTATTGGTGGCATAGGCGTCGGCGTCGGCCTGGATGCGCTTGGCTTCGGCCATGCGCTGCGCCGTGAACAGCTCGCCTTCGGCCTTCAGTTCCATGGCGCGCTTCTCGCCCTCGGCCTTGGCCACGGCGGCGCGGCGGGCGCGCTCGGCGTTCAGCTGCTGCAGCATGGCGTCCAGCGTCTGGGCGTCCAGGTTGACGTCCAGCACTTCCGCCCGCGTCACCTCGATGCCCCAGTCGTCGGTCGCATCGGCCAGCTGCACCTTGATCGAGGCGTTCAGCGGGCCGCGGTTGGACTGCACCTCGTCCAGGTCGATCTTGCCCAGCTCGGACCGTACGATGCCCGCGACCGTGGTCGCGACGGCCTGGTCGATGTTGCTGATCCGGTACACCGTGTTTTCCGGCGAGACGATCCGGTAGAACACCACGATTGACGCCTTGATCAGCACGTTGTCACGGGTGATCGCGTCCTGCTCGATGCTGGGAAGCTGGCGCTCCAGGATGGAAATCTTGTGCTTCACCGAGTCGATGAACGGTACGATGATGTTCAGGCCCGGGCCCAGGATCGCGTGCAGCTTGCCGAGCCGCTCGACCACGTATTTCTCGCTCTGCGGCACGATCTTCACGCCCATCAGGGCGATGACGATGAGCAGGACGGCCAGAACCAGAGCAGCTTCCATGTTGGTCTCTCGCAGGGCGAAACAGAGTTCCGCGATTAGAGCCCCCGCCGCTTTCCTTTGGCAAGTTGCAACTCCGTGATGGCGCGCGCAGCCCATTGCGGCCCGCCGTTCGACCTGCTCTAATCGCCCGCACAATCACGCGTGAATGAACAGGGGAGAGACACGATGGAAATGCGGGTTCTGGGCCGCACCGGCATGCATGTGAGCAAGTTCTGCTTCGGCGCCGGCATGTTCGGGTATTTCGGCAATGGCGACCAGGGCGAATGCAGCCAGATGGTCGACCGGGCGCTGGACGCGGGGATCAACTACTTCGATACGTCCGACGTGTATTCCCACGGCGAGTCCGAGACGATCCTGGGCACCGCCTTGAAGGGCAAGCGCGACGACGTGGTGCTGGCGACCAAGTTCAGCCTGCCCATGGGCGGTGCCAATCCGAACATGAAGGGCAATTCCCGCCGCTGGATCATGAAGGCCGCCGAGGACAGCCTGCGCCGTCTCGGCACCGACTATATCGACCTGTATCAGGTCCACCGTCCCGACAGCGCCACCGATATCGACGAGACGCTGGGCGCGCTGTCCGATCTCGTGCATCAGGGTAAGGTGCGCTACATCGGCTGCTCGACCTTTCCGGCCGAACAGATCGTCGAATCCCACTGGGTCGCGGAAAAGCGCAACCGCGAGCGGTTCCGGACCGAACAGCCGCCCTATTCCATCTTCGCCCGCCGGATCGAGGCCGACGTGCTGCCGACGGTGCAGCGTTACGGCATGAGCGCCATCGTCTGGTCGCCCCTGTCGCAGGGCTGGCTGACCGGCAAGTGGCGGCGCGGAGCCACGCCGAACGATACCCAGCGCCAGAACCTGCAGCCGCACCTCTACGACATGAACCGTGCCGACAACCAGCGCAAGCTGGACCTGATCGAGAAACTGGATCTGGTCGCCAAGGAGGCCGGCATTTCGCTGATGCACATGGCGCTGGCCTTCGTGACGGCGCATCCGGCCGTGACGTCGGCGATCATTGGTCCGCGCACCTTCGACCAGCTGGAGGGCCTGCTGGCCGGCGCCGACGTGACCCTGTCGCAGGAGACGCTGGACGCCATCGATGCCATCGTGCCGCCCGGTACGAACATCAGCCACGATGACGATGGCTATGTCGCACCCGAGATCCACGACAAGTCGCTGCGCCGCCGCCCGAACGTGGAGCAGGCGCACGACAATTTCCGCGAAACCATCAGCAACATCGAAAAGTACAAGGCCGCGCAGCAGGCCAAGAAGTAGGCACGCGGCGCGTGTGTCGGTCATGGAGCGGTGGCGCGCGTTCCGCCGGGTATGTTAAGCCTTGGCCATGACCGACAAACACCCCAGCAAGTACGAGATCATCACCCAGGCCCGCGTTCTGGACGGCTGGTTGCAGGTCGACCACGTCACCGTCCGGTTCGAACAGTTCTCGGGCGGCCTCGGCGAGCGGATGACGCGCGACGTCGTGCGGCGGCAGGATGCCTCCGTGGCGCTGGTGCGGCATCGGACGCGCGGCACGCTGATCTTCGTCGACCAGTTCCGGCTTGCCTCCGCCGGTAAGGGCAATGGTTGGGTGGTCGAAATCTGTGCCGGGAAGATCGACGCGGGCGAAACCGCCGAGGAAGCGATGCGGCGCGAGTTGACGGAGGAAACCGGCTACGAGGCGTTGTCCGTCGTGCCGGTGACCAGCTTCTTCGTCTCGCCGGGCTATACGGACGAGCGCATGCACCTGTTCGATGTCGAGGTCGATGGCGATCCGGGCCATGCGCCCGGCGACGGTCATGAGGACATCAGGTTGGTCGAGCTGACGGTGGATGAGGCCTATCGCTGGGCGGATGACGGGCGTTTCGCCGACGCCAAGACCCTGCTCGCCCTTTACTGGTTGCGGAGCCAAGGATCATGAAGTTTCGGGGGCTGTTGAGTATGGCGGCGGCCGGCATGCTGGCCGCGTGCGGCGGGATCACCGGCGATGTGGACCGAATCGATCAGCCGAAGTTCGACGCGGTTCAGCCCGTGGTCGATGACGGCAGGTCGCCGTTCCCGGATATTCCTCTGGTGGCACTCGGCGAAGTGGTTTGCTCGCCCGAGAAATATGACGGTCAGAAAATCCGCGTCCAGGGCGTGCCGTTGGTCGAGCCGCGCAACAACAATCTGCATCACGAGCTTTATCCCAAGCGGATCGGCTCCTGCGGGCGTGCCATGATCGGCATGGACTATCCCGAGGGCTTCCTGAAGCTGGCCGGCTCCTACAACCGCAAGCGCATGGAGTTCGTCGGCACCTTCAGGCGCGACCTGTGCGCGCTCGACAAGTACAAATACGCCCGCACCACCGACCCCAAGGATGCCAGCAAGACCATCTGCAGCACGGTGGAAATGCGTGGCGATGCGTTCCTGACCGACATCACCGGCTGGCGCGTCATGCCCTGAAGGGGCGTGGCTTACCTCTTGTCGAACTGGATGTAGAGCTCCGGCAGGCTGCGCAGGATCACGCTCGGCTCGGCCTTGGGCTGTTCATGACCGGGCGCGAGGCGGAAGTTCTTCATCCGAGCGAGCAGGGCGGGGAACCCCAGGTTCAACTCCTGCCGCGCCAGCGGCGCGCCGACGCAGTGGTGAATGCCTGAACCGAACGCCAGCTGCGATCCCGCGTTCTTGCGCTCCACGTTCACCTCAACCGGGCACTCGAAATGCCGTTCGTCCCGATTGGCGGCGCCGTAGCGCAGCATCAGCATCGAACCCGCCTTCAGCGGCACGCCGCCCAGTTCGGTGTCCTTCGTGACGACCCGCGGCAGTCCCTGCACCGGCGCTTCGAGGCGAAGCGCTTCTTCGCAGAAGGTGCGGATGGCCTTGGGATCGCCCAGGATACGGTCCTGCAGCGCCGGGTTGCGGCAGAGTAGCAGCATGCCCCAGCCAAACGTGCTGGTCGTCGTCTCGTGTCCGGCGACCAGGAACTGGTTGAGAATGCTCCAGGTTTCGGCGGCGTTCAGCGGCCTGTCCTCGTCCTCGAGCCGGACTTCGCCCAGGATGGTGCACATGTCGTCGCGCGGGTCCTTGCGGCGCGCCTCGACCAGCCCGACCATGTAGTTCTGCAGGTCGACCATCACCTGCGCCCGGCGCAGCAGTTCCTCGTCGTCATGGCTGGTCAGACGCAGGCCCGAGGCCGCGACCGTCGCGCCTTCATAAAAGAATGGCCGATCCTCGGGCGCCACGCCCAGCCGGTCGGCGATGATCCGCAGCGGCACGGGCAGGGCGAAGGCCTCCATGAAGTCCACCTCGCCCTTGTCGATGAAGCTGTCGATGGTCTCGTCGATGATCTGCTGGATGTACGGCTCCATCTTCCGCACGTTGCCGGCCGTGAACACCCGGTCCACCTGCGAGCGGTACTTCTTGTGCGTCGGCGGGTCGGCGGTCAGCAGCGTGTCCGTCGGCGGCAGCATGCCGGCCGAGATTTCGAGGAACTTGTTTCGAACGGACTCCGGCGCGTTCTGCAGCCACATCTGGCGCGTGCCGTTGAGAAACGGTCCGAACTGGCTCGAATAGGTGTCCGTGTCCTTGAGCACCTGCATCAGCAGGTCGTAGCGTGTCACCACGTGGACGCCCATGGTCGGCATGAAATGGACCGGCGCCTCGTTGCGCAGACGCTCATAGGCATCCCAGGGATCGATCAGGGTCGCGGGATCGAACAGGTTGATGTCGGCGACGCTCGACGGCTTGTCGGCCACGGTGCTCATGCGAAAATCCTCCGTTTGGGCGTGCCGCGCCTCCCCGGCAGCGGCAGTAAGGCCAGTATGACGTTCACCGCCCGCGAGACAATGAATTTTTCGGATTTTCTTCAGTGCAGTGTTCCGAGCGAAGTTTGTCTTTTTCCAGCACGCGTGAATGGTTAGGCTGCGCCCGAAACGCGAAGAAGGGGACTTTTCATGATCGGTACCGATCCCAAGTTCGATCAGTTCATTACCGAGCATCGCTGGGCGGTCATCACCACGCTGCGCAAGAGCGGGACGCCCTCCAGCACCTTCGTGGCCTATGCCCGCGACGGCGACACGCTGGTGGTCAGCACGCCCGGCCATACGTTCAAGCGCAAGTCGCTGGAGCGCGACGCCCGGGTGGCGCTGTGCTGCACGACCGACGCGGCGCCCTTCAATTTCGTCACAGTCGAGGGCCGCGCCACCGTCGAGAAGGACGATCTCGTGGCCATGACCAAGCTGGTGTTCGCCAACATTGCGGATTCCGGCTGGAAGGAGCCCGAGGACCTGCAAGGCTGGCTCGACAGCCAGGATCGGGTGATCCTGCGCATCCATCCCGAAAAGGTTTACGGCGTCATCCGCTAGGACGCGCCCGGATGGACGGGCAGTCACCGGCGCGGGCCGGTTTCGCGGACCGCGCGCAGGCCTTCGTGCGCGACCTGCCGCCGCTGCCGCGCGCGGTGTGCCTGATGATTTTCGCCGCGCTGATGTTCCAGTCCATGAACGCGGTGATCCGGCATGTCGCCCATTCCGGCATCCACCCGTTCGAGGTGGCGTTCTTTCGCAACATCTTCGGGCTGGTCGCGCTGGCGCCGCTGATCCTGCGCAACTGGACCGACGCGGTCCGCACCAACCGGTTCCATCTTCATCTACTGCGCGGCGTGGTCAACGTGGTGTCCATGCTGTGCTTCTTCTATTCGGTCAGCGTCACGCCGCTGGCCGATGTGGCGTCGCTGGGCTTCACCCTGCCGCTGTTCGTCACGGTCTATGCCGCGATCCTGCTCAAGGAGCGGCTGCGCGCCCGCCGGCTGATCGCCCTGGCCATCGGCATCGTCGGCGCCCTGATGATCGTCCGGCCGGGATCCGAGGACATGAACCAGGGCACGCTGATCGTGCTGTTCGGTACCGCGGCATGGGGCGCGGCGCTGATGATCATCAAGGTGCAGTCGCGCACGGAATCGCCGCTCAACATCACCGTCTGGTCCTCGATCATGCTTGCCCTGCTGTCGGCGATTCCCGCCTTCTTCGTGTGGCGCTGGCCCGATGCCACCCAGCTGCTGTGGATGGGATTGACCGGCGTGCTCGGCACGGCCGGTACACTGGCCATGGCCCAGGCGCTGCGGATGACCGACGCCAGCGCCATCATGCCGTTCGACTTCGTCAAATTCATCTGGGCCGCGCTGATCGGCTATCTGGCGTTCGGTGAACTGCCCGACGCCTGGGTCTGGATCGGCGGCGTCGTGATCTTCTGCAGCACGGTCTATCTGACCCTGCGCGAGGCGCATCTTGCCAGGGAGGGACGTCTTCGGCGCGACCGCGACATTCTACCGGAAGCGTAACGACCGACACGAAAATGCCTGATTTCCGCCGCGCGGTCGCACGATTGCCGGCACAAATCATCAGTGCCCGATGCGCGAGGCGCTGCTGCCGCGCATCGGTGACCCAGCGGCGAGGGACGCTGGGTCGAGGGCCGGCAGAAGCCGCGCGGAATTTCGGGCCGAAAGACCGATGTGGCGCCGCCATGGCTCCCTGGCTTCCAGGGGGCCATGGCTGGCTTGGTCAGCGGGCGGCGGCCAGCAAGGCGGCGACGTCCTCGGCCGGCGTTGCCGGGCTGGTGACGAAGCGGCGGCCGCCGGGGCCGGCGGTCGGCCAGTCGAGGAACAGGCAGCCCGCCGCGCGCAGAGCCTCCGCCATGGCATCGGGCAGGCAGGCGAAGACTTCGTTGATCTCCACCGGATGGGCGAGCGAGACGCCCGGCAGGCCGGCGAGGCCATCGGCGAGGCGACGCGCCATTTCGTTGGCGTGTGACGCATTGCGGCGCCACAGGTCGTCTTCCAGATAGGCGAGCAGCTGGGCGGCGAAGAACCGCGACTTGGACAGCAGCTGGCCGGCGCGCTTGCGGCGATAGGCCATGTCCTTGGCCAGCGCCGCATCGAACACGATGATCGCCTCGGCGGCGAGGGCGCCGTTCTTCGTCGCGCCGAAGGACAGGATGTCCACCCCGGCCTTCCAGGTCATCTCCGCCGGACTGATCCCCAGCGACACCAGCGCGTTGCCGAGGCGCGCGCCATCCATGTGCAGCTTCATGCCCCGCGCATGCGTCCACTCCGCGATCGCCGCGATCTCATCGGCCGGATAGACCGTGCCGGCTTCGGTCGCCTGCGACAGGCTGACGCCGCCGGGCTGGGTCTGGTGCGGATCGTTCAGCCGGAAGCCGCGATAGGCGGCCTCCAGCGTCTCGGTCGTCACCCGGCCATGCTCGCCCTCGACCGGACACAGCTTGGCGCCGGCGGTGTAGAATTCGGGCGCGCCGCATTCGTCGCGGATCACATGGGCGAAGCGGTGGCACAGCACCGCGCCCCAGGGCGGACAACAGGCGGCCAACGACAGGGCGTTGGCGGCGGTGCCGGTGGCGACGAGGAACACGGCGACCTCGCGCTCGAAGAACGCGGCGAAGCGCTCGGTCAGAGCGGCGGTCAGCGGATCGGCGCCATAGCCGGGCACGGCGCCGTCGTTGCAGCGCGCGATGGCGGCGAGAATCTCGGGTGACACGCCCGAGGCATTGTCGCTCAGGAAGCTTCGCGGGAGGACGTTCATGACCCCTTCTCGTTCATGGGCGGGACGGCTAACGTAGCAGTCATCAATGAAGGCGCAAGGTCCGATGCCGGGACCGCCGGCGCCGCAACCTCCGGGGAGACTGCATGGAACCGCAACTGATCAAGACCGAGCTGGTCGAAGGGCACATCGCGCTCGTCACCATCGACAACCCGCCCGTCAACGCGCACAGCACCCAGGTGCTGGACGAGCTGATGTGGACCTTCGACAGCCTGAGCGACCGCGATGAAGTGCGGGTCGCCGTGCTGACCGGCGCGGGCAAGGTGTTCTGCGCCGGCGCCGACATCAAGTCGCGGGTCGGCGTCGAGCGCAAGCCCGGCGATCACTGGCAGGGCAGCCGCCGCGCGCGCGAGGCCTATCACTGCATCATGGAATGCCAGAAGCCGGTGATCGCGGCGATCAACGGCCCGGCGCTGGGCGGCGGCCTCGCCATCGCGGCGTCCTGCGACATCCTGGTCGCGTCGGAAAAGGGCTGCCTCGGCCTGCCGGAGATCGATGTCGGCCTGCTCGGCGGCGGCCGCCATGCCCAGCGCCTGTTCGGCCATTCGCGCCTGCGCCGGATGATGCTGACCGGCCTGCGCGTCTATGGCCCGGAACTGTACCGCCTCGGCATCGTCGAGGAATGCACCACGCCGGAGACCCTGATGGACGTCGCCATGGGTCTGGCGCGCGAGATCGCGTCCAAGAGCCCCATCGCCAGCCGCCTCGCCAAGCATTCGCTGAACCAGATCGAGGAAATGAGCCTGCGCGACGGCTACCGCTTCGAGCAGGGCATGACCGGCCAGCTCGGCAAGACCGAGGATTCCAGGGAGGCGATGCGCGCCTTCGTCGAAAAGCGCAAGCCGGTCTTCACTGGCCGCTGATCGCTACCCCGGCGCTCCGTCGCGGAGCGCCGGTCACTCCGGATCGGCGCCCGCTGCCGGGCGCTGCACCAGCCGCTGCGACAGATAGGCGACGGCCAGCAGCGCGCCGCCCAGGCCCAGGAACGACAGCGCCCGCAGCATGCCGCTGAGGTTGCTGGTGTCGAGCAGGAACACCTTGGCCGCCGTCAGCATGAAGATGGCCAGCGACGCCAGCCGCAGCGCCTGGCTGCGCCAGCGCAGGCCGGCGGCGAACAGCACCGCGCCATACAGCATCCACACCGCCGAATAGGTATAGTTCTCGGCATTGGTGACGCCCGGCCCGTTCAGATACGGGCCCTGGAAGATGTGCCGCACCTCCAGGCTGAGCCACAGCAGCGCCAGCAGCAGGGCGGCAACCCCGGCGATGCGGAACATCAGTCCGTCGCCGCGCCGCGCGGCGCTTAAGGCATAGAGCCCGGCGAAGCCCGCCGGCAGCAGATAGGCGAGCGCCAGCGTGTTGAGCACCGGCATCGTGCCGACCGGCGCGTGCGTCCACAGCGGGTTCAGGTACAGCACCTGCACCAGCAGCAGATGCGCCGCCCCGGCGGCGCGCAGCACCATGGACGCGGCGTTGAGCGCGGGCCGCGCGCGCAGCCCCTGCCGGGCATAGAGCGCATAGCCCATGCCCAGCCATGCCGCCGATTGCAGGCTGGCCTCGAACAGGCTGTCATAGGGCGCGGCCATGCCGCCCGCGAAGATCACCCGGATCTGCAGGCTGACGAGGCAGGTCACGAACGCGGCGGCGCCGGCTTCCAGCAAGGTCACGCTCAGCCCGTCGCGCTGGGTCAGCAGCATCCGCGCGGCGGTCCAGAAGGCGAGGGCCGGCACGCCATAGCCATAGAGCACCCAGTTGAGCACGAACCAGCCGCCCGCCGGATACTCGACCAGCGCCGGATTGGCCAGCAGCCGCACCAGCACCACGGCGGCGAGCGCGGCGGCGACGGCGCGCAGCACCGGCAGGTCGAGGCGGCGCGCGATCCACGCCAGCGCCGGCAGTTGCAGTGACAGCGCCGCCGTCAGCCACGCCTCGCGCAGGATCATGGCCAGCGCCAGGCTGAGCGCGGCGACCGCGCCGGCCGCATAGGCGCCCAGCACCGGGCGCGACATCCGCTGCCGCTCCGCCGCGAAGGTCGCCAGCGCGGCGAGGGCGACGGCGATGGCCGCCCATCCGGCGTCCGAGCGGAAGCCGGTCCAGCGCCAATAGGCGACGAACAGGATCAGCACCGGCAGCGCGGCCGACAGGCCCGCCCAGTAACCCAGCCTGCGCCCCCGGCCCAGCGCCGCGAAGCCGCCCGCCCCGAACAGGACGGCGAACGCCGCCGCCACGCCGGTGAAGCGGGCGAACGCGGGCGAGACCACCGGGTTGAGCGCGGCGATCTCGGCATCCGCGCCTGCATACGGGTTGAACAGCACCGGCACGTGCCACAGCGCCAGCACCGCCAGCACGGCGACGGCCGCGGCGACGGGCAGCGCGTGCCACGCCGGGATGCGCCAGGCGGCGGCGAGGAACAGCACGCTCACCGCGCCCAGGGTCGCCAGCGACAATGTGCTGTAGAGGTCGCAGCGCACCAGCAGCAGGCACAGCAGCGCCACCACCGCGCCGGACGCCGCGACCACATAGTCCGGCAGCGATAGCGACAGCGCGCCGGGCGCGCGCTCGGCATCGGCGGTCGGCCACAGCGTCCACAACGGCAGCACGGCGAGCAGCAGGAGGAACGGGCCCAGCACCGCCGGCTGCGGCGGCGCCTGTCCGGCCAGCCACAGCACCACCCACAGCGCCGCGCCGGCCATGGCGGCGGCGAGCACCGCCCACCAGCGGCGCAGCCGCGCGATGGCGGCCAGCGCGCCGGTGACGACGGCCAGATAGCCGAACAGCACCAGCGGCTGCGGCGTGTCGGACGCAACCAGCAGCGGCACGGTCATGGCGCCGATCAGGCCGAACAGCGCCATGGCCTGCCCGTGCAGCAGCGACACGGCGATGGCGGCGAGGCCCACCACCGCCAGCAGGACGAAGGCCGCCGCCGATGGCAGCAGATCGTACAGCGCATGGGCCGAATAGACGCTGGCGAACAGGGTCAGGAAGCCCGCGCCGGTGATCACGGCGGGAATGTAGTCGGCCTGCGCGAACGGTACCGCCGAAGGACGCCGCGACGGATGCCGCCGCGCCGCTTCGCCCGCCGCCAGCATGCCGAGACCGGCGGCGACGCCCAGCGCGACCCGCACCAGCGGCCCGAGATAGCCGGCCTCGATGGAATATTTCACCAGGAACACGCCGCCCAGCGCGAGGGCGAGGCCGCCGATCCACACCATCCAGCGCGAGGTCAGCTGTCCCTCGGCGGATTTCTTTTCCGCCGGTGCCGGACGCGGCTTGGGCGGCGGAACGGGATCAGGCGGGGGAACGGCAGGCTCGGCCGCCGCCGCCGCCGCCACCAGCGGCGCGGTGGTGACGGGCGCGGCTGTCACCGGCGCCGCCGCGACCGGTGTCACCGGCACGGCTGGCCGGGTGACGGGCGCCGTGCCTTGCGCCGCCTGCTTCAGCAGCGCGACTTCCCGGCGCAACGCCATCATCTCGCGCTGCAACGTCGCGGTGCGCGCCAGCGCCACCAGCGCGGCGACCGGGATGCCGATGAGCACGGCCAGGCCGATCAGGATGCCGAGAACGTCCAAATCCGCTCCTCGTCGCCGGTCCGTCCGGCGGCGTCAGACGATAGAGCGCCCGGCGCGCCCCGTCGAGGCTGTTGGACGCGGCTCAGTGAATGCGCAGCACGCCGTCGACGGCGCGGAACTCCGCCGGGGTCATGAGCTGGGTCGAGGCGACGCGCACCGAATGCAGCGGCCCGTCCAGATTGTCGCTCCAGAATTTCAGGAATTTGCGCAGCACCGGAAATTGCGGCGCCATGTCGAAATCCTGCCAGAGATAGGCCTGCAGGAAATCCGGATTGTCGGGCATTCGGTACAGGATTTCGGCGGTCGCCAGACGATAACCCTTGAGTACCAACTCGATGTCGCGATAATCGCGCCGTTGCCCGACAGCCATGGGACCTCCTCTCGGCTGATCACATATCCATAACGCACCTGCAATAAAACTGTGCCCGAGTCGCTGTAGGCTGACAAGGGGCGCGGAAAATTTTTCTTGCCAAATCAATTTGTTAGCAATCAGTTCCCGTGGCTGCCAATTATTTTTGGCACTCCCCTTGAACGACTGCCAAACCTCCCTTACATAGGCGGTCGAGGCGCCCTCAGGGGAATCGGGCGTTTTCTTTGCAATCCAGAATTTCTGGGCTTCAACAAGAGGAGGTTCACTCGATGAAGTTCAAACCGCTTCAGGATCGCGTCGTCGTTCGGCGGATCAAGGAAGAAGAGAAGACTGCCGGTGGCATCATCATCCCGGACACGGCCAAGGAAAAGCCGTCCGAGGGTGAAGTGATCGCGGTGGGTCCCGGCGCGCGCAACGACAAGGGCGACATCGTCGCTCTGGAAGTGCAGCCCGGCGATCGCGTGCTGTTCGGCAAGTGGTCCGGCACCGAAGTCAAGATCGACGGCCAGGAGCTGTTGATCATGAAGGAGTCGGACATCATGGGCATCGTCGAAGCCGGCGCAGCCGCCAAGGCCGCGGCCTAATTCATTTTCGGGAGTAGAGAACAATGGCAGCCAAGGAAGTCAAATTCGGCGCGGACGCGCGCCAGCGGATGCTGCGCGGCGTGGATATCCTCGCCGACGCCGTGAAGGTGACGCTGGGTCCGAAGGGCCGCAACGTCGTGATCGACAAGAGCTTCGGCGCGCCGAAGATCACCAAGGACGGCGTCACCGTCGCCAAGGAGATCGAGCTTCTCGACAAGTTCGAGAACATGGGCGCCCAGATGGTCCGTGAAGTCGCCAGCAAGACCAACGACATCGCGGGCGACGGCACCACCACCGCCACCGTGCTGGCCCAGGCCATCGTGCGCGAAGGCGCCAAGGCCGTCGCCGCCGGTTACAACCCGATGGATCTGAAGCGCGGCATCGACCTCGCCGTGCAGGCCATCGTGAAGGACCTGTCGGCCCGTTCCAAGAAGGTCTCGTCCAACTCGGAAATCGAGCAGGTCGGCACCATCTCCGCCAATGGCGACAAGGAAGTCGGCGCCATGCTGGCCCGCGCCATGGAAAAGGTCGGCAACGAGGGTGTCATCACCGTCGAGGAAGCCAAGAGCATGGACACCGACGTGGACATCGTCGAGGGCATGCAGTTCGACCGTGGCTACCTCTCGCCCTACTTCATCACCAACGCGGAAAAGATGCAGGTCGAACTCGACGACCCCTACATCCTGCTGCACGAGAAGAAGCTGGCCAACCTGCAGGCCATGCTGCCGATCCTCGAGCGCGTCGTCCAGTCCGGCCGTCCGCTGCTGATCATCTCGGAAGACGTTGAAGGCGAAGCGCTGGCGACCCTGGTCGTCAACAAGCTGCGCGGCGGCCTGAAGGTCGCGGCCGTGAAGGCGCCGGGCTTCGGCGACCGTCGCAAGGCCATGCTCGAGGACATCGCCATCCTGACCAACGGCCAGGTGATCTCCGAAGACCTCGGCATCAAGCTTGAGAACGTCACCATCGACATGCTCGGCCAGGCCAAGCGCGTCACCATCGGCAAGGACGACACCACCATCGTCCACGGCACCGGCAGCAAGGACGCCATCGACGCCCGCGTGTCGCAGATCCGTGCCCAGATCGAAGAGACCACCTCCGACTACGACCGCGAGAAGCTCCAGGAGCGTCTCGCGAAGCTGGCCGGCGGCGTTGCGGTCATCAAGATCGGCGGCGCGACCGAGGTCGAGGTGAAGGAACGCAAGGACCGCGTCGAAGACGCGCTCAATGCCACCCGCGCCGCGGTCGAGGAAGGCATCCTGCCGGGCGGCGGCACCGCGCTGCTGTACTCGGTGCGTGCCCTGTCCGACATCAAGGTCGCCAATGACGACCAGCGTGTCGGCGTGGACATCATCCGCCGCGCCCTGCAGGCCCCGGTCCGTCAGATCGCCGAAAACTCCGGCGTCGACGGCGCCGTTGTCGCCGGCAAGCTGCTGGAGAGCACCGACACCAATTTCGGTTTCGATGCCCAGACCGAAACCTATGTCGACCTGGTGAAGGCCGGCATCATCGACCCGACCAAGGTCGTGCGCACCGCGCTGCAGGACGCCGCCTCGGTGGCCGCGCTGCTGATCACCACCGAAGCGATGGTGGCCGATCGTCCCGAGCCCAAGGGCGCCGGCGGCGGCATGGGCGGCGGCATGCCCGACATGGGCGGCATGGGCGGCATGGACTTCTAAGTCCAAGCCACTCCCCGCAAGGGATACGGAAAGGGCCGCTCGAAAGGGCGGCCCTTTTTTTGTTGGGGGCAGGGCAAGTTAGGCGTGAAGCCTCCCGACCAGCAGAAATAACACTTCGTCTACTTACCTGAGAAAGACTATCTGAAGCTGTTAAGACACGCCTTCAAAAGGGATTATCGTCAGCGCTTGTCTGGACGCCTTCTCTGTCTTGCGAAGTCCTTTCAGCCTGGACTTCGGCTGGTTCGGTAGCCTGCAATCCCCAAGCTCCTATGATGCTTTGAATTGGGAACGTTTCGGTGCTTTGCCACTCATGGAAGGGGGCCGCAGTTTGACTGTATGGTCCAGGAGCGGGAGCGTCAAATAGGACTCTGGTGGGAACATGAAATGCGCTGCCGAAAACGATCGCCTCTCCTGATGCTAGTATGGTCACCTGATCCAGCAATCTTCGCGCCTGCATCGGAATTATTCGCCGAAAATGATCAATGTCTTCCGGATTCTGGAGCCTGTGGCTTACAAAATTGGCGCATTGGCTGATAATAGTCGGGCTAATTTCACTTGGTCGTTGGCTGGCAACAATGAGGCTAAATCCGAATTTTCGACCCTCTTTCGCAATGCGCTCGAAAGCCAATCGAGAAAGCGTTTGACCTCTCTCTTCGTCTGATCGCGGCGGGCGGGCATAGTTATGTGCTTCTTCAAGAACTAAGACCCATGGATGTTTGTAACGTTGAGTTGCTCTTAGATTCTCTCTCGCCTCAAGCAGCACTCTACCAATTATAGTACACGCATAGGGCAATACCTCGTGGCTGAGCATCGAGAGGTCGATCACAGAAACGCGCGGGCCTGACTTGGCTCCGAGCCCAAACGAGCGTAACCAACTTTCTAGCGACTCGATCTTAGTGCCGTCCTGCTCGTAATTGAAAAACGAACGCCATCGCGGGTCATCTAGACGGGCGCGTAGCCTCAGTTTTAGGGTCGTTAAATGAGCCTCGATCCGGCCTGCATCCTCAGGTGACGTTGCGTCATCTATTAGCGTTGGGTCATATAGGCTACCTCTGCTTATGAAACGCGGGCTGTCCGCTGTCGTAGAGCTAAGGGTTGCTAGCGTAAATTCGGTGCTTAATATGGCGTTCAGTTCAGTGATTAGCTCTTCTGCTGCAGCTCTAATTTGTGGTTCGTTTTGCGGAGGGCTCCAATCTACGTTCTTCGTTTCGTTGAACTGATCCCTATAAGGTAAGAGCGTATCACGCAGCTTGGGATATGCTACTGTTTGGCGATTAGCAAGGTACTGTTTGATAATGCCCATTAGCTGTACGCACGCCTGCTTTTTTGGCCTATTTGCATCTAGCGCGGCAATTAGAGCTTGGGTCTTCGATATGGCATGATGAAGTGAATTCGCATTGGTAGCCAACCGTTGTTGTGTACCGCGCGCTTTGGCCAGTGCCCACCAGTCTTTTAGTACCGGTTCCTGTGTCTGTTCGGAGGCGCTAAGCCAGGAACAAATTTCGGCTGCGTTTAGAAACCAGATTGGAATTCCAAAGGGTTTGCCATTTAGATAGATATGATCTGGCCTTTTTTCCGGAGTAAGACCATTTGTGCTAAAGGCCTGTTCATACTCTCCATTTACATCCAAAATAAAAATGTGGGGCTCATCTCCGAATTTTCCTAAGGTCGCCATCCCTTTCTGCAAGATGCTAGATACGGTGAATGATTTTCCTGATCCAGTATTGCCTACGATCGCTAGTGGGCGCGAAAAGAGATCATTGTACGATGCTTTCACTCGATTTGCGGGCTGCCCTGTGGGGCGACCAATATCAAGGTCGCAGTCGTAATCATCACCTTGGTGATTTTCAGGCTTATTGCGCTTCGGCGGTGTTTCGAAAACGGCTTTGAGAATTCTGGGAGCACCGATCTCTGCGGGGGTGTCTAGGGTTGGTAGGATTGTAATACCAGGGCTGAACACACCTTGTGATCCACTGAAGTCAATGGTCCCTAAGAGCTGAATGCTTGCAATTCGGCGAGGTTTCATAAGTTCAAGCGTGAGATCGTCGCCACTCTCAGGATCATAGCTTTCGCGGGCTTCTAGATCTGTGATGATCCCTATAACAAGTTGGCCTGCTCCAATGGAAAACGTTACGTATGCATTGATCGAAACCGCTGCCTGAACACCGTCTAGAGTGGCCCGCATCGCGGACTTCGTATCCGGGAGCAATTCAACTTTTACGCGAAAGCCTTGAACGGCCACTATATGGCCTATGACGCGAGGGCTATCCACTCAAGCATCTCCGCTTGAGCTAATCTGCTTTTCAAAGCGGCGCAGCCGCAAAAAGTCGTCAAGCCACTGAACATCAGGCATGACGTTTGTTGCGAAATCGTCAAACGTCGCGCGAGTAAATGGATTGCCCTTGTGGCTTTCAAGCGTGGCTGTCAGCACGAAAGCCCGCTTGCCCAACTCCTTGTATCGTTCGATGCGTTTGATGATCGGGCTGGTGGGGTCAGGTTCTACAACCAGCATTATTAGCGAAGGGTTCATGAGCGCGGTCTCAATTACCCGTGTAACGTGGTCGTCTCCAAAGCCATATCCCATTACGAGCAAGAAGGTTTGAGGGGCGCTCAGTCTAATTTGGAACGCTCGAAATAGGTGCGCGAATGGCATCGTAAGAGTCTGTGCAAACTTGTTCGCAGTTGGCAAAATCCCAACCGCATTGAGGAACCCGGCAACTTCCGAAAGTCTTGCTGCCTTGGCGTTGACGTCGAGCGTTGCGAACTCCTTTAGAGCCTGCAAGTTAGGGTGTCGCGCTCTAAGCTCGCTGTTATCAATATGCCAATGTATGGACCCGTGAAGTTTGTAGAAATGAACAAATTTATCGAATCTGCGAACCCGTCCTTCTGCAACCTCCCCCGGCCAATAAATGTCGAGACCATACACGGAGGGATCAAATCGTGCATTCGCCCGGCCAGTAAATCCATCAAAATATTGGATGCCAAGTAATTCAAATGCCTGTTCAAATAAAGTATCATAATTCAACGTGAATATATGAGAGCGACCAAGATTGCTATCTCTTGAGACCAGTTTGGCCAAGAAAGAAAGATGAGGGGAGATTTGGCTGGCGCCGCTTCCTTCACAGAGACTTAGGGCGCAGTCGAGAAATATCGCTTTTGAGATCCGATCGGTTAACCAATTTAGTTCTGATGAACTAGGTGTAGGCCCCTCTTTCCAAGTGACCCCGCTAAATGGGGATGAGGCTGTTGAGGAAAGATGCGCGGCATTCACGAGATACGATAGCCAGTCTTCGAAGCCTAGTTTTAATCCACCCGCAGTTGGCGGTGCTTGGCGGGCTATAATTATTCTACTACTGTTGGTCGGTATGTCTGGAGATGCAGCAACGGTTTCTAAGACACTGGTCTCAAGATCCTTCATCAACATCCCACCTGACGAGTGAGAAGTGCCCGCCCCGGTCAGAACGACGAGGTTTTCCATTCTGAGCCATTCTGAAATGAGGGCCTGAAGCCGTTGGCGGGCTTCTTTGCCCGACTTATCAGCTAGAAGGTTGCTAATTTTCCCATCTTCTGCTGGGCCAATGAGCTGATATTCGGCTGATTCAAACGTATTAGCTGTTGTCATCAAATACCCTAATAGCAGAGCTGATTTGTGAACCTACCGCGCCAAATTCTACCTTATTTGGCTGATATGCTAGTTTCCTTTTTTCGGTAAAGCGGCATCGACTGCACAATCTCCGGTGCCTACCGAGCGGTCCGGAAAACTTACCGAGAGTACGCTGCATGGAGCAGGCCGATTTCTATCGCGAACATTTCTCTCGGCGCCTCTTCGTCCAGACGTTGAGCGATGTCGGAGAACACTGAAGTCGGGGCCGTTCGCATATAGTTGGAAGGACCAAAATTTTGGCTCAACCTCCCGCCCCTTACCAGCTAGGATGACTGTTGGGGAAAGTGTCGGTTTCGCCCGTTTTCGTAGGGGAAACGGTGGGGTCGGCGAAACCGTGCAGCAATCCGTGACCGTGTATCCGTGGGGCGAGACGCCCTGCGTGCGCTCGGGGCGGATGATCGATTAGGGGAGACACCATGGCCATCGTCAATGAAGACATCATCGCGCGCCAGAAGGCGCTGCAGGCAACGCCCATGCTGGCGCGCATCGCCGGCATTCGCGACCAGCTCGCCGCGGCGGGCGACGAGGCGCAGCGGCTGCGGCACCTGCCGGCCTGGGCGTCGAACCTGATGGCCGATATCGGCATCTACCGCTACGTGCTGCCGCCCGAGCTGGGCGGCGAGAACCTGACGGCGCGCGAGCAGATCGAGGTGATCGAGGCGTGCTCGGCCATCGACGGGTCGGTCGGCTGGTGCGTGCAGATCTCGTCCGAGATCAACGGCCTCGTCATCCGCCAGATGCCGCCCGACCTGGCGCGGAAAATCTTCAACGACTGGTACGCGCTGGTGTGCTCGGGCCTCGGCCCGCCCAACGGTCCCAATCCCGGCCGCACCTGCCGCCGCGACGGCGACGGCTGGCGGGTGACCTATCAGGGGAGCTTCGCCAGCGGCTCGCCCAACGCCACCTGGAACTATCTGATGGCCGCCCAGGTGAAGGACGAAGCGACCGGCGAGCCGGCGGAAGCGTCCTTCATGTTCCCCCGGGGCGAGTTCGAGATCGTCGACACCTGGGACGTGTCGGGCATGCGCGGCTCGGGCAGCCATGACGTGCGCATGGTGGACCAGTACGTGCCGCCCGAGCACCTGCTGCCGGCGCGCTCGCTGGCGCCCAGCGAGCTCTACGCCAACCCGACCTACCGCAACCCCACGCACGCGGTCTACAACAAGGCGGCGGTGGCGCTGGGCGTGTGCCGGGGCGCCATCGACAACTTCATCGACCTCGCCATGGGCAAGGTGCCGTGGGGCCTGTCCACCACGCTGAAGGACCAGGCCGTGGTGCAGTACCGCGTCGGCGAGGCGCAGGCCAAGCTGATGGCCGCGCGCGCCTTCGTCATGGACACGCAGGACCGGCTGGAAGACCATCTCGGCCCGCTGCCCAAGGATGGCGGGCGGCTGGTGCCGGAATGGGAGTTCTTCTGGCCCGCGCTGCTCGCCTGCGCCCATGCGGCCCAGTCCTGCCGCGAGATCGTCGGCGTCATCAACAACACCGCCGCCACCACCGGCTGCCGCATGGACAGCCCGCTCGAGCGCCAGTTGCGCGACGCCCAGCAGGCGGCGAACCACGCGCTGATCTCGTACCGGCACTACGAGAACATCGGCAAGACCTTCTTCGGCCACGACCTGGCCGACAGCTACAAGGCCCTGATCCGGCCGGTGTGAGGCGGCGCGCGTCCCCACCATTATCGTCATCCCCGCGCACGCGGGGACCCAGACCTTCGTAGGGCGCGCCGACCACGGCCGCACCCGATCCAACGAAGAACCGCTTCTTCGTGACGGTGCGCTCGAGAGGCCGCGTGACGGCCCCGACTGGGTCCCCGCGTGCGCGGGGATGACGGCTGATTTTAAACGTGGGTCGCTCATTTTCTCGAGGCTGACGATGAATTCGATCCAGTCTGAAGCCTATGCTAGGCTACTGTGTCAGATCACTTATTTGAAATGCACTCATGCTGACGGTCGAAAATCGGGCAACAGGGGCGACCGAAGAACCACGCTATATCAGCTTCGTCCTGATGGCGGGTCTGATTGCGTTGCCGCTTATTTTCGTCTGGTTGCTGCTCCGGCGCGGCTATGGACGCAGTACCCGGATCGCCGCGTTTTCTTATGCGTTCATGGGGCCGCTACTCAACCTCGTGGCATGGATGCTCACGGGCGAGTGGGTAAGTGAATAGAGCGAGACGGACGGTATGAGGGAATGGACGCGCCCACCCACAAAATCGTCATCCCCGCGCACGCGGGGACCCAGACCTTCGTAGGGCTGCTTGCTCACGGCCGCACCCGATCCAACGAGGAATCGCTTTTTCGTGACAGTGCGGTTCGAGAGGCCGCGTGACGGCCCCGACTGGGTCCCCGCGTGCGCGGGGATGACGTGATGTTTTGGGATTTTCGGTGACGGCGGGTTTCAGGTTCCGCGCAAAATCTTGGCCATGGCCTTACCCCTGGCCAGCTCGTCCACCAGCTTGTCCAGATAGCGGATCTCCCGCATCACCGGCTCCTCGATGGTCTCCACCCGCACGCCGCAGACGCTGCCGGTGATCAGCGACCGGGCCGGGTTCATGGCAGGGGCCTGGGCGAAGAAATCCTCGAAGCTGGTGCCGGCGGCCAGTTGGGCTGCCAGCCCGTCGTCGTCGTAGCCGGTCAGCCAGCGGATGATCTCGTCCACCTCGGCCTTGGTGCGGCCCTTCTTCTCGGCCTTGGCCACGTAGAACGGATAGACGCTGGCGACGGCGGCGGCGAAGATGCGGTGCCTGGTCATGGCGGTCTCCCTCGTCAATCGCGCCGGGCCAGCGCCTCGGCGTTCCGGCAACTGTCCGGCATCCCGCCTTCGGCCAGGGTTTTCAGGATGCCCGCCGTCAGGCCCGGGCCGGCCTCCTTGGCTTCCTCGTTGTGGCCGATGCAGTGCGGCGTCAGGATCACGTTGGGCAACTCGCGCAGCGGATGATCCGGCGGGCAGGGTTCCTTCTCGAACACGTCGATGGCGGCGGCGCCGAGCTGGCCGGATTTCAATGCCTCGACCAGCGCGGCCTCGTCGATGATCGCGCCGCGCGCCGTGTTGACCAGCAGCGTGCCGGGGCGAACCATGGCGAACTGCTCGCGGCCCAGCATGTGGCGCGTCGCCGGATTGAGGCTGGTCAGCACCAGGATGGCGTCGGCGCGCGCCAGCAGCTCGTCGAGCGGCACGAAGCTCACGCCGGGCACCGGCGCGCTCGCCGAGCGGCTGTGGACGATGAAATGACAGCCCCAGGCGGCCAGCCGGGCGATCACCTCGCGGGTGATGCCGCCCCAGCCGATGATGCCGAGGGTGCGGCCCTTCAGGATGTGGCGCTTGATCGGGTCGGCGCCCGCATTGGTGCGCAGCAGCGCCTCGGTGTCCTGCAGGCGGTAGAGCAAGGCGAGCAGCAGCATGATGGTCGATTCGGCCATGCCCTCGCGGTTCTCGGCCGCCTCGGTGTTGCACACGGCGATGCCGCGGCGCGTCGCCTCGTCGGCGTCGATCCAGTCGAAACCCAGCACGGGCGAGACGATGGCGCGCAGCCGGGGCATGCGGTCCATCTCCTGCGCGCGGCACAGCACGCCGATGGACAGCAGCACCTCGACCTCGGACATGTCCGCCACCTCGTCGAGCCGGTTCACGTCATATTGCGCGGCGTCGAGGCCGTGTTCGCGCAGCGCCGCGATGATCCCGGCGGCAAGACCGGCGGCGCGGGGAATGGTGGCCACGGCGATGCGGGCCGAATTCTGTGTCTGGGATGTGTTCACTGCCTCGTTCTCCAGCAAATGGGCCGGCGCCGCGTGGCCGTGCCGCTCTCAGTCGGGCAGGGTGATGCTGCCGTCGTCGTTCAGGGTGAAGCCCGGGTTCCAGGCGACTTCCCACGCATAGCCGTCGGGATCGGCGAAATGGCCGGAATAGCCGCCCCAGAACGTGTCGGTCGCCGGTTTCAGCAGGCGCGCGCCGGCCGCGACCGCCTCGGCCAGCACGGCGTCCACGTCGGCCTTGCTGCGGCAGTTATAGGCGAGGGCGATGCCCGCGAACTTGCCGCCATCGTCGGTCTGGTTGGCGTCCTCGGCCAGATTGGCCCGGGGCCACAGCGACAGCACCAGGCCGCCGACCTGGAAGAAACACACGCCCTCGGCATCCTTCACCGACCGGCGCCAGCCGAGCCCTTCATAAAAGGCCCGGCTGCGGTCGAGATCGGCGACGCCGAGGGTGATCAGGCTGATGCGCTGTTCCATTCGGCCCCCGGACGGATCACAGCGACGGCAGGCCGCCGACGCCGTCGTCCAGCTGCACGCGCACCGTCTTCAGGGTAAAGCACACCAGCGTGTACTGGCCCACGGTGAAGATGATGTCGAGCAGCTGCTTTTCACTGTAATGCGCCGCAAGGCCGTTCCACGTCGCCTCGCTGATCTGCGAGTCCTTGTAGAGGTCGTCGGCGGCCTGCAGCAGCAGCGTCTCCTGCCCGGTCCAGGCGCCGCCTTCCGGCCATTTGGCGATGGCGAGGATCTCGTCGTCATTAAGTCCCGAATTGCGGCCGATGATGACGTGCTGGCCCCACTCATAGTCGGACTGATGGTTCCAGCCGGTGCGCAGGATCAGGATCTCGCGCTCGCGGCCGTTGAGGGTGCTGGTGAAGCCCATGATGTGGCCGGCGAACCGGTTCCACGGCTTCAACAGGTCCTCGTGATGGGCCAGGGTCTTCATGATGTTGACGCGCAGGATGGCCGGGCCATTCTGCATCCAGTCGGGAAGCTGGTCGTCGGCAAGCGGGGCGATGCGCGCGGGTCCGGGAATGCTCATGTCAGGGCCCTCAGCGCTTCAGGTCGCCATAGCTGGACACTTCATACCGCACGGCCTTCACGCCCTTCACGGTGATGCCGGCCATGCCCTTCTGGAAGTCCGCCATGTGCTGGGTCTTGAAGTGCTCGGCCAGCGCCTCGTCCGATTCCCACACCTCGAAAATGCGCACCAGACCGGGCTCGTTGAAGTCCTCGGCGAAGGAGTAGGTGATGCACGTATCCTTCTCGAGCGTGGTGGTCTTTTCGACCATCACGGACGCGAATTCGCGGATTTTCGGCATGTCGGACGGCTCGATGCGGATTTCCGCGCCGATGATGATGGTCATGGCTTGCTCCTCGTTTCACAGGCCGCAAACCCTGCGTCGCGAGACCGGATAAGTCAACGCTGCTTGCGACTTTACCTTTCGGTAACGGCGGGTCTTGCCATGGGCGCGATCGGCCTTTAATCCGGAAGCGGCAAGAATTTTTCAGTCCGAACCATCAGGGAAGAACCAACATGAAACTGCAGGGACAGTCCGCCATCATCACCGGCGGCGCATCGGGTCTGGGCGCGGCGACGGCGCGCGAGCTGACGGCCAATGGCGTGAAGGTCACATTGTGGGACCTCAACGAGGAACTGGGCCAGAAGGTCGCGGCGGAAATCGGCGGCGCCTTCGCCAAGGTGGAAGTGGCGTCCGAGGAAGACGTGCTGGCCGGCATCGAGGTCGCCAAGAAGGCGCACGGCATTCCGCGCATCCTCGTCAACTGCGCCGGCATCGGCAAGGCCAACAAGATCGTCGGCAAGGACGGCCCGATGGCGCTGGCCGACTTCCAGCGCGTGGTGAACACCAACCTGATCGGCCATTTCAACTGCTCGCGCCTCGTGGCCGCCGAAATGCAGACGCTGGAGCCGCTGGAAGATGGCGAGCGCGGCGTGATCGTCCAGACCGCCTCGGTCGCGGCCTTCGACGGCCAGGTCGGCCAGATCGCCTACACCGCCACCAAGGCCGGCATCGTCGGCATGACCCTGGTCATCGCCCGCGACCTCGCCAATGTGGGCATCCGCTGCAACACCATCTGCCCCGGCATCTTCGCCACGCCGCTGATGCTGCGCGCGCGCGACGAGGTGCTGCAGTCGCTGGCCAACTCGATCCCGTTCCCCAAGCGTCTCGGCAAGCCGGAAGAGTTCGGCTCGCTGGTGCGTGAGATCTGCCAGAACACCATGCTGAACGGCGAGACCATCCGCCTCGACGGCGCGATCCGCATGGCGCCGCGCTGATCCCTAACGGCCCGGCTTGCGCCAGCGCCGTTTTCGTATAACACTCGTCGTATTAACGGGAGCCCGCTGGCTCCCGTTATCACGAACGGGGAGAGTGCGATGACGGGCGATGCAATCGAGGCATGGGATCAAGAGACCGACCTTTTGGTCGTGGGCACGGGCGCGGCGGGGCTGACCGCCGCCGTCGTCGCCGCCAACGAGGGCCTGAAGGTCCTGGTGATCGAGAAGACCGAATTCTATGGCGGCACCACCGCCTTCTCGGGCGGCGTCGCCTGGATTCCCGACAATCACCTGATGAAGGATGCCGGCATCCCCGACACGCGGCAGGATGCGCTGACCTATCTCAAGCACAATATCGGCAACCGGGTCGCCCCGTCCAAGCTGGAGGCGTTCGTCGAGCATGCGCCGGTCATGGCGCGTTACATGTCCGACAACAGCGCCGTCCAGTTCCAGATGATGGAAGACTTCCCCGACTACCGGCCGGAGACACCGGGCGGCTGTAAGGGCGGCCGTTCCATCGATCCCAAGGTCTTTTCCGGCCGCAAGCTGAAGGATTTCGACCGCCTGCGCAAACGGCCGGGCTCGCTTCCGGGCGGCGTCGTCGGCTCGGTCAAGGAGCTGCGGCGGCTGGCGTTCTTCAAGTCCGATCCGAAAGGCCTTCTGGATGTCTGGTACGTCATCCCGCGCAACATCTGGAACCGCGTCGCCGGACGCCAGCACGTCTCCAGCGGCCGCGCGCTGGTCGCCCGCCTGCGCTATTCGCTGCAGGAAAAGAATGTGCCGCTGTGGCTCAACACCGGCCTTGACGAGCTGATCACCGAAAACGGCGCCGTCACCGGCGCGCGGGTCACGAAAGAGGGCAACAGCCTGAATATCCGGGCGCGCAAGGGCGTGGTGATCGCCGCAGGCGGCTTCGACCACAACAAGGCCATGCGCCAGCAATATTTCGACAAGGCCAGCGAGTCCTGGGCCTCCGGCGCCTACAGCTCCGGCGCGCCGGGCAGCATGGGCGACGGCATCCGCGCCGGCCAGGCGGTGGGCGCGGCGCTCGACCTGATGGACGACATGTGGTGGATGCCCTCGTCCAACGAGCCAGGCGCGCTGGCGCCGACCATCCATGTGTTCGAGCGCGGCCTGCCGCACATCATCATCGTCAACAGTAAGGGCAAGCGCTTCGCCAATGAGGCGCGGCCCTACAACGAGCTCGGCCGGGTGATCTACGAGGACGACGCGCCGCCCGCCTTCATGGTGTTCGATAACGACTACCGCAACCGTTACACGGTCGGCACCATGCTCCCGGGCATGACGCCGGAACGCTTCATCCGCGACGGCTACGTCAAGAAGGCCGAGACCCTGGACGATCTGGCGCGCCAGTGCGGCATCGACGCCGCCGGGCTGAAGGAAACCGTCAGCCGCTTCAACGCCATGGCCGAGGCGGGCAGGGACGACGATTTCGGCAAGGGCCAGAGCGCCTTCGACCTCTATGCCGGCGACAAGTCGCACAAGCCCAATCCCTGCCTCGGCCCCGTCGCCAAGGCGCCGTTCTACGCCATCGAGATTCATGCCGGCGATCTCGGGACCAAGGGCGGCCTGCTGACCAACGAGCGCGCCCAGGTGCTGCGCGAGGACGGCACGGTGATCGAGGGCCTCTACGCGGCGGGCAACAGCTCGGCCTGTGTCGTCGGCAATTTCTACCCCGGCGGCGGCGGCACCATCGGCGCCGGCATGACCTATTCCTACCTCGCCGCCATGCACGCGGCGGGGCGGCAGGTCTGACCCATTACTGCGCCGCCTGTTCCAGGCTGGCCGGCGTCACGTTGACGGGGATGGCGCTCATGCGCGGCATCCCCGTGCGCCGGTCGTAATCCTCGGTCGTGTTGGTCAGCCGGCCGGTGTTGGAGCCGATGAAGAACAGCTGATCGTCGAAGCGCGGCGCGTCGCCGAACGCATGCGCCATGGAGATGACGCCGGGACGCACGTCCTCGGCTTCCTCGACCACGCCAAGGATCGAGCCGTGACCCGACGAAATGCGCACCACGTCGCCCGCGTTCAGGCCCAGCGCCGCCAGATCGCCGGGATTCATGAAGGCCGGGTTGTAGCTGTGGTTGCGGGTCAGCGCCGGAATGTCCCGGCCCGACGAGTTGTACACGTCGTTCATGCGCCGGCTGACCAGCCGGTGGCTGAAGCGCTGGGCACTGTAGCCGGCATGTTCGGTGATTGGCTCGGCGAAGACCGCCGCCAGTTCGCCCATCATCTCCTCATGGCCGATATCCAGCGTCTCCTCCCAGTCCTCTTCCTTGGGTAGGACGAGGATGGACGGATCGTCGAAGATGTGGCCGTGCGGGTATTTCTTCACCTCGGACAGGGGAATGCGCGAGCCGCGGCACATCATCTCGAACAGCTCGTCCGTGGTCGGCTTGCGGACCATGTCCACATCCTGCCCGTTGATCCGCAGCTGAAGCCCCATGCGCTGGCCGAGGCCATAAAACACTTCCCACTCCTCCAGCAGGTCCGACCCTTCGGGCGGCTCGACAAGCTGCGGCTGATACTGGGCATAGGGCTCCGGATAGCCGGTCGCCGAGCCGTAGAACCAGGCGTTCTCGTTGGACATGGTGATCGCCGGCGCCTCGAATCCCAGCCGTGGCGGCAGGACGAAATCCGCCATCTTCGCCGTCGCCGACATCTTGATGTCGATGGTCGCCAGCAGCTCCAGCGTCTTCAGCGCTTCGTACGTCCGGAGCTGATCGGGCCACGCGCCCATGGGGTTGCTGCCGACGCAGAGCAGCGCCTTCACCTGTCCTTCGCCCTCCAGCAGGATTTCCTCGGCAAGGGCGGCCGGTGTCAGGCCGCTGGCATTGTCGCCCAGATTGCGCACCCGCAGCTGCTCGCCATAGCCCCACGGCTTCGGCTTGATCTCCGCCTGCGCCCGGCCGCGGCGTTCGGGGATCAGCACGAAGGGGTTCGGCATCTTTTCACCCGCGCGCAGCCAGCGGCCGCACAGCGTGTTGATGGCCAGCACCAGATATTCGCTCAGGGTGCCGCGCGGCGCCATGTTCGGCCCGGTGCCGGCCGTGATCATGCCGCTCGGGCCGGCGGCGAACAGCCGCGCCGCCTCGATCAGCTGCCCGGCGTCGACGCCCGCGCGCCGCGCCACATAGTCGGGCGTGAAGGGCGCGACGGCCTCGCGGAACGCCTCCAGTCCCGAGACGTCGCCGTCGAGGAATTCCGCGTCGATCAGTCCTTCCGAGAGGATGATGTTGGCGATGCCCGCCAGGATGGTCGGGTCCTCGCCCGGCTTGCATTGCAGGTGGATGTGCGCCTTCTCGGCGGTTTCCGTGCGCCTCGGGTCGATCACCACCAGCTTCATGCCGCGCTTGAGCGCGTCGTGCAGACGCTTGGCGGGGTTGTACTGGGGAATGCCGCCCCATTTGGAAATCACCGGATTGGCGCCCACCAGGATCCAGACGTCGGACTCGGCGAAGGGGCGCGGCCCGGCATGCCAGCGCCCGTGCAGCGCCATGGCCATGGGTTTGCCGGGCTGGTCGATGGTCGCCGACGTAAACCGCATGGGCGATTTGATCGCATCCATGAAGGCCATGGCCATGGCCCGGCCTGCCGGATAGGGGAAGGTATAGGTGCCGGTATAGAGCGCCACCGAACGCGGGCCGTGCGCGGCGATCAGGCCGTTGAGTTTCTCGGCGATGGCGTCGAGCGCCGCGTCCGACCTGACGGGGTGATGATGATCGCCATGCCGCTGGAGCGGCCGGAGAACCCGTTCCGGATTGTCGTGCTGGCGGGGTAGTTGCCGACCCTTGACGCAGGTGTACCCGAAATACATCGGGTTATCCTTGTCGCCGACGACCTTGACGGCCTTGCCGTTCTCGATGGTTACCTTGATGCCGCAGAAGGAATGGCAGAAGCGGCAGATGGCGGTTCTGGTCTCGGTCATGACGTGCGATCTCCCCGGTCGACGGTGGAGAGATGATAGCCCTGTTTCGCCCGGCACACCAAGCACGTGTGAAGGTTTTGCCTGTGGCGGCGTCTAGACGGGCTTCTTCAGCCGGGGCGCCGCCGCGCGCCGTTCGCGGTACCAGACGTAAAGGCCGCACGAGACGATGATCGCCGCGCCGACCCAGGTCCAGCCGTCGGGAAACTCGCCCCACAGCACATAGCCCAGCAGGGTCGCCCAGATGATCTGGCTGTAGGCGAAGGGCGCGAGGACCGAGGGTCCCGCATAGCGCAGTGCCTGGATCATGAAGAACTGGCCGAGCGTGCCGCCGATGCCCATGCCGACGATGTAGATCAGCGCCTCCAGCGTCAGCGGCTTCCAGAACATGGGGACCAGCAGTGACGCGCCGACCAGCCCGACCAGGGCCGTCAGCACCAGCGTGGTCAGAGTCGAATCCTCGGGCTGCACCAGCCGCGTCGTGATCATGCCGATCGACCAGCAGGTGGCGGCGGCCACGGCGAAAAGCCCGGCGACATGGAAGCCTTCGGTGCCGGGCCGGATGATGACCAGCGCGCCGGCGAAGCCGATCAGGATGGCGATCCACCGGTTGCGGCCGACATGCTCCTTCAGGAAGATGACCGACATCAAAGTGACGATGAACGGGCCGACGAAGTTGATCGACGTCATCGTCGCCAGCGGCAGGTAATGCAGGCCCGAGACGAAGAACACGCCGGCCCCCAGCATGCCGATGCCGCGCAGCAGCTGGAACTTGGGGTGGCGGGTGCGCAGGGCCTTCGTGCCGCCCATGACCAGCACCAGCGGCACGAGCATGAAGACCTGCGCGAGCAGCCGGCCCCAGGTGATGAACACCGCCTGATAGCCCATGGTCCCCAGCAGCTTGGCCAGAGTGTCCATGCACGAGAAGGTGATGAACGCGCCCAGCATCAGCAGGATGCCGCGCATGGGATTGTCGGTATCGGTATGCGGCGGGGTCACGCTGGCTCCGGCGAGATTGCTGGCGCGACTATGGCCGCGCGGCCAAGCGGTTGTCACGCCGATTATTCCGCCCCGCAACAGCGTTGACCCGGATCGCGGCCGGCCTCAAGAATACGCGCCAGACAGACTCGCCCAGGTGCGCCCCATGAAAATCGTCAACTACGCGGCCGCGCTGGGCATCGTCGCCCTTATCGTGCTCTTCCTGGTCGAGGGGCGGGCGCTTCTGGTGCCGCTCGCGGTGGCGATCATGGTCTGGTTCCTGATCGACGGGCTGGCCGGCATCTATCAGCGCATCGTCATCGGCGGCGCGCCGCTGGCCCGTTGGATCGCCCTGACCGCCGCGGGTTTGACCGTGCTCGGCGTCGGCGCGCTGATCGTGCTGATGGTCAGCGAGAATGTCGCCTCCGTGGCGGCGGCGGCGCCTGAATACCAGCGCAAGTTCGAGGCCCTGATCGAGCGCCTCGCGCCCACTTTCGGCATCGACCGGGTGCCCAAGCTCTCCGAACTGCTCAAGCAGTTCGAGATCGCCCCCGTCATCGGATCGGTAGCCGGCACGCTCGCCAATCTGATGGGCAATGTGGGTCTGGTACTGGTCTATCTGCTGTTCATCTTCGTCGAGCAGGCCGCGTTCGAGCCCAAGTTCAAGGCGCTGTTTCCCGATCCCGACCGCCGCGAGCGCATCCGCCGCATCCTGCGTGAAATCAACGAGGACACGCGCAAGTACATCCGGCTGAAAACCGCCATGAGCGCGCTGACCGGCGTGTTCTCCTATGTGGTGCTTAGTCTCGTGGGCGTCGATTACGCGGCGTTCTGGGCCTTCATCATCTTCCTGCTCAACTTCATTCCGACCATCGGCTCCATCATCGGCATCATGTTCCCCGCGCTGTTGACGCTGGTGCAGTTCGAGACCATCGGACCGTTCCTGATCGTCAGCCTGGGGCTGACCAGCGTGCAGATCATCATCGACAATGTGGTCGAGCCGCGCCTGATGGGCGGCGCGCTCAACCTGAGCTCGCTGGCGGTCCTGCTCTCCCTCGCCATCTGGGGGTCGATCTGGGGGATCGTCGGCATGTTCCTCAGCGTGCCGATCATGGTTATCATGATGATCATCTTCGCCAATTTCGACCAGACCAAGGGCATCGCCGTGCTCTTGTCCGCCGATGGCAACATCAAGGGAATCCAGCATGCCCCAGCCCGTTTCTAGCAGCGCCGAACCCATGCGCGACCTGATCGACGTGCCCGGGCGCGGCGTGTTTTCCGCGTTGCGCTGGGATGGCGATGCGGCCAAACCCCTGCTGGTCTTCGCCCATGCGACCGGCTTCAACGCCGGAACCTATCGCAGCCTGCTCGGGCCGCTGTCGGACCAGTTCCGCATCATCGCGATCGACCAACGCGGCCATGGGCTTTCACCCGCGCGGGCGGAACCGGACGAACTCAAGACATGGGATACCTTCAGCGACGATCTGGTGGCGCTGCTCGACCTGCTGGATGAACCGGCGTTTCTTTCCGGCCACTCCATGGGCGGCCGGGTCGTCATGCTGGCGGCCGCCGCGCGGCCGGATCTGGCGCGCGGCCTGCTGATGATCGAGCCGGTGCTGATGCACCCCAGCGTCTCGCGCAAGCTGTGGCTGGCGCGCAAGTTCGGCCGGCCGCCGCCCAATCCGCTGGCGCAGGGCGCCGCACGGCGTCGCGCCGTGTTCGGCTCGCGCGACATGATGATGGACGCCTATCGGGGACGCGGCGCCTTCGCCACCTGGCCCGATGCCTATCTGCGCGACTACATCGATGGCGGCACCCGCGACCTGCCCAATGGCGAGGTCGAGCTGTCCTGCGCGCCGGCATGGGAAGCGGCCACCTTCGGCTCGGCGGGGCAGTTCTTCTGGCGCGCGCTCGGCAAGGTGCGTTGTCCGGTGCATGTGCTCTATGCCGAAAGCGAGTCCACCCTGCGCGAGGGCGTGCCGGAGCTGATCCGGGGCCGCCAGCCGGCATGGGATCTGGAGCTGGTGCCGGGTACGACGCACTTCCTGCCCATGGAACGGACCGAGCTTGTGCAGGACGCGCTGCGCCGCCTGGCTCGGATCTACCCGCAAGGCTGAGGTCGAAAACGGCTTTTTGTTGATGGATTTCCGGCGCCCGGCTGTTATGTTTCTCACCGGTAACTCCAGGGGAGAGGCAACATGAGCAAATCGTTCGACCAACTGCGCGAAACCTTCGAGCAGCGCGTGTCGTCGGTGGTGTGGGCGTCGGTGACGACCCAGGATACGAAAGGACGCATGCGGGCCCGCATCCTGCATCCCGTCTGGGAGTTTCCGGATGGCCTGCCGCAGGGCTGGATCGCCACTGGCCGCCAGAGCCTCAAGGCCAAGCATCTGGCGGGCAACCCCTACGTCTCGGTCGCGTACTGGACGCCCCAGATGGAACACGTCATCGCCGACTGCAAGACCGAATGGGCCGAGGATCTGGCCGAGAAGGAGCGGGTCTGGACGCTGTTCGGCTCCAAACCCGAGCCTTATGGCTATGACCTGCACATGTTCTGGAAAAACGTCGAGGACCCGACCTATGGCGCGCTGAAACTGGTGCCGTGGCGGATCGAGACCTGGTCGATTTCGGATCTGGGGCAGGGCAAGCCGGCGGGGATCTGGACCGCCTGACCGCACGACAATTTCGGCGCCGGTGCTTGCGCGGTGTCGCCGGCCGGAGGAAGATGGCGGCATGAACACGGAATCGCCCATCGCCCACCATCCCTCAGCTCCCGCCTGGTTCAACAAGGCGCTCGCCGTCCCGTTCGAGGACAAGACGGTGATGGTCGAGGGCTGCCCCATCCACTATCTGCACTGGGAGAGGCCGGGCAAGCCGGGCCTGCTGCTGGTCCATGGCGGCGGCGCCCACGCCCATTGGTGGACCTTCCTGGCGCCCTTCTTCACCGACCATTACAGCGTCGCGGCGCTGGACATGTCGGGCGCCGGCGACAGCGGGCGGCGCGAGGCCTATTCCGCCGAACTGTTCTCGGCCGAACTCATGGGTGTATGCGCGGACGCCGGATTCGATGACAAGCCGATCATCGTCGGCCACAGTTTCGGCGGCTTCGTCACCCTCAACACCGGCACCCTGTTCGGCGACAGGCTGACGGGCGTGGTGCTGGTCGATTCCCCGGTCAGGCCGCCCGATTACCAGTGGCAGCACCAGCGCAACCGCGCGCCGGTGCGCCCGAAGAAAATCTATCCGGATTTCGAGACGGCGCTGGCCCGGTTCCGCCTGATGCCGCCGCAGGAATGCGACAGCGATTATGTGATCGACTATATCGGCCGGCATTCCGTCACCGAGGCGGACGGCGGCTGGACATGGAAATTCGACGACCAGCTGTTCCGCAAGTTCCGCTTCGGCGACATGACCGAAGCGCTGAAGAGCCTCCAATGCCGGGTCGGCGTCATCTATGGCGACCGCAGCCAGCTGTTCACCCAGGACATCGCCGACTACATGTTCGAGGTACTGGACAGTTCCGTGCCGTTCGTGGCGATCCCGGAAGCGGACCACCATCTGTTCATCGACCAGCCTCTGCCCTTCGTCGCGGCCCTGCGCGCCCTGCTCGCCGAATGGCGCCATTCGCGCCCGAACCGGGGTGGGTGAAACCTGTAACAGCCGGTTATCCTAGGGGAGGCCGAGATGAGGGTGCTGCATGCATAATAAGCCTGACGTCTGGCCTTCCTTCGTGGATTTCCCGCCCTTGCCCGGACACCACCTCCATGAGGGACGATATGTCATCCTGGAACCTTTGACGGCGGCCCATATTCAGGGCCTCTGGGCGGCTACGGCGGGGGCAGATTCCTCTTGGGACCATCTGAGATTTGGTCCCTTCTCCTCCAAAGATCTGTTTGCGAGGACTTTGCGGGAATTGATGACCCGAGAAGGCCAGCCGTTCTGGGCTATTCGCCCGAAGGGTGGAGATGAAGCGCAAGGATGGCTTTCGTATTGCGACATATCTCAACGTGATCAATCAATCGAAGTTGGTCAGATTTGGTTTTCCCCAGTCCTCCAGCGAACTCGCGCGGCGACCGAGGCCGTGTACTTATTGATGGATCATGCTTTCAGCGAACTGGGTTATCGTCGCGTGGTCTGGCGCTGCTCGGCGAACAACTTGGCATCCTTACGTGCAGCGGAGCGTTTCGGTTTCCGTGCTGAGGGGATTTGGCGCGGTGGTGCTTACATCAAGGGGCAGATTTGTGATGTGGCATGGCATGCGATCTTGAGGCATGAGTGGCCAGCCCGTCGAAATGCCTTTGAGGCTTGGCTGCATCCCAGCAACTTCGATCCAGCCGGTCACGAGCTACACTCTCTGGCCGGAACCCGACCTTGTGATTCTCCTAAGTGATAGCTCCCAGGGCTTGATTATCATCTTTGTGGTTACGGCCTGATCGGATAGCCCGTCGGCCCTTTCTGGGTCTCCAGCAACGGCGTCACCCATTCCAGCCAGGCGCACAGGCGGGCGCGGGTTTCGCGCGGATCGATCAGCTCGTGCACGTTGAACTGCTCGCCGCGCGGGAACGCGCCGTTGGCCGCCGCCATCTTCGTCTCCAGTTCGGCGCGCAGCGCGTCCGGGTCGTCCGCTTCCGCCAGCTGCCGGGCAAAGGCCACGGCCACGCCGCCTTCCACCGGCAGCGCGCCCATTTCCGCCGAGGGCCAGGCCAGCACCAGGCCGTCCGGCCCGTAATGGGCGGCGGCGGCGACGCCGAAGCTCTTGCGCACCACGATGGACGCCCACGGCACCCGGCTCTGCATCACCGCCAGCACCAGCGCGGTGCCGTAGCGGATGGTGGCGGCCTGTTCCGCGTCGGGGCCGATCATGAAGCCGGGCTCATCGACGAAGCTGAGGATCGGCAGGTGGAACGTGTCGCACAGATCGACGAAGCGGCGCACCTTCTGCGCGCCATGGGCGGTCATGGCGCCGGCCGCGAAGCGGCAATCGCTGGCGATCACGCCGACGGGGCGCCCATCGAGCCGCGCCAGCCCGACGATCTGGCCCGGGCCGAAGCGGCGCCCCAGCTCGAAGAAGCTGCCCTGATCGACCACATGGCCGACCAGCTTGCGTCCGTCATAGGGTTTGCGGCGGTCGCGCGGGATGACGCTCAGCAGCGCCTCGTCGGCCCGCGCCGGATCGTCGCCGGTCTTCAGCACCGGCGGCAGCTCCCAGACATTGGCCGGCACGTAGGACAGGAAGCGCCGCACCTGATCGAACGCGTCCTGTTCATCGCTCGCCAGATTGTCGACGGTGCCATTCTTCAGGTGAACCTGATAGCCGCCCAGCTGTTCCTTGGTCATGGCGACGCCCAGAGCGCGCTCGACCACGGCGGGCCCGGCCACCAGCACCTGGGCGATGTCCTTGACCATGACCGAGAAGTGCGACGCCGCCAGCCGCGCCGCGGGAAAGCCGGCGACCGGGCCGCAGGCCGCCGAGGCGACGGGCACCAGCGCCATGGCGTCGCCCAGCGACTTGAAGCGGGCGCGGTCATAGACGGGCGAGAAGGTCAGGCCCTTGCCGCTCGACCCGGCGACGCTGCCGCCGCCGCCTTCCAGGAAGCGCACCAGCGGCACCCGGTAGCGGATGGCCATGTCCTCGGCGAACACGCTCTTGCGCAGGCCCGCCGCGTTGGGTGAGCCGCCCTTCAGGGTGAAATCCTCGCCGCCCACCACCACGCGGCGGCCGCCCAGCTTGCCGAAGCCGAGGATGTAGTTGGCGGGCTGGAAGCCGGTCAGATTGCCATCCGCGTCGACTTCCGCCTGGCCCGCGCCTTCGCCCTGCTCCTCGAAACTGCCGGGATCGATCAGCCCCGCCACGCGCTCGCGCACGGTCAGGCGGCCCTTGGCGTGCTGGCGTGCGATGCCGTCGGGACCGCCCTGCTGCTTGGCCATCTCGCGCCGCTTGCGGATCTGGTCCGCCTCGTCCTTCCAGCTCATCGGCATGTCCTTTCGTGGGCCATGGACTGTAAACTTGACGGCGCGGGCCGGGCAACCGCACACTCTGGACATGGCGCTTGGCGATCAGGAATCGGCGATATCGGCGAACGAGGCGTTCTATGACGCTTTCGCCGCGGCGGATATTTCAGCGATGGAAGCGATCTGGGCGCATCAGTCCGACGTGACCTGCCTGCATCCGGGCTGGCCGCGCCTCGAGGGACGCGAGGCCGTGCTGAACAGCTGGCGCGGTATCCTGATGCACCCCGGCCGGCCTCAGATCGAGTGCCTCAGGCCGACCGCCACCATCCATGGCGATACGGCCATCGTGCTCTGCTACGAACTGATGGAGACGGCGTGCCTGCTGGCGACCAACGTCTTCGTGCGCGAGGCCGGCATGTGGCGCCTCGTGCATCATCACGCCGGCGGGCCGGTCCCGTCGCCTGAGTGAACGCGGCCCGAATGAAGCTTGTTAGTGCGTGTGGACGTTGATGGGCTCGTAGGCGCCATCTTCCATGTCGCCGAACATTTCAGGGACCTGGGGATGATGGACCGGCTCGCCTGAATCGTCGGGCAGCAGGTTCTGCTGCGACACATAGGCGATATACGTGCTCTCGTCGTTCTCGGCCAGCAGGTGATAATAGGGCTGATCCTTCTCCGGCCGCATGTGCTCGGGAATCGACTGCCACCACTCCTCGGTATTGCTGAAGGTGGCGTCGATGTCGAAGATCACGCCCCGGAACGGGTAGAACCGGTGCTTCACCACCTGTCCGATATGATATTTGGCCTCTCGCAACAGCACGTCGTCGTTACCTCACGAATGCCCCAGGACCGCATGTGGGCGATAGGGCTCTTCCAACGACTTTATATCGGCCGCTTCAAGGATCAGATCAAGCGCGGCGATTGCATCGTCGAGATGCTCCAGCTTGCTGGCGCCGATGATCGGCGCCGAAACCGCCGGTTTCGACAGGATCCAGGCCAGCGCCACCTGCATCGGCTTCACGCCCAGGCGCGACGCGACCTCCAGGTTCCGGTCGGCGACCTTGAAGTCGTCATCGCCGTAATAGAGCTGGGTCGCGAAGTCGTCGGAGGTGGCGCGCTTGGTCTCGCCGCCGCCCTGGCGATGCCGGTTGCCGGCGAGGAAGCCGCGCGCCAGCGGGCTCCAGGGGATCAGGCCGACGCCCTTGGCCTCGCACAGCGGGATCATCTCGCGCTCTTCCTCGCGGTAAACCAGATTGTAGTGGTTCTGCATGGCGACGAACTTCGCCCAGCCATGTTTGTCCGACAGGTGCAGATACTCGGCGAACTGCCACGCGAACATGGAGGACGCGCCCAGATAGCGCACCTTGCCGGCGCGGACCAGGTCGCTCAGCGCCTCCATGGTTTCTTCCATGGGCGTTTTGTAGTCGAAGCGGTGGATCTGGTAGAGGTCGATGTAGTCGAGCCCCATGCGCTTGAGCGAGGCATCGCACGAGGCGATGATGTTCTTGCGCGACAGGCCGTGCCGGTTGAGCTTGCCGTTATGGGTGCCGCCGAAGCATTTGGTGGCGATGACCACGTCCTCGCGGTCGGGCACCAGATCCCGGATCGCCCGGCCGAGGATTTCCTCGGTGACGCCGTTGCAGTAGACGTCGGCGGTGTCGAAGAAATTGATCCCCGCCTCGATCGCCTTTTCGTAGAACGGACGCGACTGCGCCTCGTCGAGCACCCAGGCGCGCTGCGCCGGGTCGCCATAGGTCATCGTGCCCAGGCACAGGCGCGACACGCGCATGCCGGTGTTTCCCAGCCGGGTATATTTCATGGTCCGTCCCCCTGTTTCAGGAGACGCATCTTAGAGGATGGCGCCGCGATGTCGATGGCTGCCTCGGCGGAGAGCGGCGAACATTGCCCTCCGCCGATGAAAGCCCGTCAGTTCGCGCTGGTCGGGACCTTGTTGAACGGAATGCCCTTGTCGGCGCGGATGTCCGGCGGCAGGCCCAGCACGCGCTCGGCGATGATGTTGCGCAGGATCTCGTCGGTGCCGCCCGCGATGCGCAGGCCCGGCGCGCCCATATAGGCGTCGGCGAACTGGCGGCGGAAGCCCTCCAGGTGCGGATCGGTGGCGACGCCGGCGGTGTCGAGCAGGTCGAGGCCGAACGAGGCCATGTCCTGCAGCATGGACGCGAACACCGCCTTGTTGATCGACGCTTCCGGGCCGGGCCGCGCGCCCTGCGACAGCGCGGTCATGGTGCGGTAGCGGCCGTTGCGCAGGCCCATGTACTTGGCATACCAGTCGGCCAGCTGCTCGCGCACCGCCTTGTCGCGGATCGCCGGGCCGTTGGCGCCGTCGACGCTGCCGGCGAGCTTCATCAGCATGTCGAAATTGATGCCGCGCTGGGAATTCTCGCTGATCGACAGGCGCTCGTTCATCAGCGTCGTCAGCGACACCTTCCAGCCGTCGCCGACCGCGCCCAGGCGCTGGCTGTCGGGAATGCGCACATCGGTGAAATACACTTCGTTGAAGCCGCGCGCGCCCGAGGCCTGCTTGATCGGCTTCACCTCGACGCCGGGTGACTTCATGTTCAGGAAGAAGAAGGTCAGGCCCTCATGCTTGGGCTTGGTCGGGTCGGTCCGCGTGACCAGGATGCCCCAGTCGGACAGATGCGCGCCCGAGGTCCAGATCTTCTGGCCGTTGACGACCCAGTCGTCGCCATCCTTCTCGGCCTTGGTCCGCAGCGCCGCCAGATCCGAGCCGCCGGCCGGCTCCGAGAACAGCTGGCACCAGATTTCCTCGCCGCTCAGCGCCTTGGGCACGTGGCGCTTCTGCTGCTCGGGCGTGGCGAAGGCCAGCATGGTGGGCATGCACATGCCAAGGCCGATGGCGAACACGTTCGGCGGCAGATTGTACTGCGCCTCTTCCTGCTCGAAGATCACCCGCTGCATCGGCGTGCCGCCCATGCCGCCGACCTCCTTGGGCCAGGTGATCGCCGCGTAGCCCGCCGCCGCCTTCTTCGCCTGCCATTCCTTGGCCATCGCCACGGCCTGCGCCTCGGTCAGGTTCTCCGGCAGCGGCTTCTTGTACGGGGCGGCGTTCTCGGCGAGCCAGGCGCGGGCGTCGGCGCGGAAGGCGGCTTCTTCGGGCGAGTCTTCGAAATTCATCAGGCGGCGTCCTCGAGCGGTCTCAGGTGGATTGGCAGGCCGTCCTTGGGTTTCGGAATCGGCATGATCTGGAAATCGGCTTCGTAACCGTCATCCAGGTGGAAACGATAGTTCAGCAGCAGCTGGTACATGAAGACCTTTGTCTGCATGTAGGCGAAGTGCAGGCCGATGCACATGTGCGCGCCGCCGCCGAACGGCACCCAGGCGAATTTGTGCTTCCGGTCCTCGGCGCGCTGCTCGGAAAAGCGGTCCGGCTCGAAACTGTGCGGATTGCTCCACAGCTCCGGCATCTTGTGGGTATAGCCAGGGCTGATGTTCACCGTCGTGCCGGCGGGAATCGTATAGCCGCCGAACTGCACGTCGCGCACCGCGCGGCGCGGGATCGACGGCACCGGCGGGTTCATGCGCAGCGCTTCCTTGAAGCACCATTCGATGATCTGCAGATCGGCCAGATGCTCGTAAGGCAGGGCGTCGGGCGCCAGCTGCAGCGCGGCGCACTCGCGGCGGGCCGCGTCCTGCCAGTCCGGATGCCGGCACAGCTGGTAGATCAGCGTGGTGATCGAACTGGTCAGCGTGTCGTGCGCCGCCATCATCAGGAAGTCCATGTGATCGACGATGTCGTCATCCGTGTAGGAATTGCCGTCCTCGTCGACCGCGTTGCACAGCAGCGTGAACATGTCGCTGCCCTGGCCGCCGCGGCGCAGCGGAATCTGGCCACGGAAATATTGTTCGAGGAATTTGCGCCCCTGCACGCCGCGCCACATCCTGGTGCCGGGGATCGGCCGGCGGATGACGGAGACGGAGGCCTGCACGCTGTCGAAGAACGCCTGGTTCAGCCGGTCGGCCTCCGGGCCCAGCGGCATGCCGAGGAACACCGAGGCGGCGGTGTTGAGGGTCAGCTGCTTGATGGCGTTGTAGAATTTGAAGTCGCCCTGCGCTTTCCAGCGCGACAGGCCCTGATGGATGCCCTCGTTCAGCTTCTCGACATAGTTGACCATGGCGGGCTGCTTGAAGGCCACCTGCATGATCCGGCGGTGCGCGCGGTGGTCCTCGAAGTCGCGCAGCATCAGGCCGTTGGGAAACAGCCGCGCGAGAATCGGGTCCCAGCCGCCCTTGGACGAGAAATTCCGGTCCCGGTCCATCAGCACGAACTCGTTGGCTTCCGGTCCCAGCAGGGTCACGTTGGTGCGCCCGAAGGCGTTGCTCCAGTACACCTTGCCGTACTTGCTGACCATTTCCTTGCTGACCCGCGCGGGATCGCGCAGGAGTTCCAGCGATTTGCCGACGAGCGGCAGGCCAGCCTCGCCGGGAATGCCGTTCAGGTACGACGTGCGGGACATGCGGTGTCTCCTTGGTTCATGGAGAGCATATAGTCCAAACAAATGTTACCATCAAGTAACCCGTGCTGGAGCGGGACCCCAAATTGGGCGGGCTAGGCCCCGGCCAGCTGTTGCCGCCGCAGCTGGTCGGCCTTCAGCATGGCCGCCGCCATGAAGACCGCGCCGACCGCGATGCAGCCGACGACGAACCAGCCGCTCGCCGAGAAGTTGCCGGCCCAGTCGCGGATCGCGCCGCCGGTCAGCGGCGCCGCCGCGCCGCCCAGGGTCACGAAGGCGGGATGGGCCGCCGCGAGCCGGCCGCTCGGGTCGATCCGGACCAGCGCGCCGAGCGCGATCGGCAGCATGGCGATCGGCACGAACGCATAGATCGGCGCGCTCAGGAAATACGCCAGCGGCGTGGCGGCGTGGCCAAGCAGCAGCGCGAAGATCGCGGCGAGAACCAGCACGATGAAAACCGGCGGCGTGGCGGGGAACTTGGCGCCCAGGAACCCGGCGATCAGGGGTAGGGCGATGCCCATGATCGCCGCGAAGCTGAAGACCAGGCCGATGGTTTCCGCCGAGAGCCCGACTCCCTTGCCCACATCGACGATGTAGAGCGCGAGCACGCCGTGGCCGAAGAAGATGATACCGATGCCGACCAACGCGAGCCAGCCGATCAGCGGCGGCGCGGCCTTGGACCGCCCGCCTTCGCCCGCCAGCGCCGCGCGCGGCGGCACCGGGACCGAGCGGACGAAGAACAGGGCGGCGATCGAGGCGACCAGATAGACGAGGAACAGGCCGTCGGCTTCGGTCGTGCCCGCCGGCGCGCCGGGCAGCAGGTACAGTTTGCCCGCCTGCGGCAGCACCAGCGCCAGGATGATGCCGAGCACGCCGACGAAGCTGTTGATGATGCCGAAGGTCTTCTCGGGCGTCCGGCTGTGGCCGGCGGTGTACATCACCATGGCCGTCACTGACCCGGCAGCCATGCCGGCGATGGCGCGCACGACCAGCAGCGCCGTCATGTTGGGCACGAAGATGGTCGCGGCATTCATCAGCGCGATGGTGCCGATGCCGAAGGTATAGACGGTGCGCGGCTGCAGCCGGGGCGCCAGCTGCGAGAAGACGAGGGAGCTGACTGCGATGCCGCCGAGCTCCAGGGTGGCGATGGTGCCTGCCTCGGTAAACGAGATGTTGAACGAGGTGACGAAGCCCGAAATGTTGAACGACATGGCCACGGCGGCGGAGAACACCAGCAGCAGCAGACAGGTCAGGGCGATCAGGCGCGGCCCGCCAATGTCCATGCGGCCATCGGACACGGCGGTTGTGATGCTGGACATTCGCGTTCCTCCCCAAGATCGCGTGAATGCAACGGTTCACCAAGGACGCTAGCATAGCCCCGTTCAAGCCGTTATCGAAAAAGGGGACGCGGCCGAGCGGGCGGGAAGTCGGACCGATGTCGTAACGGTCGCCGGCCGGCACGGCTGGTCTATATCCAGACACAGGGTAGCTGGAGGCTTGAAATGCGGGTGGTACAGGCGATGGGAAGACGGTGGCGTACGCCCCTGCTGGGCGCGATGATGGCGATGGTCCTGAGCGCCTGCGCGACCTACCCCGACGAGGTCAGCGACGCGGGTTATTATGGTGGCGCTGGCTACTATGGCGGAGGGTATGATGGCTACGATGACGGGCTGTTCTACTATCCCGGGCACTATTATTCCTATTACCCAGGCTACTACGCCTATTCGCCGCCCGTCCGGATTCCGCGCCATTATTATTCCTATTGGCGGCAGCATCGGCATTGGCCCGACGGCTGGCGCCATCACCGCTGGCGCGACAGGGACCATGCCTGGCATGGCCGTGACAGAGACCGCCACTGGGACCGCGACCGCCCGAGAGACCGAGACCGCGACCGGGATGGTCCGAGGGACCGGGATCGCTCGCCGGGTGAGCCGAGCTATCGGGGCAAGGCCTATGACGGCGCCGGACTGCGCGAGCGGGGCGGCGGCAACCGCATGCCATCGCTGGCGCGCGATCCGGGACAGGTTCGTCAGCAGGCCGACCGGGCCTCGGCGGCGGCGCGTGTGAGGCCATCCATGCCGCGGGGCGTGCAGGAGAATCGTGCCTGGCGCGGCGGCGAGGGCCGGTCACGACCCGCCCAGACGGCGCCGCGTGGCCGTGACTCCGGCAAGGCGAACTACCGGAGCGGCGCGAGTGAGTCGCGCTCGGGCGGTAATTCAGGGGCCTATGAGGGATCGAGCCGGCCGAGCACGCCATCCTATCGCGGCGGCGGCGGAGGCTATCGCGGTGGCGGCGGCGATGGTGGCGGACGCAGGGGCCGTTAGAAACGGGCCGGTCTGAGCCGGCCCGTCGGCAACTTAACCCAGCGGGTGGAAGATGTTCTTGCCGTCCCAGTTCTCGGCGGCGGCGCGGATCGCCGCGTACATGCCGCGCACCCCGGCATGGTCCTGGTACAGCTCGATCATGTGGCCGAGCGCGGAACGGGTATCCGTGTAGCACAGGAAGGTGTCCGCGCCCGTCTGGAACTCGTTGGCGATGGGAAAGCCGGCGGCCTCGAAGGCAGCCTTTTCCGCCGCGTAATCCTTGCAGAAGATGGCCGTGTGGTGGAAGCCTTCCTCGCCCGGCTTGAACATGTCGCGGTAGCAGCTCGGGCCGTCATTGTGCTGCTGGATGAATTCGATGTTCAGGTCGCCCGACTGGACGAAGGCGGCCGAAATGTCGAGCGGCATTTCCTCCCCCCGGTACCAGTTCTTGACCAGCGGAATGTGGTCGAAAACGAAGAACGGCCCGACGCCGTACACGTCGTGGTACCGCTGGCACGCGGCGCGCAAATCGTTGACGACATAGCAGTTCTGGACGACGTTCGCCCGATTGAGCAGCGCCATGATCTCTCTCTCCCCAAATGACGTTGTGAGTCGCGCGATATACTAGCCAGCGGAACCGGCAAGAGAAAGCACCGGCTGCTGCTGCCCCCCGCGCAAAAGCCTGTCCCGCCGCTGGCGGCCTCTGTAAGCTCCGCCCATGTTTCCCTTGTTCGACGACAATCCCCACGATCACAAGCCGGTCGTGACCTGGCTCCTCATCGCCGCGTGCATCGGCGTCTGGCTCTGGCAGGCGAGCCTGCCGGCCGAGGCCGCGCGGGCGGCGTTCTATACCCTGGGCATGGTGCCGGCGCTGCTGTTCACCGATGCCACGCTACCCGACGGGATGGCCGTCGTGCCCGCGTGGACGACATTGGTCACCTCCATGTTCATGCATGGCGGTTTCATGCATCTTGCCGGCAACATGCTGTATCTCTGGATCTTCGGCGATAACACGGAAGTGGCGTTGGGCCGCGTCCGCTTCCTGGTGTTCTACCTACTGTGCGGCATCGCCGCGGCGTTGACGCAGGCATTCCTCGATGTCCGGTCGGAAATTCCCATGGTCGGCGCGAGCGGGGCGATCTCCGGCGTGCTGGGCGCCTACCTGCTGCTGTTTCCCCGCGCCAATGTGCGCGTCCTGATGTTTCCGTTCGGCCTCGTCGCCGTTCCCGCCGTCATCGTGCTCGGGTTGTGGTTCGGGCTTCAACTGTACAGCGGCATGTCGGCGCCCACGGGTGAGGGCGGCGTCGCCTTCTGGGCCCATGTCGGCGGATTCCTCGCCGGCATGGTGCTGCTGCCCTTCTTCAAACCCGCCGGCGTCCGGTACTTCGCCAGGGGCCACGACCGGCCCTTTCGCAAGGTCCACCGCACGCCGCGCGATCCCCGGGATGGTCCCTGGGGCCGGCGCCGCTGAGTGGGCCTCAGGCGTCCGGCGCGATCCACTCGGCGACGGCGTGGCGCGCCTGCTCGGGCCTCACCTCCGGATGATGGTGCCGGAAAACGGTGACGGCGGCGTCGAACGCATGCAGGTCGCGGACGCCGCGCTCGCGCAGCCCTTCATAGGCGCGGATCGCGGCGTTCTGGCAGATGCAGGAGGCGTTCTGGGCAATGTTCATGATGCTATTCCCCGTGGCGGTGTTGACCGAGCCAGAATGCGCACGGTCAGGCGGCCCCGCGTTGATCCAGATCAAGGCCTGTGGACAGCCCGGCCAGTGCCGCTTAGCCTTGCGCCCTCCAACATGAGGGTGGCCCGGTGATGAAGATCAGAAGCACGGCGCTGGCAGGCGCATTGTTGTTGGCCGCGGCCGGCGGCGCCCTGGCGCAGGATCAGGACGGAATCCGCCAGAAGGCCATCGCGGTGGAGCAGGACGTCATCACGTGGCGCCGCGATTTCCATCAGTACCCGGAACTGGGCAACCGCGAGGTGCGCACCGCCGGGATCGTTGCCGGACATCTGCGCGCGCTGGGTCTGGACGAGGTTCGCGAGAATGTCGCCCATACCGGAGTCGTCGGCGTGCTGAAGGGAGGCAGACCCGGACCGGTGATTGCCCTGCGCGCCGACATGGACGCATTGCCCGTGACCGAACCGGAAGGCCTGCCTTTCGCCTCCAAGGTGCGCACGACCTATAACGGCAAGGAGGTCGGCGTCATGCATGCCTGCGGGCACGACGCCCATACCGCCATGCTGATGGGCGTCGCCACCATCCTGTCCGGCATGAAGGCCGACCTGCCCGGAACGGTGGTGTTCCTGTTCCAGCCCGCCGAGGAGGGCGCGCCGGAAGGCGAGGAAGGCGGCGCGCGGCTGATGATCAAGGAGGGCGCGCTGGCCGATCCCAGGCCCGAGGCGATCTTCGGCATGCATGTCTGGGCCGGTCTGGCCGGGCAGATTTTCGTCCGGCCCGGCGGCGCCATGGCTGGCTCGGATCAGCTCTACATCACCGTGAACGGCCGCCAGACCCACGGTGCCAGCCCTTGGACCGGCGTCGATCCGGTCGTTGTCTCGGCCCAGACGGTGCTCGCGCTCCAGACCATGATCACGCGCCAGATGAACGCGGCCCTGTCGCCTTCCGTCATCTCCATCGGCAAGATCGATGGCGGTGTGCGGCACAACATCATTCCCGCCAAGGTCGAGATGGCGGGCACCATCCGGCATCTGGACCCCACCAGCCACGACGCGCTGCTGGAGAATATCCGGCGGACCGCCACCTTCACCGCGCAGGCGTCGGGCGCGACGGCCGAGGTCAACATCGTCCCCTACGCCCCGCCGGTGTTCAATCCCACGGCGCTGCTGGAGCGTGTCCTGCCCGCGCTCGAGCGCGCCGGCGCGGGCCATGCCGGCGTCCAGAAGGATGCGCCGCCGATCATGGCGTCCGAGGATTTCGCCTATTACCAGAAGGAAATCCCCGGCCTGTTCTTTTTCCTCGGCATCAACGATGCCGGCGTGCCCGCCGATCAGGGCCGTCCCGGTCACTCGCCCGAATTCCGCGTCAACGATGACACGCTGAAAGTCGGTGTCGAGGCGATGACCCGTGTCGCCCTCGAATACCTTTCGGGACCGCGATAGAAAAAGCCCCGGCCAGGGGTCTGGCCGGGGCTAGTCAGGAACGGTACGGTGCGGGAAGCGTCTTCAGGCGTGCTGAATATACCGTTCCAGATTGCGGTGCAGGTCGCGGATGCGGCTTTCCTGATAGTTGCCGATGGACACGGCGTTCTTGCCGGCCGTCGTCGCGTGCAGGCCTTCCTGCACGTAGGGGATGTTGGACATGTCCTGATCGAACACGGCGCCCAGGCCGCCGAGTTCCGGCGCGTCGGCCCAGACCTGTTCGTCGGTCATCTCGTGCACCGGCACCGGCGCGGGCCGCGGCTGCGACGGGTCGAAGCGGTGCAGGATCATGATCTCGACGATAGCGGATTCCGGATTGTTTCCGTCGGGACGGAACCGGTAGACGATGTTCGGGCTGAAGCCGCCCCAGGGAAAGAAGTTCGGAAAGACGAAGTACTGGATGGCGTCCAGCATCTCGCTGTCGGATGCGTCGGCGTAATCCACCCCCGTGAGTTCGCCGCAGCGCTGGCGGGCGACCTCGGCCATGAAGGCCCGCGCCGTCTGTCCTTCGGGTAGCGCCAGCTTGCCCACCGCGCCGACCTGGCGCCCGGAGGTATTGACCATGGCGTCCACCGTCTGCTGCCCGCTGCACGCGCTCAGATGCGGGCTCGGCACGCCCATGGGCGTGATCATCCGGTTGAAATGCTGGCCTTCATAATTGTCGTATTGGGTGTTCGCATCCGCCGTGTGGGGCATGATCTGCGGGTGGGTGTCGATGACGTGATAGCTTTCGATGAAGGCTTCGGCGCAGACCTTCCAGTTGGCCGGCATCCGCTTCTTCACATGCACGGCCTTGTAGCAATCCTCCAGCCTCCAGCGGTCGAAATGGGCGGGGAGGTCGCCCAGATACTGCTCAAGCGGGCCGCAGTCCGGATCCGGATTGATGAACACGAACCCGCCCCAGGTCCCGACGCGCGCTTCCGGCAGACGGCCGGTGTTCGCGTCCACATGGGGAAAGTCCCAGCCGCACGGCACCTCGGACAGCGCGCCCGAGATGTCCCAGGTCCAGCCATGATAGGGACAGCGGAAACTGGCGACCGAGCCGTCCTCGGTACGGAGTTTGCGGCCGCGGTGCAGGCAAGCGTTCACGAACGCCTTGATCGCGTCCGGCGCCGTCCGGATCACGATGAACGACAGGCCGACGACCTCATAGAGGACATGATCGCCCACCTCCGGGATTTCCTCCTCGCGGCAGGCCATCTGCCAGACCTTGCGCCACACGTGCTCGACTTCCAGATCGTGCCATTGCCGCGAGAAGTAGCGGTCGGCCGGAATGTCGTCCGAGCCGGTGAACGTGTAGTTCTGCTGGCGCAGGACCGCCGGAATCTCTCGTGTGTCGCGGTCCAGAATGTCCTGAACCGAGGGCGCATCGCAGCGGGCTTCGCCGGGGCGGATGGTCTTCGGGAGTTGGATGTTCATGGCGCGTGGCCCCAGTTTTGCTGACGGTTGAACCATGCGCGCGCTCGCGGCGGGCCTCATTGATTGGGATCAAACCGGGGGCTCGCCGAGAAACAATCGGCGGAAGCGGGCGTTTGTGTGCATAAGTCGCGGACGTGCCGGGTCACAGACCTGGCGCCGGGGCGCCCGGAAATCTTTGCGCTGTTGCAAAGTGACGGCGGATGAGGCGGCCGAGGGGCCGCCTTTTCTGCTATTCGGCCGGTGCCCGCCGCCCGCGCAGCCGCGCCGTCATGCGCCGCATGAGCCCACCGGCGTCCGCCATCAGCGTATAGGCGACGGGCACGATCAGCAGGGTCAGGAAGGTCGACGACAGCAGGCCGCCGATGACCAGCACGCCCATGGGCCGCCGCCATTCCGCCCCGTCGGACGTGGCGAGGGCGATGGGAATCATGCCGAAGATGGCGGCGAGCGCCGTCATCAGGATCGGCCGCAGGCGCAGCGGCGCGGCCTCCAGCATGGCGGTTCTCGCGTCCATGCCATGTTCCTCGCGGAACTGGTTGGCGTACTCCACCAGCAGGATGCCGTTCTTCATCACCAGCCCCATCAGGACGACGAGGCCGATCTGGGCGAACAGGCTGAGGCCGCTGCCTTCCAGCCAGATGCCGAGAAACGCGCCGATGAAGGCGAGCGGCGCGCACAGCATCATGATCGCCGGCTGGGTGAAGCTGTTGAACTGGCTGGCGAGCACCATGTAGATCACCAGCAGCGCCATCCCGAACGCAAAGCCGACGGCGGCCGTCGATTCCTTCATGGTCTTGGCCATGCCTTCCGTCCGAGCCGTATATCCCGGCGGCACGGTCATGCCCGACACGAGCCGGTGCAGCTCGGCATCGGCCTGCCCCAGGGTGACGCTGGAGCTGTTGGCGGCGGTCACGGCCACCATCCGGCTGCGATCCATGCGGGTGATCTCCACAGGGCCAAGGCCGATGGCGAGAGTGGCGACGTTGTCGATGTCGACCAGGTCCCCGCGCGTGTTGGGGATCTGCAGCATGCTGAGCCGGTCGAGATCGTCGCGCTGGCCTTCCTCGAGCCGGATCCGTACGTCATGGCGCTCGCCGCCCTCCTGATAAGTGCCGGCGTCGATTCCGCCGACCAGCGCGCGCACGGTGCCGGCCAGCCGGTCGACCGAGACGCCCAGATCGGCCGCCCGCTGCCGGTCCACATGAATCTGCAGCTCGGGCTTGCCGGTCTCGAACGAAGTCTTCACGTCCTGGAAGGCGGGCAGCGGCCGCATTTTCGCCGCCAGATCCTGGCTCAGCCGGTCCAGTTCCCTCAGGTCGCGGCCCTGGAACAGCTGCTCGACCGGCGGTGCGCTGCCCGCGCCGCCCGAGACCCAGGGAATTTCCAGCAGCTTGTACGATTTCAGCGCCGCGCCGTGCCGGTCGAGCACCGCGCGTACCTTGTCCATGATGGCGAACTGGCCGTCGTCACGGTCCGCCTTCGGCGCGAGGGCGATGTAGTAGCTGGCCTCGTTGACCTTGTTCTGGACGCCCGCGCCGACCGTGACGAACACCGACGTGACGCCGCCAATGGTTTCGATCTCGCGGGCGATGCCGCCGGCGACCTGCTTGGTCTCCTCGATGCCCGTGCCCAGCGGCAGCTGGACCAGCGCGGTGAACTCGCTCCGGTCCGTGCGCGGCATGAACTCGTTCGGCACCAGGGCGGCGACGGTGACGCCCAGATAGATCGCCGCCACCAGCGCCACCATGGCGACCCATCGCCGCCGCAGCGTCGCGGCCAGCGCCTGCCGGTAATGCGCCTCCATGGCCGTGTGAAAGCCTTCGAGCCGCCGCAGCACCGGCCCGTGCGCCTCGTGCTTGGTCAGGAAACGCGACGCCAGCATGGGCGTCAGCGTCATGGAAATCAGCCACGACACCATGACCGCGAACGACACGCTCAGGCCGTACTGGAAGAAGAAGGCGCCGACCAGCCCTTCCATGAACGCGATCGGCACGAACACCGCGACGATGGTGAGTGTGCCGGCCAGCACCGCCGCGCCGACGCGCCGCACGCCTTTCGAGGCGGCCTGCAAGGGCGGCTCGCCCGCCTGGATGTAGCGGTGAATGCTCTCGACCACGACGATGGCGTCGTCGACCAGCAGGCCGACCGACACGGACAGCGCCATCATCGTCAGCATGTTGACGGTGAAGCCGGCCACGTAGAACGCGAAGAAGGTCGCGACCACCGATGTGGGAATGGCGACCGCGACGATCAGCGTGCTGCGGCTGTCGAGCAGGAAGATGAAGGTGATCATGGCGGCGAGAAACCCGCCCAGCACCATGTCGAAACTGACGTCGCGGATCGAGGATTCGATGAACCTGGCCACGTCCTTGGCGACCACCAGTTCCAAGCCCGCCGGCGCGTCGCGCTCCAGCGCCGCCAGCGCCGCGCGCACCTCGCTGGCCACGGCGACCGTGTTCTTGCCGGACTGGCGCCGGATATCGAGCGAGACGCCGCGCTTGCCGCCCAGTTCGGCATAGGTGCGCTCGTCCTCGACGCCGTCCTCGATCCGGGCGACGTCGCGCAGCCATGTCGGCGCGCCGTCCCGGAAGGCGACGACGATGTCGCCGAACGCGGCGACCGATTCCACCTCGCCCTTGGTCTTGACCGAGAATTCCCGCGTGCCGCCGCCCGCTTCGAGCCGGCCACCGGGAATTTCGGCGTGCTCCGCGCCGATCGCCGCCAGCACCTGCTGCGCCGACACGCCGAAGCCGCGCAGCCTGTCGGCGTCCAGCCAGATCCGCACCTCGCGCTCGCGGCCGCCGACCAGCTCCACCGAGCCGACGCCGGGAATGCGCTGCAGCGCCTCCTTCACCACGTCGTCGGCATAGGTCGTCAGGTCGCGCACGGGAAAATCACCCGCGACCAGCACCGACATGATCGGCTCGGAATCCGGGTCGACCTTTTCCACCACGGGCGGCTCCGCCTCGACGGGAATGTCGGCGCGCGCCAGCGCGATCCGGTCGCGCACCTCCTGGCTCTTGACGTCGACGTTCTCGTTCAGCTCGAACTCGAGGAAGATCTGGCTCAGGCCTTCCGAGCTGACCGAGCGCAGCGTCTTGATGCCCGAGATGGTGTTGAGCTTTTCTTCCAGCGCATCGGTGACTTCCGTCTCGACCGTCTCCGGCGTCGCGCCCTCCAGCACGGTGGACACGGCGATGAACGGATACTCGACGCGAGGGAACAGGTCGATCCCGACCCGTCCGATGGACAGCCAGCCCAGCGCCACCAGGCCCGCGATCAGCATGACCGCGAAGACCGGGCGGCGGATGCAGAAATCAGCGAGCCCCATGATCGGCCCTGACGGCGATGGCCGCGCCCTCCCTGATGTCCGGCAAATTCGGTCCCGCCAGGGCGACGTCGCCGGGCTCGAGGCCGTCGAGCACCTCGACCAGGCCGGCATCCACGTCCCGGACGCGCAGCCCGAGCCGGCGCGCCACATTGGCCGAGGGCACGAACACGTAAGGATCCGTATTGCTGCCCAGCATCGCCGCGCGGTCGATCACCGTCGCCTGGCGCGGGACCGGGTGCAGCGTCAGCTTGGCGAACAGCCCCGGCTTCATCGCCAGGTCGGGATTGGGCAGCCGCAGCCGGATTTCGACGCCGCGCGTGCGGGCGTCCACCTTGTCGTTGATGACACCCAGCCTCGCCTCGACCGGCGCGGCGACGCCTTCCACCGAGAGCGTCACCCGCGTGTCTGGACGCAGCCGCGGCAGGTGGATCGCCGCGACCTGGGCGATGATCTCGACCACGTCCAGCTTGGCGATCTCCAGCACCGGCGTGTTCGACGTGGCGACCTGGATCATGGTGCCCTCGTCGACATAGCGCGCGGTGACGATGGCGTCATAGGGCGCGGCGACCGTCGCGTCGGCGAGGTCCTGCCGCGCCTGGCTCAGGCTGGCCTGCGCCATGCCGAGCCGGGCCCGCGCCGTGTCGTGCCGCGCCTGCATCTCGTCCATGCGCCCCTGCGAGACCACGCCCTTGGCGCGCAACGCCGTCGCCCGCTCCAGATCGCCCGCCGCCTGCCGGCGTTCCGCCTCGGCCAGCGCCAGCGCCTGTTCCCGCTCCGCCAGGCTGTTGCGGTAATCGGCCTGGCGCGTCCGGAACAGCGGCTGGCCGGCCTTCACCCGGTCGCCCACATCGACGAACACGGTGTCGATGATGCCGTCGACCCGCGGCTTGATTTCGGTGATCTTGTCGGCGTGGACTTCACCCGTCGCCAGGATCGGGTCACTCACCTCGGCGGTGCGTGCGGTTACCGTGCCGATGGCCACCGGCGGGATCGGCGCGTCGGGCGTGACCGAGTTGCCGTCGCCGCACGCGGCCAGCAGCAGCACGAGGCAAAGGCGCGCGCGCGCGATCACGTCACGGCCCCGCCGAGCCGCGTCACCAGTTCCTCGACCAGCCCGTCGCTGAAATGCGCCGTGTCGGTCGGCAGCGAGTCGTCCAGGAAGGGCAGCAGCGGCGACAGCATGAACAGGCCCTGGACCAGCGCGATCAGATAGATCGCGATCCGCGCGCCATCGGTGCCCGGCGCCAGCTCGGACAGCAGCGCCGTCATCCGGTCGAACGGCGCCCTGAACAGGTCCCGAGTCAGGCGCTCCAGCCGGCCGGGCCCGGCATCGAGCAGCTCGCGCTGCAGCAGGCGCGCGGCATCGGGATCGCCCGCCGTCGCTTGGACCAGCGCCATGACCATGGCCCGCAGTCTTTCGCGCGGCGCGCCGGCGGCGTTGAGCGCCTCGTCGATGATGCGCACGCGCCCGGTGAAGGCATGGGCCAGCGCCGCGCCGTACAGCGTCTCCTTGTCGGCGAAGTGATTGTAGAGGCTGGCCGCCTTCATCCCCACCGCCAGCGCGATGTCGCGCATGGACACGCCGGCGAAACCGCGCTCGGCGAACAGCGTCGCCGCCATCGCGGCGACCCGCTCGCGGGTGGAAAAGTCGGCCGCGGTCGATATTATCATGCACCCACCTAACTAACGTTCGTTAGCCACGCTGCGCCAGACGCGGGCGCCTGTCAATGGCGGACCGTCATCGGCGACTTTAATCCGATTTACCGCGCTGCCTACTGTGCCTAGACTGGCACCACAGGGGAGATCGGAAGATGGGGGTCGCCAAGATCATCGTGGCCATCGGTGCCGTCGTATTCCTCGGCATCACGGCATGGTCGTTTTCCACCGGCGTGCCGGTCGACTGGGCGGCGTTCACCGCCGATCCGTGGGTCGCGTTGGCGATGGCGGACCTGTATCTGGGCTTCGTGCTCCTCGCCGTGATGATCGCTCTTCTGGAGCGGTCCCCGGTGCGGGCGGCGCTGTGGATCATTCCACTGTTTTTCGTGGGTAATCTGGTCGCGGCCGTTTACCTGTTGCTCAATCTGAACAGGATTGGACCCGCGCTGAAGCGGGCCAGGGAAGGGGTTTGAATGGACGCGAAGGGCAAGGTCGCCATCGTGACGGGCTCGGCGACGGGCGTTGGCGCGGAAGTGGCGCGTCAGCTGGCGGAGCGTGGCTGCAACGTCGTCATCAACTACACCAAGAGCGAGGCCGAGGCCCGCGAGAGCGAGGCGGCGTGCGCGGCGCTGGGTGTCGAGACGCTGCTGGTGCAGGCCGATGTGTCCCGCGACGAGGACTGCCGCCGCATGGCGCAGGCCGCGCTCGACAAGTGGGGCCGGATCGATGTGCTGGTGAACAATGCCGGGACCTCCAAGTTCGTCGCCCATGACGATCTGGAAGGCCTGACCGCCGAGGATTTCCAGCGCATCTATGCCGTGAACGTCATCGGCCCCTATCAGATGACGCGCGCGGTCGCGCCCGCCATGAAAAGTCAGGGCGCCGGTTCGGTGGTGATGATCTCGTCGCTCGCGGGCGTGCGCGGCGTCGGCAGTTCCATCGCCTACGCGGCGTCCAAGGGCGCGCTGAACAACATGACCATGTCGCTCGCCCGTGCGCTTGGTCCGGAAATCCGCGTCAACACGGTCTGCCCGGGGTTCATCGACACCCGCTGGCTGCGGACCGGCCTGGGCGCGGAAAAGTTCGACGCCATGAAGGATGCCGTCGCGCGCAGCAACCCGCTGAAGGCGGCGAGCACGCCCGTCGAGGTCGCCGAGCCGGTCATCTACTTCGCGCTCAGCGCACGCCACACCACGGGCGAAACCCTGCTGGTGGACGCCGGCACCCATCTGGGGCAGGCGGCGCGCATGCCGCAACGCTAAGGCGCCGTCATTGGGGGCGGGGGGCGGCCTGATAACGGGAACGCGGCGCTGGCTGATCGCCGCGCTCGCGGCGGCCCTGCTGGCGGGCTGCTCCCAGGACGACCCCAACATCGCCACGAAGCCCTCTCACCCGGCATTGATCGACGCCCCCCTGGCGCCGATCGTCAGCCGGCGCGAGCTGTTCGGCGAACGGCATCAGGCCTATGCATGGCGCCTGTCGGATGCCGGCGATCGCCTGGCCTGGCTCGAGCCGCGCGCCGCGGGCACCGCGCGGCTGGTGATCGAGAGCCTGCCCGGTGGCGCACGCCGTGTCATCGAACTGCCCATGCAGCCGGACGAGCTGAGCTGGGGACCGGGTCTCGACACCCTGTTCCTCGACGTCGATCCCATCGGCAACGAGCATTTCCGGACATATTATCTGAAACTCGAGGACCCCGCGGCCGTGCCGCTGCCGCTCGCCGACGAGGAAATCACCACCGAGATCGAGCAGTACTGGGGTGACGACATCCTGATCAGCGACAACAGGCGCAATGGCGACCTGATGGATGTCTATCGCCGCAATCTGCGCACCGGCGACGAGGTCCGGATCGCGCGCAACCCGGGCGACGTCATCGACTGGCACGCCCTGCGCGATGCGGGACTATTTGCCCGCACCAGGCGCGTCCGCTCCGGCGGCGGCGAGATCGACGTGCTGCGCGGCGAGGACTGGGTCCATCTCGCCGACGTGGCCGTGGACGAGACCTTTCAGTTCATCGGCAACCGCGTCATCGACGGCAGCGTCCTGGCCCTGTCGAACCGGGGCCGCGACAAGGTGGCGCTGGTCCGCTTCTCGCTCGCCGATGGCGCCGAGCAGGTGGTGCATGCCGATCCGGATGCGGACGTGGAATGGGTCTGGCGGACCGGGCCGGAAAACCGTCCGCTGGTCGCCGAGGCCTATCCCGGCCGCCGCACCGCCCACTATTTCGATACGGTGCTCGATACCGCGCTGGCCGGACTGGCCGGCGACGATCCCCGCGCCGTCGTGTCGATCGAGGATCTGGATGCCAACGCACGGCGGCTGGTCGTCCGGGTGGTGTCCGATCAGGGCCGGTCGGAAACCTGGTTGGTGGACCGGGACAACGGCCGCAAGCGCATGGTGCAGGATGATCCGCGCGGTCGGAGCGATCGCCGCTTCGCGCCCACCGAGCCGTTCAGCGTCCGTGCCCGCGACGGCCTCATGCTGCATGGCTATGTAACCGTGCCCCGCGGCGGCGAGGGGCGCCGTCTTCCCGCTGTCGTTTGGGTTCACGGCGGCCCGTTCGCGCGCAGTTACTGGGCGTTCGATCCCATGGTCCAGTTCCTGGCCAACCGTGGTTATGTGGTGATCGACGTCAACTATCGGGGCTCGACCGGTTACGGCAAGGCGTTTCTGGGCGCGGCCAGGGGCGAGTTCGGCCGCAAGATGCACACCGATCTGATCGATGCCCTCGATTGGGCCATCGCTCAGGGCATGGTCGATCCGGATCATGTGGCGATCGGCGGTGCGTCCTATGGCGGATGGGCCGCGCTGGTCGGTCTGGCCCAGTCGCCCGACCGCTTCGTGGCCGGCGTGTCTGTCAACGGGCCATCGGATTTGGCCGGCCTCGTCGCCTGGCTCTCGCCCATGGTCAGCATCTGGACCGCCTTCGCCGGGAATCCGGACTGGCCCGAGGCGGTCGTCGACATGAACAGCCGCTCGCCGCTGCTGCAGGCCGAGAAGATCGTCGATCCGGTGCTGATCGTCCATGCGCAGGATGACGACCGGGTGCCCTTCGACCAGGGCGAGCGCATGGCCTCGCGGCTTCAGGCGCTGGGTCGGCCGGTCGAAACCCTCTGGTTGCCGGATCAGGGACACGGCCTCACGTCTCCCGCCCAGTTCATGGTCGTGGCGGCGCGCATGGAGCAGTTCCTGGCACGCCACCTGGGCGGGCGGGTCAGCCGGCAATAATCCGACGCCAAAATACAACCGGCTGTTGGCGCGGCCGATAAATAACACTAACTATGGCATCGAGACGCACAGGGTTCGCGGGTAGGGCGGGGATACTCCATGGCATTTTCGATCAAGGTCAACGGCACGCAACACAACGTGGATGTGGATGGCGATACGCCGCTGCTCTGGGTGCTGCGCGAGGCGCTGGGCTTGACGGGCACCAAGTACGGCTGTGACGTGGCCACCTGCGGCGCCTGCACCATTCACCTTGGCGGCAGCGTCACGCGCAGTTGCGCCGTATCGGTTCAGGAAGCGGGCGAGCGCGAGATCGTGACCATCGAGGGTCTCGGGGCCTCGGCGCTCCATCCCCTGCAGACCGCGTGGATCGAGCAGGACGTGTCCCAGTGCGGCTACTGTCAAAGCGGCCAGATCATGACGGCGGCGGCGCTGGTCGCCAAAGGCGCCAAGCCAAGCGACGCCGATATCGATAAGGCCATGAGCAACATCTGCCGCTGCGGCACCTACAACCGCATCAAGGCCGCGATCAAACGCGCCTCGGGCCAGGGTTAGGAGAGTCCGCATGACTGAAGTCTTCAACGTCTCGCGGCGTGGTTTCATCAAGGGCGCGTCCGCCGCGACCGGTGGTCTGATCCTCGGCGTTTCCCTTCCCGTTTTCGATGCCCTTGGCCAGCAGGTCGCGCCTGCGGAACCCGGCCGCCTGAACACCTTCGTTCAGATCGGCAGCGACGGTGTCGTCACCATCACGCTCCATCAGGCCGAAATGGGTCAGGGCGTGCAGACCTCGCTGCCCATGATCGTCGCCGAGGAACTGGAAGCCGACTGGAACAAGATCCGGGTCGTCCACGCCTCGGCCATTCCGGTGAACGGCATGGAGCCGGCCGCCATGGGTACCGGCGGCAGCCGTTCGGTACGGGTGAATTTCGAACCTCTCTCCAAGGCGGGCGCGACGGCGCGTCAGTTGATGCTCCAGGCGGCGTCGAACAGGTGGGCGGTACCCGTCAGCGAATGCATCGCGCGCAACGGCGTCGTCTCTCATCCCAATGGCAAGTCCGCGACCTTCGGCGAACTGGCGCGCGGCGCGGCCAATCTGGTGCCGCCGCAGAACGTGGCGCTCAAACCGGCCAGCGAACGGCGTCTCATCGGCAAGCCGACCACCCGGCTCGACGCGCGTGATCATGCGACGGGAAAGGCGGTTTTCGGAATCGACATCGCCGTCGACAACATGCTGGTCGGGACCGTGGTTCAATCGCCGGTCTTTGGCGGCAAGCTGAAGTCGCTGGATCCTGCTCCCGCCATGGCCGTGCGCGGCGTGAACCGCGTGATTCCGATGGATGATTATTTCGTCGTCGTCGCCACGGGCTTCTGGGCCGCCAGGAAGGGCGCCGCGGCGTTGAAGCCGGAATGGACCGCGGGGGCAAACGCCAAGAATTCGTCCGAAAAGATCGAGGCGGCCATGCTCGCCGCGCTGAAGCAGCCTGGCGCCATCGCCGTCGATCGCGGCGATGGGAAGGCCGCTTCGAAGTCGGCCAAGAAAACGGTCAGCGCGACCTATCAGGTACCCTTCCTGCACCATGCCACCATGGAGCCCATGAATGCCACCGCATGGGTGCATGATGACAAGATCGAGGTGTGGGCGCCGACGCAGAATGCCGGCCGCGAGCGCTACTCCATCGCCGAGGAGTTCAACGTTCGGCCGGAAAATGTGAATGTGCACGTCCCCTATATGGGGGGCGGTTTCGGCCGGCGGATCGGCATGGGTTTCATCCGGCCCGCCATCGTCGCGTCGAAAGCGGTGGGACGTCCGGTGAAGATCATCTGGACCCGGCAGGAAGACATGACCCAGGGCATGATGCGCCCCTGCGCCGTCAGCAAGTTGACCGCCGCCGTCAACGAGGCGGGCGCGCCGTTGAACTGGGAAAACAGACTGGTCGTTCCATCCATCGCCGAGCAGCTCACACCCACCCGCGTCCGGAACGGGATCGATCCCATTTCCGTGTTTGGCGCCGATGTCCTTCGCTATGACATTCCCAGTCAGAAGCTGGAATACGCGATGCCGTCCGCCGGCGTGCCGCTCGGTTTCTGGCGCTCCGTCCCGCACAGCTATAACGCCTTCTTCATCGAGAGCTTCCTCGACGAGATCGCGCGCGAAACCGGGGTCGATCCTCTCGTGATGCGCCGTGGCATCATGCGCGGCTATCCGCGGCATCTCGCGGTTCTGGAACGCGCGGCCAAGGAAGCCGGCTGGGGCACGCCGCTGCCCGCGGGCCGTGGCCGTGGCATCGCCATTCACGAGAGTTTCGGATCGATCTGCGCCCAGGTCGTGGAACTGGAAATGCCGTCGCCGACGACGGTCAGGCTCCTCAAGATGACGGCGGCCGTCGATTGCGGCACGGCCATCAACCCCAAGGGCATCGAAGCCCAGATCGAGGGCGCCATGGTGTTCGCGCTGACCGCGGCCATGTACGGACGGATCGACATCAAGGACGGCGCCACCGTGCAGCGCGATTTTGACACCTACAAGATGGCCCTGATGCAGCACGTGCCCCCGGTTTCCGTGCACATCATCGAAAACGGACCCATCGGCGGCATCACCGAGCCCGGTGTCCCGCCGCTCGCGCCGGCTCTCGCCAACGCCATCGTGGCCGCGGGAGGCAAGCGCTACCGCAAGCTTCCGCTGATGGACGAGGGTATCGCCTTCGCCTGAGTCGAACAGGCCGCGCGTAACCTTTACGCGTGCTTGCGCAGCCCCATGACGCGTGGCACGATCCGCGCGGAATGGGGAGACTTCAATGACCTGGAAGACTGTTTTTGCGGCCGGCGCCCTGCTGTGCCTGCTCGCGGCGTGCGGCGATTCGACCAAGACGGACGAGGCGGAAAAGGCACCGGCCGTCGCCGCGCAGGCTGATCCACCAGGCAAGGCTGTCTACGCATCGCTCTGTGTCACCTGCCATGAAGGCCAGGTCCCCAAGGCGCCCCATTTCTCCATGCTGCAAATCATGTCGCCGGAGTCCATCTACCGGGCGCTGACCATCGGCGTCATGCAGGACGAGGCGGCGAGCCTCAGTGATACTCAAAAGCGTGACGTTGCCCGGTATCTGTCCGGCCATGATTTCGGCGAAAGCACGGCGGCCAAGCTGCCCCAGTGCACGGGCGACACCGCCGCGTTCGACCGCGATGCGCCGCCTGGTACGGTGAACTGGGGGCTGCGCGCGAACAATACCCGCATCATCGATGCCGCGACCGCGCGCCTCTCCAAGGAGCAGGCACCCAAGCTGAAGCTGCTCTGGGCCTTTGCTTATCCGGACGCGGTGCGCGCCCGGTCGCAGCCCACCATCGCGGCGGGCGCCATCTTCGTCGGCAGCCACGACGGCAGCGTCTTCGCTCTCGATCAGGCCACCGGCTGTGTGCGCTGGACGTTCCACGCATCGGCGGAAGTGCGGACCGGCATCGCGGTCACCCCGTGGCAGGCGGGCGATCCTGCCGCCAAGCCGGCCCTGTATTTCGGCGATCTTCTCGGCAATGTGTATGCCGTCGATGCCTTCAGCGGCCAGGAGCTGTGGCGCGACCGGGCCGACGAGCATCAGAATGCGACCATTACCGGCTCGCCCTCGCTCCATGACGGCATGCTTTACGTTCCGGTGTCCTCGCTCGAGGTCTCTCCGGCCGTCGATCCCAAATTCGAATGCTGCAAGTTCCGCGGCTCGGTCGTGGCCTACGAGGCCGCGACGGGACGCCGTGTCTGGCAGACCTTCACCATCGATACGCCGGCCGCCGTGACCGGCAAGAATCCGTCGGGAACGGACATGTATGGCCCATCGGGCGCGCCGATCTGGAACAGCCCGGCCATCGACGCCAAGCGCGGGCAGCTCTATGTCGGCACGGGCGAGAACTATTCGTCGCCGGCCACGCTGACCAGCGACGCGATCATCGCCATCGATCTGAAGTCCGGCAAGGTGAACTGGTCGTTCCAGGCGACGCCCAACGATGCGTGGAACGTGTCGTGCGATTCCAAGACGCCCGACAATTGTCCCAAGGAAGACGGTCCCGATTTCGACTTTGGCGCCGCGACCATGGTGGCCTCGCTGAGCGACGGTCGCGATCTGGTGCTGGGCGGTCAGAAATCCGGCATGGTCTGGGCGCTCGATCCCGATACGGGCAAGCTGGTGTGGAACCAGAAGGTCGGCAGGGGCGGAATTCAGGGCGGCATCCATTTCGGCATGGCCGCCGATGGCGACACGCTTTACGTGCCCATCAGCGATGGCGAGGACGGCCGGACCTACCCCGAGGAACGCCGCCCTGGCCTCTATGGCCTCGACATGAAGACCGGCGAGTATGTGTGGAAGTCGCCCGCCGTGGACGTGTGCAACGGCCGAAAGTTCTGCGAGCGCGGTATCTCAGGCGCGGTCACCGCCATCCCCGGCATGGTCATCGCCGGCGGCATGGACGGCATGCTGCGCATCCATGATGGCGGCACGGGCGCGGTGCTGTGGGAATACGACACCACGGGCGAGGTGACCTCCATCGCCGGGACCAAGGCGCATGGCGGCTCGATCGGCGGCGCCTCCGGCCCGATCGTGGTCGATGGCCGGCTCTACGTGAATTCCGGCTACGGCATCTACGGGCACATGCCCGGCAACGTGCTGCTGGTCTTCGGCACCGAGTAGCGGCGATGATCGGTCTTCAGGAAGGATTGCGCGCCGCCCGGCGTTTTACCCTGGCGGCGGTGATCGCGGCCGGTCTCGCGGCGTGCGGCGATGATACCGCGCCGCCCGCGCCCGAGCAGGCGGCGGCGAACGATCCCGGCTTCAGCGTCGACCGGAGCGCCAGCGAAAGCATGGAGCGGCTGGTCGAGGCGCGGAAGGCGCGTGAGGCCATGCCGGGCCGGGCCATCTTCAAGGAGACCTGCGCGGCCTGTCACGAGGGCGGCATGCCCAAGGCGCCCCACGAATCCATGATCTCCATGATGACGCCCGAAGCGATCCTGCGGGCGCTGACGACCGGCGTGATGAAGGACGAAGCCGCGGGGCTGAGCGAGGAGCAGAAGGTGCAAGTCGCCGAATATCTCGCCGGCAAGCACATGGGCGAAGTAAAGATGCTGGAGCCACAGTTGTGCCATGCGGACAGGTCTGTATTTGATTATGCGGACACTCCCGTGGGGCGTAACTGGGGGCTGCAGGAAAGCAATACGCGTCTGATTCCGGCATCCGCGAAGCCGCTGGCGAAGACGGATTTCGCCACGTTGAAGCTGAAATGGGCATTCGCCTATCCGGGCGCGAACCGCGCGCGCTCCCAGCCCAGTCTGGCGGGCGGCGCGGTGCATGTCGGCGCCCAGAACGGCAAGGTCTACGCGCTCGACCAGCAGACCGGCTGTCTGCGCTGGACGTTCGAGGCCTCGGGCGAGGTGCGTACCGCCATCGTCATCGAGCCGTGGACCAGCGGCGACAAGGCCGCGCGGCCGCGCGCTTTCTTCGGCGACATTCTCGGCAATGTCTATGCGATCAACGCGCTCGACGGCACGCTGATCTGGCGCGACAGGCCCGACGACCATCCCAACGCCACCATCACGGGCTCGCCTTCCTATCACGAGGGCCGCCTCTACGTGCCGGTCTCCTCGCTGGAGACGGGGCCGCCGACCGACCCGAAATATGAATGCTGCAAGTTCCGGGGCTCGGTCGTGGCCTATGACGCCGCGGACGGCAAGAAGGTCTGGCAGACCTACACCATCGACCAGGAACCGGCGCTGACCGGCAAGAACCGCTCCGGCACCGACAATTATGGCCCGTCCGGCGCGGCGGTGTGGAACAGCCCGGCGCTCGATCTCAAGCGCCGCCAGCTCTATTTCGGCACGGCCGAAAACCTGTCCTCGCCCGCCACCCTGACCAGCGATGCCATCTTCGCGCTCGATATGGACACGGGAAAGGTGAAGTGGACGTTCCAGGGCACGGCCAACGACGCGTGGAACGGCGCATGCGACACGGTCAATGACGATAACTGCCCCATGGAGAACGGTCCGGATTTCGACTTCGGCGCGGCCACCATGCTGGTCACGCTGAGCGACGGGCGCGACCTCGTGGTCGGCGGCCAGAAGTCCGGCGAGGTCCATGCGCTGGATCCGGCGACCGGGAAAGTCGTCTGGCAGAACCAGGTCGGGCGCGGCGCCATTCAGGGCGGCGTGCACTTCGGCATGGCGGCGGAAGGCGACCTCCTGTTCGTCGGCATCAACGATGCGCCGGACGGGCGGACCTACAAGGAAGAGGGACGGCCCGGCCTGTTCGCCCTCGACATGAAGACTGGTGAATTCGCCTGGAAGCAGCCTTACACCGGCGCCGGCTGCGCGGGACGCGAATTCTGCCATGCCGGCATCTCGCAGGCCGTCACCGCCGCGCCGGGCATCGTGCTGGCTGGCTCCATGGATGGCGTGCTGCGTATTCATGACAGTCGGACGGGCGAGATCGTCTGGCAGCATGACACCGCGCCCCCGGTGATCACCGTCTCGGGCGAGCAGGCCCATGGCGGGTCGTTCGGCGGCTCCTCCGGACCGGTCACGGCGAATGGAATGCTGTTCGCCAACTCGGGCTATGGTCTATATTTCCATATGCCCGGTAATGTGATGCTGGTTTTCGGCAAGGACTAGAATGGCGGACTATCGATACGATCCCGACGGCGATGAGCCCGGCGGGCAGGGCGGCTGCTTCTGGGCCGTCATCTTCCTGCTCGGGATCGTCGGCATCGTCGTCGCCCTGCTCGTCGCGTTCCCCGACGCTCCCGGCGTCACCTTCGAATGGCCTAGACTGGTCTATCTACTCTTGCTGTTGTCGGTCGTCGGCGTCAGCATGGCGGGCGTGTTCCGGGCCAACCCGGGCCGCACGTTGCGCCACGTCGCGATCTGGATGGCCATCGTCGCCAGCCTGGCGCTGCTCTACTCGTTTCGGCACGAATTCGGCATGGCGCGCGATCGGGTGACGGGCAATCTGGCGCCGGCCCGCGGTGTCGCGAACACCACCACCGACGGCACCCGCGAGGTGACGCTTTTTGCCCAGTCCGACGGGCATTTCTACGCGCAGGTCGAAGTGGAGGGGAAGGAGATCCTGTTCATGGTCGATACCGGCGCCAGTGACATCGCCCTGTCGCGCAAGGATGCCGACAGACTGGGCCTTTCGCCGTCTGAGCGCGAGTTTACCCGCATCTACCAGACCGCCAACGGCACCATGCGCGGCGCGCCGGTGACGCTGGACAGCGTCGCCATCGGCCCCATCGACGTGCGCAACGTGGCCGCCTCCGTCGCCGAGGGCGACATGGGCGTCTCGCTGCTCGGCATGAGTTTCCTCAACCGTCTGTCCGGCTATCAGGTGACCGGCGACCGCCTGACCCTGCGGCAATGAGCATGACAGCCCCGCCGAGCGGTCACGAGGGACTGAACCAGCGCGCCGCCTTCGCGGCGTGGAGCGATGTCCAGGTGCGCTACCGGGATCTCGACATGATGGGCCATGTGAATCACGCGGTCATCGTCACCTTCTTCGAATCCGCGCGCATGAGCGTGATGGGCGACCTGGAGCGTCTCGCGGGCACCGGCTTCGTGCTGGCGGACGTCCATGTGCGCTATCTCGCCGAGATTCACCTGGGCGCCGCCGTCGAGATCGGCACCTGCGTGACGCGGGTCGGCACCAGCTCGTTCACCCTCGGCCAGGGCCTGTTCGTCGGCGACGCCTGCGCCGCGACCTGCCTGGGCACCGAAGTGTTCATCGATCTGGCCGCCCGCCGCGGCACGCCTCTGCCCGCGGCGTACCGCGCGGTGCTGGAGCGCCACGGGCGCCGCTGAACCGTGGCCATAGACGGCCTGCGTCCGCAAGGGTACATACGAACGACGCGCCGGCCCATTTGGCCGGGATTTTCTTGCGAGAGGGGACTTCATGTCGAACTGGTCTGAGGGCTATCTGGTCGATGTCGGCTATACCTATGGCTACTACAGCGAGCTGAACCCGCTGCGGGCGCGCCTGGCGCTGCTCAAGAGCGGCTTCGCCGTGCCGCCGGTCGGCGCGGCGTGCGAGCTCGGCTTCGGTCAGGGCCTCAGCGTCAACATGCACGCGGCGGCCGGCGAGGCCCGCTGGCACGCCACCGACTTCAACCCGTCCCAGGCCGCGTTCGCGCAGGATCTGGGCGCCGTCACCGGCGCCAGCCTGTTCGACCAGTCCTTCGCCGAATTCTGCGCCCGCGACGACCTGCCCGAGTTCGACTTCATCGGCCTGCACGGCATCTGGAGCTGGATCTCCGACGAGAACCGCGCCGTGATCGTCGACTTCCTGCGCCGCAAGCTCAAGGTCGGCGGCCTGTGCTACATCAGCTACAACACGCTGCCCGGCTGGGCCGCCGTCGGCCCGCTGCGCCACCTGATGACGCAGCACGCCGACACCATGTCCGCGCCCGGCGCCGGCGTCGTGCCGCGCATCGACGCGGCGCTCGACTTCGCCGACCGCCTGATGGCCACCAATCCGGCCTATGCCCGCACCGCGCCCGTCGCCGCCGAGCGGCTCAAGAGCCTGCGCAAGAGCGACCGCAACTACCTCGCCGGCGAGTATTTCAACGACAATTGGGTGCCGATGTACTTCTCCGACGTGGCCGCCCAGCTGTCGGGCGCCAAGCTCAGCTACGCCTGCTCGGCGACCTATCGCGAGCATGTCGAGGCGCTGAACCTTTCGGACGATCAGCAGACCATCCTGGGCGAGATCGCCGATCCCGTGTTCCGCGAGACGGTGCGCGACTACATGGTCAACCAGCAGTTCCGCCGCGACTATTGGGTGCGCGGCCCTCGCACCATGACCGTGACCCAGCAGCTCCAGGCCCTGCGCGCCGAGCGCATTGTGCTCACCTCGCGGCGCGAGGACGTGAAGCTCGAGGCGAGCGGCGCGCGCGGCAGCGCCAGCCTGAACCACGACGTCTACGACCCGGTGCTCGATGTCCTCGCCGACAACAAGCCGCACAGCCTCGGCGACATCGAACAGGCGGTGAAGGCCGCCGGCAAGACGTTCAACCAGGTGCTCCAGGCCGCCATCGTGCTGATCGGCAAGGGCGACGTCTCGCCGGCCGTGTCCGACGAGGCCGCCGCCGCCGCGCGCCCGCGCACCGACGCCCTGAACGCCGAGCTTCTGAGCATGGCTAGGTCCGGCCGTCAGATGTCCTATCTGGTCAGCCCGCTCACCGGCGGCGGCGTCGTCGTCGGCCACATCCCCCAGCTCATGCTCGCGGCGCGGGCCGAAGGCTACCAGTCGCTGGAGACGCGGATCGAGGCCGCCTACGGCAATTTCACCCGCAACGGCCGGCGGATTACCCGCAACGGCGCGGTCGTGTCCGATCCGGTCGAGGCCCGCGCCGAATTCGTCGCCGAGGCCACGCGCGGCGAGGAACTGGCCTTCCCGATCCTGCGCAACCTCGGCATCGCCTGAGCCGAAACTAGAAGGGCCGCGCCCTGTTTCCGGGGCGCGGCCCTTCGCCGTGTCGGCGCGCTGCATACGCATTGCGGACTCACGCGGACAAGTAACGAAATATCAACTTACTTGTCACGCCAGTGACTTGCGCGCCGCTGTGGTCTGCGGGTCACACCGGGAATGCGGCGTGAATGCGGCGCCGCCTCATTTGCCGGTGAAGCGCGCCTTGCGCTTTTCGATGAACGAGCGCAGCCCTTCCTGCACGTCGTCGCTGCCGCGCAGCACGCCGCTCTCGGCGTCCAGTTCGGCCGTCGCCGCGTCGAAGCCTTCGGTCAGCGACTTCCGGCCGTTCAGCATCGTCGCCTTCACCGCCAGCGGCGCCTGCTCGGCGATCCGCCGCGCCAGCACCAGCGCCCGGTCCAGCACCGCTTCCGGATCCACCACCTCCTGGACGAAGTTCAGGCGCAGCGCCGTCGCCGCGTCCATCTCGTCGCCGGTCAGCAGATAGCGCATGGCGTTGCCCCAGCCGGCGCGCTCGATCATGCGCGGCGTGCCACCACATGTAGGCATCAGCCCGCGCTTAACCTCAAGTTGTGCGATTCGCGCGTCCGATCCGCAAATGATGAAATCCGCCGCCAGCGCCAGCTCGAATCCGATGGTGTAGGTGATGCCGCGCACCGCCGCGATCACCGGCTTGGTCCGCAACGGCGCGTGCAGCGACACCGGATCCACCAGCCCGCGCGGGAACAGGCTGACCGCCCGGTCGATGTTCTGCAGGTCGAGCCCGGCGGTGAAGTGCTTGCCCGTGCTGTGCAAAATGGCGCAGCGCCATGGCCCGTTCTCATAGTCCGTATAGGCCTGTGACAGCTCGCCCAGCATCTTGTTGGTGAAGCCGTTCAGCTTGCGCGGCCGGTCGATGCCGATCAGCAGCACGTCGCCCTCCACCCGCGTCACGATGCGCCCCAGCGCATTCTCGTCCGCCGACTGCCCGATTTTCGCCCCGTTCTGACTGTCTGGCTTTTGTTTAGGCATGAAGATTCTCCCTTTGTGTGTCTTTCCCGCAACATAACCGCTGCATCATGTTACCGCACGGCAGCGAAACTATGGCGAAAACGCGCCGAAAGTCGCGGAATTCCGCCGCTAACTCCATAAAATTTTTAGCTTTCCCGGCTTCAGGGGCTTGCAAACAGACATTACTGAGGCGTATTAATACCGTCGACCGAAGGGCCATAAGCCTTAGGCGCCGTGGGGTTCGGGAAACGTTCTGCTGCTGTGAACGGCCTCCGGGAGGGGTTAAGGGAGCCAATCTGCTTGGGTTTCAAGAATAGACGTAACGTTTTGACGTTGTGTTCAAACACGCGTCATGGCTCAATGCCCCGGATTTTAAAAACCGCGGCGTCCGCTATGGACGTCTTCGCTGCTGTTTCGCTTTAAAGGGAGTCGAGATCGATGAATCTCTCCAACGAAAAGAACACGCTGCTGAACTCAGTGTCGCGCTTCGCCGTCGATATGACTGCCAGCGCGCCCATGAAGTTCGTCACGCGCGGCGCCATGGTGGCGGTCGCGCTGTCGGCCGTTACCTACATCACGGGTTACTCGGGCGACGCGGCTGCGGCCTGCTCCCCGGCGACGGCGGCTGCGGACAATACTAACGTCACCTGCGGCACCAACACGGCGGGCAGCTTCGACGCGGACGGCTTCGATGAAAACGTCATCGTCGTCGGCGGCAGCCTCACGGAAATCGGCGTCGCGGGCGGCGGCACCGGCGTGGGCATCGATCTGACGGCGGGCGCCGACGGTAACGCCAACCAGAACGTGGTCATCGTTCTCGAGGACTTCAGTGGCCTGTTCGCTGGTCCCGGCCAGGTGACCAGCTCGCAGAGCGACGCCATCGCCATCGTCGGTGACAGCAACGTCATCTTCAACGGCGGCGCCAAGGGCGACGGCAAATCCGATCCGCTGATCGGCGGCGGCATCATCTCGACCACCGGCAACAGCAACGACGACAACGCCATCGACGTCACCGGCAACAACAACAAGATCGTCAACCAGAGCGACGGCACCGACACGGCCGGCACGGGCGTCATCAGCTCGGGCACCGGCGATGCCATCCTCATCAACGGCACCGGCAACAGCGTCACCAACGGCAGCCAGACCTCGCCGACCCGCACCGGCACCATCCAGGGTGACGAATCGGGTATCAACCTGAAGGGCGGCACCGCCGGTTCCGGCGCCAACGTGGTCGACAACTTCGGCGGCTCCATCAAGGGCGCGACCGGTATCTTCGCCGATGACTTTGCGACCATCGGCAACGCCAAGGGCGCGACCATCGAAGGCACCAACGGCGACGGTATCGCCGCTGGCGGCGCCGACACGGTTACCATCAACAACGCTGGCGACATTAAGGGCAGCGATGACGGCATCAGCATCGACGATGTGGGTACCACCGTCACGTTGAACGGCAAGGGTACGCTGACTGGTGCCGACGACGGCGTGTCTTTCGAAGATGACGGTCAGACGCTCAACTTCGGCGGCGGTCAGGTGATCGACGCTGTCGATGACGGCATCGACGTTGGCAACAGCGGTGATGCGGACAACGCGACGCTGAACTTGGGCGAAGGCACCATTCTGGCGGGCGATGACGGCATCGTTGTAGGTACCGACGACACGGGTACCGAAATCAACATCGACGGCACCATCATCGGCAAGACCGACGATCGCGTCGGCGGCGACGGCATCGACGCCAACGAGTCCATCGATCTGAACTTCAACAGCGGTCAGATCAATGCCTCCGACTGGGGCATCGAGATCAACGATGACGACGCCGACGGCAGCAACATCAACATCGGCAACGGCACGGGCGACACGGCCACCGTCGATGGCAACACCGGCGGCATCCTGGTCTCCGGCGGCGGCCTCGGCACCGACAACACCGACATCAACGTGAAGTCGGACGGTGTCGTGCAGTCCACCAACGGCCCGGGCATCCAGATCAACGAAGCCGACCAGTTCGGTGACAGCAACGACATCGTCGTCGACGGCAAGGTCATCAGCACCAACGGCACCGCCATCATCGTCAACGGCCAGAACGTCTTCGCCGGCGGCAACGACGTCACCATCAACAAGGGTGGCGAAGTCAGCGGCGGCAATATCGGCGTGTACTTCGACGGTAATGGCGACGGCACCGATGCCGATGGCGACGATCTCGCCAATGCCGGCAAAATCACCGGTGGCAATATCGGCGTGCTGGTCCAGAACCACAACAGCGACATCGGCAATGCCGGCGGCACCATCGAGAGCGGTGACGTAGGCGTTCAGTTTGACACGCTGCACATCGATGGCGATGCCAGCGAAAGCGGCTATCAGGATGACGAAACCTCCGTCATCAACGCCGATGGCGACGGTATCCGTTACACCACCGGCGTGAACGGCGGCTCGGGCCTCGAAGGCGGCGCGCAGGAAGTCCTCACCGTCAACGGCGCGATCAACGCCGGCGATGACGGCATCGAGGTCAACTCCAAGTTCGACGTCACCAACAATGGCGTCATCACCATCACCGGTGAAGACAGCGACAACAACGGTATCGAGCTGAACGGTTCGGACAACAACGTCACCAACACCGGCACCATCGACACCGAAACCAACCAAGCCGGCGACGGCATCCATGCCGAGGTCGATAACCAGCTGCTGATTTCCAACAGCGGCACGATCAACGCCTATGGCGACGGTATCGAAGTCCAGAACGGCAACGTTCTCGATTACTTCGCTCAGGGCGGCGCTGAACAGCGCGTCGAGAACGTTGGCAATGGCGTCATCAACGCCTGGGATCATGGCATCTCTGCCGGCAACTTCACCTACGTCTACAATGGTGAAAACGCCACCATCAACGGTGACAGCAACGAAGGCGGCTTCGGCAGCGGCATCATCGTCAACAACCAGAACACGGTTGTGAACGATGGCCTGATCACCGGCGCCAACGGCATCGAAGCCAATTCACTGAACGGCAGCGGCTTCGGCGGCATCACCAACAACGGCACGATCACGGCCACCAACGCCGGCATCCTGATCCACGGCAGCCAGAACCAGGTCACCAACACGGCCGATGGCGTCATCACCGGCGGCGAAGGCGGCGGCATCCAGCTCGATGGCTCGCTCAACATCGTCACCAACGACGGCTCGGTCATCGGCGGCGAAGGCGCCGGCCTCCAGATCAACAATGCCTCGCTGAACATCGTCACCTCCAACGGGTCGATCAGCTCCACCGCGGGCAGCGGCGGCGACGGCATCCAGATCAACGGCGGCACCAACAACGTCATCAATGCCAACACGGTGCAGGGTGACGATGATGGTATCGAGCTGAACACCAGCATCAACAACACCATCACCGCCAACAGCGTCGTCGGCACCAACGGCCACGGCGTCTCGGCGAATGGCAGCTCCAACAACTCGATCATCGTCGGTGAAGACGGCATCAGCGGCGCTGATGACGGCGTGAACCTGACGAACTCGACCAACAACACGGTCATCGCGGGCGTTGGCGGCATCACCGGCACGAACGGCGACGGCGTCGACATCTCGGGCGGCGGCAACAACACCGTCACCACCACCGGCGCCATCATCGGCGATCCGGGCGTCGTGATCACCAACTCCAGCAACAACAACGTCACGGGCGCCAACATTGCCGGCACCAATGGCGGCGTTGTCATCAACAACGGCAACAACAACACCGTCACCACCACCGTCGGCAACATCGATGGCGACAGCGACGGCAACAGCACGGGTGACGGCGTCAGCATCACCGGCTCGTCCAACGTCGTGGGCAGCGCCACCGACATCTTCGGCGCCGACGCGGTCACCATCACCGGCAACCAGAACGAAGTCACCGCCGGCTCCAACATCGAAGGCGACTGGGACGGCGTCCAGATCAGCGGCAACAGCAACATCGTTGACGCGGGCGCCGCGATCACCGGTAACGCCGGCGAAGGCGTCCAGATCGACGGCAAGAACAACAACGTCAATGCCGACAACGGCATCTACGGTGATGACGATGCCGTGCAGATCAGCGGCACCGGCAACATCGTCACCTCGGGCGACGTGATCAACTCGACCACGGGTGACGGCGTCGACATCGACGGCAACAGCAACATCGTCGAAGCCACCAATTTCATCAATGGCGAGGATGCTGGCGCGACCATCAGCGGTAACACCAACTCGGTCACGGCGGGCGGCATCGTCGGCAGCACCGGCGTTTACATCGACGGCAACAACAACCAGATCGACTCCGGCGTAATCACCGGCACGGTCTACGAAGGCCTTGAGATCGACGGCAACAGCAACATCGTCGATGCCAGCAGCGTCTCGGGCGGCGACAACGCCATCAACATCGACGGCAACTCCAACTCGGTGACGGTCGATGGCGCCGTGACCGCCGATACGGGTCTGGGCGGCTACGGCAGCGGCATCCTGATCGACGGCAACAGCAACAACGTCAGCACCGGCGATGTCAGCGTCAGCGGCAGCGGCGAATGGGGCGTGTCGGTCAATGGCAGCAGCAACACGGTCGAAACCGGCAGCATCGCGGGCTTCAGCGAGGCGGGTGTCGAGGTCTCCGGCAGCAGCAACACCGTCAATGCCGATGGCGACATCTCCAGCGTCGAAGGTAACGGCGCCAACGTGTCCGGCAGCAACAACACCGTCACCAGCACGAACAACATCTCGGGCGTCGACGGCGTTGTGATCAGCGGCAACACCAACACCGTGTCCGCCGACAACAACATCGAAGGCGATGATGACGGCCTGATCGTGACCGGCAACGGCAACACCATCGACGTTGGCAACAACATCGACGGTACCGACGGCGACGGCGCGAACATCAGCGGCAACAACAACGAACTGACCGTTGGCGACAGCATCCTGGGCGACGATGTCGGCCTCGCGCTGAGCGGCGACGACAACGACGTGACCGTGGCCGACGACATCGAAGCCACCGACGGCGACGGCGTGAACATCTCCGGCGACGGCAACGACGTCTCCATCGGCGATCAGGTGACCGCCGAAGATAACGGCATCGTCATCACCGGCGACCAGAACGAAGTCGAAGTCGCGCGCATCAACGCCGACGGCGGCAACGGTCTGTGGATCTCCGGCGACCAGAACAACGTCACGGTCGATGAATCCATCGACGCCAGCGGCGACGGCGTGCGCATCGAAGGTGGCTCGCTCAACACGGTCGACCTGACCGGCGTCGCGATCACGGCCGGCAATGACGGTATCTACCTCGGCAACTCCAAGAACGAGGTCGAGACCGATGACGAAACCACCATCGACGCCGGCGATGACGGCATCGAGCTGAACTATAGCGGCACCAAGAACGTCACCGAAGAGTTCACCTGGAACGGCACCATCAACGCGGATGATGACGGCATCCTGGCGAACCTCGGCTACATGTCGATCATCAACAACGGCACGATCAATGCCGATGCGGATGAGAACAATGACGGCACCGGTATCGTTGTCGGCTCGAACAGCAGCGTCGAGAACAACGGCACTATCACCGGCTGGAACGGCATTGAAGGCGGCGACAAGAACATCGTCACCAACAGCGGCGGCGCCCTGATCGATGTGGAAAACAACGGCATCGTCGTCGGCAACGAAAACACCGTCGCCAATGACGGCACGATCAATGCCGGCAATGACGGCATCGTGGCCGGCAACAACAACGTCATCACCAACACGTCGTCGCTGACCATCGTCGCGGACGATGACGGCATCGTCGTGGGTGACGGCAACACGGTCACCAACACGGGTATCATCGTCGCCGACGCCGACACGAACGGTGACGGCACCGGTATCGTTGGCAGTGACGGTAACACCATCGTCAACGAAGGCTCGATCACCGGCTACAACGGTATTGAAGTCGACGGTCTCGGCGGTGCGAACACCGTGACCAACGCCGATGGCGCGACCATCGACGCCGCGTTCGTCGGTATCGGCACCAACTTCGGCAACACCGTCACCAACGATGGCGAAATCGAAGCCGGCGCCTACGGCATCAGCGCGGGTGAGCAGAACACCATCACCAACAACGGCTCGATCCAGTCCGACGTCTATGGTGTGGAACTGGTCTACAACAACGACCTGACCAACTCGGACGGCGCGACGATTACGGCCGGTTCGGACGGTGTCCGCCTCGCCGACGACCTGAACACTGTCACCAATGACGGCACCATCGACGCCGGCGATGACGGCATCGAGATCGTGGCCGGTGCGAACACCAACACCGTCACCAACACCGGCGATATCCTCGCCGATGACGACGGCATCATTGTCTTCGGTGCGACCAACACCATCACCAACAGCGGCACCATCGACGCCGGCGACGAGGGCGTGGCCCTGGTCGGCGACGACAACAACCTCGACAACCTGGTGGGTGGCTCGATCACGGGTGCCGAAAACGGCGTCTCCGTGTGGGGCGACAGCAACGACATCGACAATGACGGCTCGATTGTCGGCGAGACCGAAGACGGCGTGCTCGTCGTGTTCACCGCGGACGGCACCACGCTCGACAATTCGGGCAGCATCACCGGTTACAACGACGGTGTGCACGTCCAGGCGTTCTCGAACGGTGGCGTCTACACCAACAGCGGCTCGATCACCGGCCAGAACGGCGACGGCGTCGACATCAACGGCAGCAGCAATTCGCTGACCAACACCAGCACCGGCACCATCCTCGGCGCCGATGACGGTGTGGCGATCAGCAATGGCAGCAACACCGTCGTCAACGCCGGCTCGATCACCGGCACCAGCGATGACGGCGTCGATGTCAGCGGCGACGACAATGTTGTCGTCAACTCGGGCTCCATCCTCGGTAACGATGAAGGCATCCAGCTTGATGGCGACGACAACACCATCCAGAACAATGGTGATGCGTCCTCGATCGTCGGCACCACCGGCGACGGTATCGACCTGGTCGGTGACGGCAACGACATCTACAACGAAGGCGCGATCATCGGCCTGTGGTCGGGTATCGACAGCACCGGTATGGGCCTGTCCGTCATCAACAACGGCGGCACGATCACCGGCACCAACTCCGATGGCATCACCGCGGGCTCCGGCACCAAGGTCTCCAACTACTCGCAGCCCATCGGCGAGGACAGCCAGGGCGAGACCATCTGGGACGTCGGTTCGATCACCGGTGACGAAGACGGCATCAACGCGGGCAGCGGCCTGACCCTGACGAACGGTACGGCCTCGACCATCACCGGCACCGACAGCGACGGCGTCGAGTTCGGCGGCGGTGTGAACAAGATCGAGAACTGGGGCACCATCTCGGGTGCGGTTGCCGGTCTCCATGAATCGACTGGCGGTGGTAACACCACGGTCATCAACACCGGCCTCATCACCGGTAGCGAAGCGGCCTACCTGTACTCCGACAGCGAGGCTGGCGGCGTCGTCACCATCGTGAACTCCGGGACCATGGAAGTTGATCCCCTGAGCAACGGCTCGCTTCCGACCCCGGTTGTCGACAATCCCGCCACGGAAGATGTCGATGAATCGGTCGTCACGCTCGACGACCTGATCAACGGTGAAGGCGCCAATCCGGTTGCCGCCATCGACACCAGCGCGGGTCCGTCGGATCTGACCACGGTCATCGTGAACTTCGGCCTCATTGACGGCGCCAACAAGTTCTCCGATCCGGTCGAAGACAACGAAGAAACCGAAGAAGTCGACGAAAGCGCACCGTCGGTCCAGACCAGCAACCGTTTCGCCATTCTCGGCGGCGCGGGCAGCGAACTGGTCCACAACTTCGCCCCGGGCGTCATCAACGGCGACGTGGCCCTGCAGGGCGGCGACGACCTCTTCGTCATGGAAATCGGCTCGCAGCTGAACGGTGACCTCGACATGGGCACCAGCAGCAACACTGGCTTCCAGCTGGTTGCCATCGCCGACGATCCGGACACCAAGGACGTTGACGAATCCAAGGGCGGCACCGCCGCTGAGTGGGTCGAGGCCGAAGGCGTCGACACCGACGTGGACGCGGTCGTCCTGATGGGCACCGGTTACCAGGATCACGCTGGCAACATCACCGAAGCCGAAGTGCTGCTGGTCGATGACATGCTGACCGTTTCCGACTTCTACGGTGACGAAGAGACCTCGAACTCCGCCGCGGTTCTCACGCCGGCCCTGTTCGCCTCGGTGCCGAACATGCCGCTGCCGGCTGGCACCTGGAACCTCAACGGTCAGACGACCGTCGATGGGACCTACCTGTGGACGGAAATCGAGATCGACACGGACGGCGACGGCGTGACCGATGACGAAGCCAGCGAATGGCAGATCAGCGGTACCGTGGGCACCGTGGTCAACAACGGTCGCCTGAATGTCGGCGGCACCATCCTGGTCGAGACCGTCGTCTCGGTTGATGATCCGGACACGGCGGATGTCGATGAAGGCAAGTCGACCTACGCTTGGGTCAACCAGAAGGATGCGGTCCTGACCTCCCCGGTCGTGGATGTGAAGTCCGGCGGTATCCTCGGCGGTCACGGCACCATCATCACCAACCCCGGTGCTGCTGGCGGCAATGGCGGCGTCAACCTCACTGGCGCGGTCCAGGGCGGCGACGTCACCTACTATGTCGGCGCTGACGATGAGTCCTTCTACGCTGTCAACCAGCCCGATGAATCTCGCGGCCGCCTGATCGTCGGCACCGTCGATGTTCAGGTGCTGGATGATGAAGGTGCTCCGGTTCTCGACGAAGATGACAACCCCACCTACACCAAGGTGGCGGTCGATGCCGACGGCACCAAGTATCCGAATGTCGTGCTGCCGGCCTCGAACAGCTACGAAGTCTTCGAAGGCGCGTTTGATCTGGCGACCGACAGCCCGCGTTACGCCACGCTGGCTCCGGGCGATGAGATCGACCGGATCGGCACGCTGACCGTGTATGGTAACGTCACCATGGACGGCAAAGTCACCGGCACCACCACGTACCGCACCCCGGTCCTGGATAGTGAAGGCGACCCCGTCCTCGACGAGAACGATGAGCCCACCTACACCGATACCAAGGGCCGCAACGTGGTCACCAATTGGGGCAGCCAGTTCCAGGCTGACCTGAAGGCTGACGGCACCGGCGATCTGCTGAACGTCAAGAAGACCGGCACCACCAAGGCCATCGTCGGCTCCATCATCGACACCACCGGCCTCGGCACCGTTGACCTGATCACTCAGGACGACAAGGGCGCGCCCACCAAGGGTGAACCCGATGGTGTGAACGACTTCGACTTCGACGACGACGACAAGAAGTTCGACATCCTCGTCGCCGGCAAGGGCGGCCCGGATGGTGTGCCGGATGGCGTCGAGTACAAGGTCAGCACGGTTACCGACGGCGCCGTGATCGTCGATGGCCGCCTGGACATCCGCCTGGATGGCCAGTTCGCCGACCTGGTCGATAACAGCCAGGATGCCATGATCGACGACCCGAATGGGCCGACCGGTTGCGGCGACGATCCGGATGGTGCGGACTCCTGCCCGCAGATCCCGAACCCCGACTACAAGGTTCCGGATGGCATCGCCGATGTGGACAGCAAGGGTATCGCCACGCCGCTGGCCGACTTCTCGAAGGACGCCAAGGTTTGGGACATCATCGTCGCTGAAGGCGGCGTGACCGGTAAGTTCGACGAAAAGGGCTTCGACGGTGGCGCCAACGACGGTGCCGTGGTTGTCCGCTACGCGGTGGCCGATGATCCGAGCACCGAGGAAGACGAGACCGTTACGGAACAGCGCGTGCAGCTGCTGAAGGCCTATCTGCAGTACCTGCCCGACCGTGTCCGTATCATCTCGATCCCGGACTTCGCGCCGAAGGGTGAAACGCTCAACCAGGTCATCACTGGTGAGTACATCGACTCCTTCACCGCCTACGGTCTGAACGAAGACAGCCTCCACGCCATCGTGGCGCTGGTCGGCACGGCTTCGGACATCCCGGCGGCCCTGGATGCGCTGCACCCCGAGTGGTACAACGCCTTCAACGAAGTCGGCTTCACCATCGCTCGCGGTGCCGAACAGCAGGCCTACATCCGCACCATCGAGGCCCAGGGCCTGTCGGGTGGCAAGCAGAACCGGGTCGTGATGAACGTGGGTGACAACTCGGCGGTCGGCCAGTCCGGCTCCGACAACCGCGCCACCTTCTGGCTGTCGGGTTCCTGGGCGACGTCCGATGTGGAAAGCAATGAAGGCTTCCTGCAGTACGACTACCAGACCCTCACCGGCTATGCGGGCTTCGACTACCTGATCAACCCGAACTTCCTGATCGGTATCCTGGGCGGCTTCGGTAACACCGATGTCGACTTCGATGGCCGCACCGGCGAAGGCGATGTGGATCACTGGCAGGTTGGCGGTTACCTCAGCTACTTCACCGACACCTGGTTCTTCAATGCCGGCGGTGGCATGGGCGACATGAACATCGAGAGCGACCGTGACATCGACTTCGGTTCGTCGATCGGCTCGATCTCCCGTGTCGCGCACGCCGAGTACGACGGCGACGTCTACTACTTCTACGGTAAGGGTGGTTACAGCTTCGACACCGGCAACGGTTTCAAGATCACCCCGGAAGCCGGCCTGACCTGGGCGAAGGTGAAGCAGGATGCGTTCGAGGAAACCGGCGCCAACGAAATCGACCTGATCGTCGACGAACAGTCGGTGGAATCGCTCCGGGCCACTGCCCAGCTGCGCTTCTCCAAGACCTTCCGCTCCGGCAACGGCGGCGGCTGGATGCCCTACGCTCGCGTCGGTGTGGCGCACGAGTTCGAGGACGATCTCCGTCCGATCAGCTCGCGCTTCCGCGCCGCCCCCGGCACCAGCTTCACCGTCTTCGGCGAAGTGCCGCGTGAAACCACCGCCATCTTCGGCGTCGGCGTCACCGGCAAGGTCAGCGATGCCTTCACCCTCTTCCTCGACTACTCGGGCGAAATGGGCGGCAACTACAGCGAACACGTCATCAGCGGCGGCGCCCGGATCAGCTTCTAAGATCCAGCCACCGTCCAGACGGACGACAAAAGGAAAGGGCGCCCCTCGGGGCGCCCTTTCTGCTTTTGGTGATGGTGTCGGTCAGCGTTTCGCGGGCAGGGGGATGAAGGCGCTGGTGCGGGCGACATAGGCGTCGTAACCGGGCCGTCTTTCGCCCATTTTCTTCTCCGCCAGCGGCAAACCCGAGACTTTCAGCAGCAAAAATGTGACCAAAAGGGGGCTGAACAGTGTCCACCACGCGCCGTGGGCGGGCAGGCAGGCCAGGAAAAGGCCCCACCAGACACAGGTTTCACCGAAATAATTGGGGTGCCGGCTGTAGCGCCACAGGCCGGTTTCCATCACCCGGCCCTTGCTCGCCGGGTCCTGCTTGAAGCGCCAGAGCTGCGCGTCGGCCACCGCCTCGAAGACAAAGCCGAACAAAAACAATGCGGTACCGGCAATCGTCAGCGGATCAGCCAGGTGGCCAGTACCGCCGATGGCGAACTGCACCGGCAGCGAGATGAGCCACATCAGCAGCCCCTGCAGCATGAACACCGTCACATAGCTGCGAACCGCCCAGTTCCCCGGCGCCTTCTCCCGCATCTCGCGGTACCGCCGGTCTTCGCCATGCGCGAGATTGCGTCTCAGCAAATGACCGCCAAGCCTAAGAGCCCAAAGGATAATCATCCCGGCGACCAGCCAGCCATGCGGCGAAATATCGGGCACTGCAGCCAGGGTAACGACGGCGATCAGGCCAAAACCAGGCCCCCAGAACGCATCGATGATGCTCGTATCCCGCCGCCAGACACTCACCGCCCAAAGAGCGCTGAGGGCCATCCAAACCGTAATCGCGCTGGTCACCAGCATCACGCACCTCGCTTGTCCCCAAAGGACTCTCTACGAGATGTCGTTCGCCGCGGATGCCGGACAAGAAAACGCGGGCCAAACCGGGCCCGCGTGAAGTTGAGGGTTGTGGATAAGACTGAATATAGTCATTCCGCGGCGAGATTGTGTTGTCTTTCGCGCTTCTCGCGTTGTTTTTTCAGTTCGACCTGGGCGACCGTCCGGCGATGCACCTCGTCGGGACCGTCCGCGAGCCGGAGGGTGCGCTGTCCGGCATAGGCGCGGGCCAGCGGGAAATCGGCGGAAACGCCGCCGCCGCCATGGATCTGGATGGCCCGATCGATCACTTTCGACGCCATGTTGGGGACGGCGACCTTGATCTGGGCGATCTCGCTGCGCGCCACCTTGTTGCCGTACTTGTCCATCATCCACGCCGCCTTCAGCACCAGCAGGCGGGCCTGCTCGATCTCGATCCGGCTGTTGGCGATCTGCTCCTCGACCACGCCCTTGTCGGACAGGCGCGAGCCGAAGGCGACCCGGCTGTCGGCGCGGGCGCACATCAGCTCCAGCGCCCGCTCGGCCGAACCGATGGCGCGCATGCAGTGATGGATGCGCCCCGGTCCCAAGCGGGCCTGGGCGATCTCGAAGCCGCGGCCCTCGCCGAGCAGGATGTTGGAGACCGGCACGCGCACGTTCTCGAACAGCACCTCGCCATGGCCGTGCGGCGCGTCGTCATAGCCGAAGACGGGCAGCGACCGCTTGATGGTGATGCCGGGCGTGTCGCGCGGAATGACAATCTGGGACTGCTGCTGGTGCTTGGGCGCGTCCGGGTTGGTCTTGCCCATGAAGATGATGACCGCGCAGCGCGGGTCCATGATGCCGGATGTCCACCACTTGCGGCCGTTTACCACGTACTCGTCGCCGTCCCGCTCGATCCGCGATTCGATGTTGGTGGCGTCCGAACTGGCCACCAGCGGCTCGGTCATGGCGAAGGCGGAACGGATCTCGCCCTCGAGCAGCGGCTTGAGCCAGCGCTCCTTGATCTCCTCGGAGCCGTAGCGCTCCAGAATCTCCATGTTGCCCGTGTCGGGCGCGGAACAGTTGAACGCCTCGGACGCGAGCGGCGAATGACCCAGCAGCTCGGCGATGGGGGCGTATTCCAGATTGGTGAGGCCGGCACCCTTCTTCGATTCCGGCAGGAACATGTTCCAGAGGCCGGCCGCCTTCGCCTTGGCCTTCAGCTCTTCCATTACCGGCGGCACGCACCAGCGGCCGCCCGCCTCGACCTGTTCGGCGAAGACTTTCTCCGCCGGCACGACGTGCTCGTAGATGAAGGAGCCAACACGCTCCTGCAATTGCTTCACTTTGTCGCTAAACTCGAAATCCATGAGATATCCCCGAACGTGTTTGCTGATCCTGGCCGGTTATGCGGATTTTCCGTCCCGGCTTCTGGTGAGTCGGCCATGATGTTAGCAGATATAAAAGCCGCGTCCGCCGCCATTCGGGAGGCGGTGCCGCCGACGCCCTTTCACCATTCGGTGACCCTGTCGGCGCTGACCGGTGCCCAGCTATACATCAAGTTCGAGAACCTGCAGTTCACCGCCTCGTTCAAGGAACGTGGCGCGCTGAACAAGCTGCTGAGCCTGACCGGCGACGAGCGCGTGGCCGGTGTCATCGCCATGTCGGCGGGCAATCACGCGCAGGCCGTGGCCTATCACGCCCGGCGGCTCGGCATCGCCGCCACCATCGTCATGCCGCGCGACACGCCAGAGGTTAAGGTCGCCGCGACCCGCGCGCATGGGGCCGACGTCCGCCTTGTGGGCGAGGGCCTGTCGGAGGCGGCAGTCCATGCCCGCGAGCTTGCCGGCCAGCACGGCCTGGTGTTCGTGCACCCGTATGATGACGCCGCCATCATCGCCGGACAGGGTACCGTGGCGCTCGAGATGCTGGCGGCGCAGCCCGACCTGGACGTGCTGGTGGTGCCGATGGGGGGCGGCGGGCTGATCGCCGGCATGGCGGTCGCGGCCAAGGCGCTGTCGCCCGGGATCGAGATCATCGGTGTCGAGGCCGAACGCTATCCCAGTATCCGTGACGCGCTGGCAGGCAATCCGCCATCGTCCATGGCGGGCACCATTGCCGAAGGCATCGCCGTGAAACAGCCGGGCGCCCTGACGCTGCCGATCATCCGCGCGCTGGTCGATGACGTGATGCTGGTCAGCGAGGTCCAGATCGAACAGGCGATCGCGCTTTACATCGCCATCGAGAAAACCGTGGCCGAAGGCGCGGGCGCGGTTTCGCTCGCCGGGGTGCTGGCCCGCAAGGCGCATTTCGAGGGGCGCAAGGTCGGCGTCGTTTTGTCGGGCGGCAATATCGACACGCGCCTGCTCGCGTCCGTGCTGATGCGGGACCTGGTGCATCAGGGCCGCATCGCGCGTCTTCGGATCGACATTTCGGATCGGCCCGGCGTGCTGGCCGCTGTGGCCGGCGCCATCGGCGATGCGGGCGGAAACATCCTCGAGGTGCAGCACAACCGTATCTTCTCCCACACGCAGGCCAAGGACACGGACCTTGAAGTGGTGATCGAGGCACGCGATCCCGGTCATCTGAGAAGCATCGTCGAGATGCTTGCCGGGAAAGGTTTCCGGGTGCGCTTGCTTGACGGTGATGAAACAGCCCTCTAGCGTCCGCCTCCAAGGACAACAGACTGGGATTTCCTCATGGCGCTGCCCAATTTCGACCTCACCGGCAAGGTCTGCTTCATCACCGGCACCACCAGCGGCCTGGGCCGCCAGTTCGCCCTGTGCCTGGCCGAGGCGGGTGCCAAGGTGGTGATCACCGGCCGGCGCAAGGAGCGGCTGGAGGCGCTGGCCAAGGAAATCAACGATGCGGGTGGCCATGCCTATCCCATCGCCTTCGACGTCACGGACCTGCCGGCCGGCGCGGCCGCCATCGCCGAGGCGGAAGAGAAGGTCGGCCCGATCTGGTGCCTGGTGAACAATTCCGGCATCACCGTCATGCGTGCCAGCCAGAAGATCAGCCAGGACGAATATGACCAGGTGATGGACACCAATCTGCGCGCGCCCTTCTTCCTCAGCCAGGAAGTCGCCAAGCGCATGATCGACCGGGGCGCGCCGGGCCGCATCATCAACATCGCGTCCATGCATTCCTATGTGGAACTCAAGGGCGGCATCACCTACTGCATGTCGAAGGCCGCCGTGCAGATGATGACGCAGGTGATGGCGCTGGAATGGGCCCGCTATGGCATCAAGGTGAACGCCATGAATCCGGGCTACATCCGGACCGACATCAACAGCGAATATTACGATTCGGAAGCGGGCCAGAAGGAGATCAAGGGCTGGCCCATGCGCCGGATCGGCAAGGATACCGACCTCAATGGCCTGCTACTGCTGCTGGCATCAGAGGCGGGGGATTTCATGACCGGCGCCGGCGTCAGGATCGACGACGGGCAGGCGCTCGGCTTCTGAGGCGGAGCGCGCCATGACCGATATCGTTCATCTGTCGGCCAGCGATCTGGTCGCCCGCTATCGACGCGGCGCGCTGTCGCCCGTCGAGGTCACCAAGGCGGTGTTCGAGCGGATCGATGCGCGGAACGAGGGCGTGAACGCCTTCATTCTGCTCGACCGGGAAGGCGCGCTGAAGGAGGCCGGAAAGTCGGAAGCGCGATGGACGAAGTGCAAGCCCAAGGGCCTGCTCGACGGCGTGCCGCTATCGATCAAGGAACATATCGACGTCAAGGGATGGCCCAGCCGGAACAGCTCGCCGGTGATTTCGGCGTCGCACCGCGCCAAGCAGGATGCGCCCATCACCGCCCGGCTGCGCGAGGCGGGTGGCATCATCCTGGGCAAGACGGCGACGCCTGAATTCTGCTGGAAGGGCGTCACCGACAGCGCGCTGCACGGCGTCAGCCGCAATCCGTGGGATCTGGACAAGACGCCGGGCGGCTCGTCCGGCGGCGCTGCGGCGGCCTGCGCGCTGGGCATGGGCGCGCTGCATGTGGGCACGGATGCGGGTGGATCGATCCGGATCCCCGCCGCGTTCTGCGGCGTGTTCGGGCTTCGCCCGACCCAGTTCAGGGTGCCGCACAATCCCGGAGGCGTCTCGGCGCTGATCTCGCAGGCGGGACCGCTGACGCGTACGGTCGCGGACGCGGCGCTGATGATGAACGTCATCACCCGCCCGGACAGCCGTGATCCATCGGCTCTGCCCTATGAAGCCACCGATTACCGTATCGGGCTCAATGATGGCGTCGCCGGGTTGCGGATCGGCTTCTGGAATGGCGAACGGCTGATCCCGTTCGATTCTGAGATCGCATCGGCGCTGACGGACGCCGCGGCGGTGTTTCGCGATCTGGGCGCCGAAGTTGCCGAGGCCGATCCGGGCTTCGACAACCAACTGCAGACATTCTTGGCGTTCTGGCAGCCGATGACGGCGCGCTATCTGGAAAACGCCAGCGAACAGGCGCTGGCCGACAGCGACCCTTTCCTGGTCCGATCGGCCCAGAAGGGTGCGCAGCAACCGATCATCCGGCATTACCAGGCAATGGCGGATCGCGGCGCGCTCATGCAGCGCATGGCCGCGTTCCACAAGGATTTCGATCTGCTGCTGGCGCCTGTCACGCCCGTGCCGCCGTTCAAGGCGGGACGCGGCATCTATGGTCCGGAAGGCGAGGCCTACAAGCGGACATGGACGCCCTTTACGTTCCCTTTCAACATCACGGGCCAACCGGCGGCGAGCGTTCCATGCGGCTTCACGAAAGCCGGTCTCCCCATCGGCCTGCAGATCGTCGGCCCCTGGGGGTCTGAAGCCCTGATCCTGCGCGCCGCACGGGCGCTCGAAAGCGTCCGTCCGTTCCGAATGCCCGATTGAGACGGTGCCTGTTCCGGCATATACCTTGTTGAATATTTGACGGACGGCTGATCGCCGTATCTGCGGAGGACAGGGCGCGGGTGCTGAATTCCTATTCACAGTCGCTGGTCTGGCCAGCGCTGATAGACCCGTCGGCCGCGCAGGTCTACGGCTTCCTGACGCAGCTTTTCCAGACCCAGTGGTTGAAGCCTGATCGGCTGCGGGAACTTCAGTCGGTTCAGCTTGCCGCGCGGCTCAGGCACGCGCGCGAAACGAGCGCGTACTTCGCGCCGCTGCTGGCGGGCGCCGAGATCCGCGCAGCGACCGCGTTCGAGGTGCTGGGAACGCTGCCGCTGCTGACCCGGGCCGACCTCCAGTCCCGAATGGACGACATCTATACGGCCGCGCCGAAGGAGCATGGCGACGTCTGGGCGACCAGTACTTCGGGCTCGACGGGCCAGCCTGTCACGGTTCGCTGTACGGCGGCGGGCTATGCCTTGCGCAACGCGGTGATGATGCGGAGCCTGGGCTGGCACAAGCTCGATATCAGAAAGCGTTTCGGGGCGATTCGCGCCAGTATCTCTGTGAAGAACGGCGTGGTGCCGGTCGTGGCCAAAAGCTGGGGAAAATATGTTTCAGCCGTGTACAGGACAGGCGAGGGCATCGGCCTCAATATCCGCGCGCCCATCGCCGACCAACGAGCCTTTCTGGAGAAATACAAGCCCGACTACCTGCTGACCTATCCTTCCAATCTGCAGGCGTTGGTCCAGGAGATGCCTGCCCCGCCCGGTCTGCGCACGCTCATCACCATTGGTGAAACCTTGCCCCAGGAGCTGGTAGACGAGGTATGGCGGGCATGGGGGATCGAGATATTCGATGAGTACAGTTCGCAGGAACTGGGGTCCATCGCCGTCCAGTGCGAGCATCACGCCTATCACTGTATACCCGAGGCCCAGTTTCTCGAGGTGCTGCGCGACGACGGCACGCCCTGCGGGCCGGGCGAGATCGGCCGCGTCGTGGTGACCGACCTGAACAATTTCGCGACCGCCATGCTGCGCTACGAAATTCGCGACTATGCCGAAGTAGGCGAACCTTGCGCCTGCGGGCGCGGATCGCCGGTGCTGAAGCGCATCGTCGGCCGCGTCCGAAATATGCTGATCATGCCAGATGGCAGCCGGGTCTGGCCGCGTTTCGGTTTGAAGCAGCTGGGGGAGCTCGCGCCGATCCGCCAGTATCAGATCCTGCAGACAGAACGGACCCGGCTCGAGGTGAACCTGGCCAGCGACAGGCCGTTGAGCGCCGACGAGATGCAGGCGGTGGCCGGACGGATCCGCGCCAACACGCATCAGGATTTCGACGTACACGTAGCCAATACCGTCGGTCCCCTGCTCAAGGGCGCCAACGAGAAGCTCGAAGTTTTCAAGTGCCTCATCTGACCGCCCGCGACGCGGCGTGCGTGATAAACTCTCTTTAATTTCTCCTGACAGCAGGGGCCGCCCCGTTACATGACCGATACGACCACCATAGACAGGGTTGAGGTCTGGCTCGTCGCCATACCCTATAAATCCGCCATGCGCTCGTCGCGCGGTACACTCGATCACGGCGAAAAGGTCATTCTCCGGATCGGCACCAGCGACGGTGCCAGCGGACTGGGCGAGGCATCGGTGATCTTTCCTGGCCGATCCGGTGAAAGCGCGGGGACAGTGTTCGTCGCGCTGCGGGATATCTTCGCTCCCGTGCTGCTTGGCAGGAATCCGCTGCACTTCAACGAGATCATGGCGGCGCTGAACGCGAGGTGCTCCGAGCAGTATGGCTTTCTGGGGACGCTGTGCGCCATCGACATCGCCCTGCACGACCTGATCGCGCGGCGCTGCGGCCTGTCGGTCGCCGATTATCTGGGCGGCACGCGGCGGACCGCCATGAAGCTGTCGCGCAGCCTGTCGATCCTGCCGGAAGCCCAGTTGGTCGACGTGGCGTGCCGGTATGCCGCCGACGGTTATCCCCTGCTGACCCTCAAGGGCTCGGCGGACTGGCGCGGCGATATCGCGAAATATCTCGCCGTCCGCAAGGCCGTGCCGGCGAGCACCGAGCTGGAGTTCGATCCCAATCAGGCGTGGACCCCCAAGGGCGCGCTGGAGGTGGACCATGCCCTCGCCGATGCGGGGCTGGTCTGTATCGAGCAGCCCTGTGCGTGGTGGGACCTCGATGGCATGAAATTCGTGACCGAACGGGCGCGTACCGGCATCGCCGCCGATGAATCCGTGCTGTCGCCCGCCGATGCGGTGCAGGTGGTCAAGCGCGGCGCCGCTGACATGATCACGGTCAAGCTGGCGAAATCCGGCGGTATCCGCAACTCGGTGACCATCCTAGAAATCGCCAGGGCGGGCGGCCTGACCTGCAACATGGGGTCCAAGCATACGCTGGGCGTGGGTACCGCCGCGCTGCTGCACTTCGCGGCGGCCTTCCCGGATGTGGGCGAGACGATCGGTTATGGCGATGCCCGCGAGCGGTTCGTCGGTGATGTCATCGGACAGGAACTGGCGGTCTCGCACGGCCAGGCGCATCTTCCCGAAGGCCTCGGCCTCGGCGTAACGCTGGACGAGGATGCCCTGAGCCGGTTCGGCGTGCAGTATCACGAGCTGCGCGCTTGAGCGTCCTGCTCGAACCCCGGGCATATTCGCCCACCGATCATGCCGGCATGATCGCGGAGGCGGCTCTGGCGCTGTCAGTGCCGCACGTCCATGCCGACGGCGCCCATGCGCTGTGCGGCAATACCTGTCTCGGCTATCACCGCGGCTGGATGCTGCTGCAGCACCTGGGGCTGATCAGCGGCCTTGCGAGCGAACGGGGCTATATCGTCGAGAGCATTCGGGAACTGGACTGCCGGCGTCCGCTGGACAGGGTGCTAATCGCGGGCAGCGCCGATTTCGGCCTGCTGTCGGTGCTGCACGAGGCCCTGGGAGAGGGGATTGCCCGACCGGTCATCGTCATCGCCGACCGCTGCGACACGCCGCTCGACCTGTGCCTGCGTTATGCGGACCGGATGGGATTCCAGGTCCAGGTCGACCGGCGCGATCTGCTGGAGTATCCGGTGCCGGGTGCGTTCGATCTGGTCATGATGCATTCGCTGCTCAGCTTCTGCCCGCCAGAACGCAGAAGCATGCTGCTCGCGGCCCTCGGGGCACCCCTGGCGCCGGGCGGGACGTTGCTGGCTTACCAGAGCATCCGTCCATCACCGTCGCCTGTGGTGCTCGCCTATAGCGACGAGGAAGTCGAGGCGCTTGTCGGACGTGCCCGCGACGCGCAGGCCGGGCTTCCGGCCGATCTGGTCGAGGCCCATGTACGCGCGTTCTGCCGCGCCAAGACCACGGTGTCGGTGGAATCCGTCGAGAGCGTGAGCGCGGCCATCGCCGCAGCCGGCCTTGTCCAGACAGATTGCCGTCTGATGCTGGATTCCGCCCACTCGCGGCACAAGGCGGCGACGCCCAGATCGCACTTCCTGAAATATGAGTTCCGCGCGTCCCGATCCGACTAGGTAAGCCCGCTGCCGTCGAGGAGGGCGTTCGCCAAGGCCGCCGGGGCGGAATAGAACGGCGAATGGTCGGTGAATAGGGTCAGCGTCCGCCGGCAGGGCATGCGGTCCGCCATGTGCCGCTGCAGGCGGATGGGGATGGCGCGATCGCGCATGCATTCGATGTAGATGCGCGGCACCCGCCCGGCGCGGTCTTCGGTAATCCGCATGGGACTGGCGACATAGGATGTGGGTTCGGGACAGACCAGCGACACCGCGCGTTCCGCCCATTGCGCATCCGACGTGTTGTAGAACAGCCGGGGAATCGCGGACGCCGCCACCGTCGAGGTGCTCATGTCCTCGGACAGCACGATGTTCCGCTCCAGCTCTGGATTGGGCATGAAGGCCAGCGGCGCGCCGGGCGCCTCGCCGGGCGGCACCAGGAAAGCGGTCAGGTAGACCAGCAGCGCGATGGATTCCGGCGCGAACTCGGCGGCCTGGCTGATGACGATGCCGCCCCGGCTGTGGCCGACGAGAATGACCGCTTCGTCCTGCTGGCGCGCCAGATCGGCGATGAACTGGCCCCATGCGGCAATCGGATCATCGGGCAGGGGCCCGGCATGGTTACCCATGCCGGGCAGATCGGGAGCGAGGGCGCGGTGGCCGGCCGCCTCGAGCAGCGGCACGACCCGTTCCCAGCACCAGCCACCGTGCCACGCGCCGTGGACCAGCAGAAAGGTGGCCATGGTTTTGCCCCCAGCCCCGGTGTGGCCTAGCGGAAGTCGTCGGCCAGCGGGAACTTGCCCAGATGGGCGCCGCCATTGACCTGAAGATTGATGCCGTTGACGAACGCCTCGTCGCTGGCGAGCCAGAGAACGGCATTCGAGATGTCCTCGACGGTGCCGAGGCGCGGCATGCGGGTTTCCCGCTCGAACGTCTTGGCGACGACGGGGGCGCTGTTGATGATGTCGCTGGTCATTTCCGAGACGACGAGGCCGGGCGTGATGGCATTGATGCGGATGTTCTTCTTGCCGTACTCGGTCGCCGCGATCTTGACCGCGTGATCGACGCCGGCCTTTGTGGCGGCATAGGCGGTCATGTTGGCGGGCGCCAAGGTCGCGGTCAGCGACGACGTCATGACGATGGATCCGCCTTCGGGCATGGCGGCGGCCATGTGCTTGATGAACAGGATGGCGCCGGTGAACTGGATGTCGATGGCATCCTTAAGCTTCGACGCGTCGATGTCGGCGATGGGCGAGGACACGTTGATGCCGGCGAAATTGACGGCGGCGTCCAGCTTGCCATAGGCATCGACGGCCGCCTTGGCGAGCGCCGCGATCTGGTCTTCCTTGGAGATGTCGCACGGCACGGCCAGCGCGCCGATTTCCTGGGCAAGTTCTTCCAGCGGTTCCGTACGCCGGGCGGCGATCACTACCTTGGCGCCTTCCTTGACCATCCGGCGCGCCGTCGCCTGTCCCATGCTGCCCTTGCCCGATGCGCCGAGCACCACGACGACCTTGCCATCCATCCGTCCCATGTATGCCTCCTTATTCTATCCGTTTTCGCATTTCGCGGCGGCAGCGTACGACCGTAGGGCGGGGATGTCGACAGGCCCCGTGTTCGCGGGGGATGAGTGTGGATAGTGGCCATGATAATCTCGCCCCAGTGACCGGTTTTTACGCTGGCACGATCCAAGACGAGATCGACGAAGGGGACTGACACACATGAAAATCGCATGGGCTGCGTCCGCCGCGCTTCTGATCGCGGTGGGCAGCGCAACAGGTTCGCTGGCCGAGGGGCAGCGGATGGATTCCGTATCCGGTAACAGCTACTCCGCCTCCGAGGCGCAGGGCGGCGTAGGCCTCGACCAAATCCGCACATTGCCCACCGACGTGGCGCCTTTCCCCGTCGTCCTGGAGGTCGACAAGGGCAAGTATCTCAAGGAGCGGCCCAAGATCGCCGTGCCGAGCTATGCGGTGTCCTACATCACCTCGGCGGAGGCGCGAGCCTCCAGCGCGGGGGCGGGCTCGGCGTCGGTCAACCGGTCGATCCGGTACAACACGGCGCTGGTGGGGATCGACGAGGCGGCGATGAAGCAGTGGGCGGACGAGGCTCACAAGGACCTCGTCGACCGCCTCACCAAGGCCGGCTTCGACGTGGTCGCGGCGGAGGCCATGCGGGCCGTGCCGGATTACGGCAAGGTCAAGTGGATCGAGGGCAACCGGACGCAGGATGGCCAGATCATCGATGGCCGCGCCAAAAAGGGCTGGGTGGTGTTCGGTGCCACGGATGCACCCCTGATCACCGGTATGTCGATGGAAACCGGCATGGCGGCGATCATGAGCGGCCAGTCCGCCGGGGCCTTGCAGAACGTCGGCGTCGATCTGGACGCCATGATGGTCCACCCGCTGCTGGTGCTCGACTACATCGCCATCCAGAGTTCGGGCAATAAAATGTTCTCGGCCAAGGCCAATGTCAGCGCCGAAACCAACTTTTCCATCCATCCGCGCAGCAAGGTCGATTTCGGCTACAAGGTCAAGCGCATGCCCGGGACCGGTTACACCGGCTGGATGACGATCGAGGACGGATTCCCCTCGGGCGAGGAATTCGGCGTGCTGCGCGAGGTGGACGACCAGTCGGATAGCCTCGTCATGCACAATGCCATGGCGCTGCTGGGGCTGGGCAACAGCTACAAGCAGAAGAAGATCCTTGTGGTGGAGCCGGTGCCGGCACGGTACGCGGCGCTCGTGAAGGCCGCCTATCAGGGCTACAACCAGGCGATCGTCGATGGGATCGTCAAGGCGCGCGCCGGGGGCTGATCAAGGCTCGTCGGATGCCGCGCCGGGCCGAGGTGGCTCGGGCGTGGCATCCGCCGCCGCCATGGACTAGTATCCGGCCGAGAACCCCGGCCAAGGCGTGCATCCGTGCATCCCTGGCCGGGACGACCAAAGGGCATTTTCCATGGGCGATCGCAAGAATTCCCTCCTGGCCACGCAGCGTGTGGTGGACGAAACTCCCGCCAGCTACGAGGATCTGTTTCAGCTGCGCGGCGCGCCCTATGACCGCGCCATGTCGCTGTTCCCCGACGCGCGCCGGGAGGAATTCGTCAACACCATCGATCGGGCGGCGCTGACGCCCGGCCAGTCGGTGGCCGACGTGCCCGCGGGCGGCGGCTATCTGGCCCGCTACCTTCCGGACGGCGTGCGCTGGCTCGGACACGAGCCCTGCGCCAGTTTCGGCTCGGGCGGCGAGGACCGGGGACTGTTGCCCCTGCCCTGGGCCGCTGGCGGCGTGGATGCGGCGATCAGCATCGCCGGGGTGCACCATCTGGCCGACAAGCGCCCGCTGTTCGCCGAACTGGCGCGGACCGTGCGCGCCGGCGGCCGCTTCGTCCTTGCCGATGTCCATGAGGAATCGGACGTCTCGGGCTTTCTCGACGGCTGGGTCGACCGCCACAACAGCACGGGGCACGAAGGCGTCTATCTCGGCGATCACACCCTCGACGACCTGCGGGAAACGGGCTGGGACATCGTGTCCGCGGAACGGGTGCCGTTCCACTGGCGGTTCGAGAACACCGTGGACATGGGTGAATTCTGCCACCGCATGTTCGATCTGCGCACCTGCCGGCCCGACGAGACCGCGCGCGCCATCGAGGCGGATCTGGGCATCGATCAGTTTCCCGGCCAGGTGGGGATGCGCTGGGAGCTGTACATGATCGTCGCCACGCCCGTGGCCAAGGTCTGACCCGCCTCCATGGCAGCGGAACATTTGCCCGCGGCGGATCAACCCGCCGTCACGGTCCTGAAGGTGCAGTTCGCCATCAATGGCTTTGGTTTCGGCCTGCGGCAGCCCTTTCTCAACGCGGTCGTCAGCGCGCGCCTGCACGGCGCCATCGACTGGCCGGGCATGGACCGGTTGCTCGCCGCGCTTCTGCCGTCGGCGACGGCGCCTGAAGCCGTGCCCGGCGAGGATGCGGAAGCGGCGCTGACACGCCGCATCCTGCACTGGACGCACGCCTTGCAGCGGGCGGCGGGACATCCCGTCTTCGATCGGGGCAAGGTGCTCAACCGGCGGGCGGATGGCGGCGCCTGGCAGCTGGCATTGCCGGCCCAGGACCATGTCGCGGCCGGCCGGGCCCTTCGCCTCGTCTGCGCGGTGGCGGCGCGGGGGATCGCGGACCCGTCGGCGGCGGAGACGGCGTTCGCAGCGGATCGCCGGGCCGATGCGCTGGCCTTCATCAAGGAGTGCCCGGCAAAGGGCTTCAGCGGATCGAACACGCTGCACTTCCTCGCGGCGGCGCACGAGAAGCGGCTGCCCTGGTTTCACCTGACCGGCGCCGTCTACCAGATCGGCGTCGGCGTCCGCAGCCGGTGGATCGACAGCTCCTTCACCGATGCGACGCCGGTCATCGCGACGAACATCGCGCGCAACAAGCTGGGTACGGCGCATGTGTTGCGGCAGTCGGGTATTCCGGTGCCGGACCATGCGCAGGTCGGCTCGGCCGACGATGCCGTCCGTGTCGCGGACCGTCTGGGTTACCCGGTGGTCGTCAAGCCGCTGGACAAGGATGGCGGCGTGGGCGTCGCGGCGGGCCTCAAGGACGCGGCGGGCGTCAGGCGCGCCTACGACGCGGCCCGCAAATTCTCCAACGCGATTCTGGTCGAAAAGCACGTGGAGGGGCGGGACTATCGTCTCGTCGTCCTGCACGGCACGCTGATCTGGGCGCTCGAGCGCGTGCCGGGCGGCGTGACCGGGGACGGAGTTCAGAGCATTCGCCAACTGGTGGACACGCTGAACGCCGATCCTCGGCGATCAAAGGCCTCGTCGGCGCCCCTGAAACCGCTCGACTTCGATGTCGAGGCGGTGGAACTGATCGAGGAAGCCGGCATGGACGCCGACACCGTGCTGCCCGAAGGCCAGTGGCTCCGTCTGCGCCGCGCCGCCAATGTGGCGTCGGGCGGCATGCCGGTGGGCATGTTCGAGAAGGTGCATCCGGCGAACCGGCTGCTGGCCGAACGGGCGGCGCGGGCGCTACGTCTCGATATCGCCGGCGTCGATCTGCTGATCCCCGACATCGAGCGGCCCTGGACGGAGACGGGCGCGGCCATCTGCGAGGTCAACGCGCAGCCGACCATCGGCACGACGACCTCGGCCCATGTCTATGGTCAGGTGCTCGACCGGCTCTTTCCCTCCGGGGCGCGGATTCCCATCGCCGCCATCGTCGGCTTGCCGGCCGGTTCACCGGTTCCCGTTCTGGTGGAGCGCATGCTGGCGGCGAACGGACGCCGCGTCGGGGTCGCCGACGCCGGCGCGGCGCGGATCTCGGGCGAAACGGTGGTGAGTGCGCCGGCCAGCTTGTTCATGGCGGCGCGCGCGCTGCTGGGCGATACCGGGGTCGATAGCGCGCTGGTGCTGATCGGGGATGATACTCCGCTGACCAGTCTTCTGCCTTTCGATCTCTGCTCGGTGCTGGCTCTCGCGGGCGACGCTGTCGGAGGCAAGGCGAACGCGCTGGCCGATCTCGGGCGCATGATGGTGCCCATGTGCGGCCGGCTGGTGGTCGATGCCAGAGCGGACCGGTGCGTGGCGCTGGCGGGCAGGGTCCGGGGAGTGCCGGTGACGCTGGCTTCGGGCGTTCCGGGCGGCACACCGGGGCTCGCCGGCGCGTCCACCGTCACGGCGGCCGTGGAGGGCGGCGTGCTCCGGCTCGTGGCCGATGGCACCGCGCTGGAGGTGGCGCTGGCCGAGGACGCCGATCTGGCCTGCACGGCGGCGGATGTCGCGCTCGCGGTGGCCGTCTCGGCCGGGTTGGGATGCAGTGCGGCACAGGCACGCGGCGTGCTCTCCCGGGTTCGTGTCGAGGCCGCCGCCGCCGCTTAGGTCGCCCACCGGATCGCGGCGCCGGCCAGCGCGCAGACGGCCAGCACGGTCAGCATCTTCCATTTCAGACGCAGCAGCGCGAGCATCGCGAAGGCGCTGAGCGCAAGCGCTGTCACGTCTAGCGTTCTCGGGTCGGGAAGGTCGATGCGCAGCGGCCCCAGCGCGTGCGGCGTGACGCTGCCGAAGATGACGTGAAGGCCGAACCACAGGGCCAGGTTCAGGATGACGCCGACAACGGCGGCGGTGATCGCCGACAGGGCCAGCGACAGCGCCTTGTTGCCGAGCAGCTTCTCGACCCAGGGCGCGCCGAGCAGAATCCACAGGAAGCAGGGCGCGAAGGTGACCCAGGTCGCCAGTACCGCGCCGAGCACGCCGCCGGCCAGCGGATCGAGTCCGGCGGCGTCGCGGAAGCCGGCGATGAAACCGACGAAGCTGAGCACCAGGATCAGCGGTCCCGGCGTCGTTTCGGCCAGCGCCAGGCCATCGACCATTTCGCCGGGTCTCAGCCAGGCATAGGTTTCCACGGCTTCCTGCGCCACATAGGCCAGAACGGCATAGGCGCCGCCGAAGGTCACGACCGCCATCTTGGAAAAGAAGGCGGCGATGGGAACGTACACGCTGTCCCAGCCGAACAGGGCGATCAGCAGCAGGGGCAGGCTGGCCCAGACGGCGCCCCAGACCGCCAGGACCGCCAGTGATCGCCGCCAGGTGGGCGCGACGGGCGGAAGCCGGTCCACGGCCTCGGTGGCCTTGGCGGCGCCGTGTGCCGAAGCGGGCGCGAGCAGGGCCGGTTTGAATTTTGCCAGCCAGTATCCGCCTAGTGCGGCCATGGCGATCACCACGGGGAAGGGCAGGTTCAGCAGAAACAGGGCTAGAAAGGCCGCCGCCGCGATCATCCGCATCAGCGGTGTCTTCAGGGCGCGGCGCCCGACTTTCAGAAGGGCTTCGACGACAATGGCCAGCACCGCCGCCTTCAGACCGAAGAACAGCGCCTCGAGCCAGGCGGTTTGCTGAAACAGGCTGTAGAGAATGCTCAGGCCGAGGATGACGCAAAAGCCGGGCAGGATGAACAGCAGCCCTGCCGCCAACGCGCCCGGGGTCCGGTGCAGCATCCAGCCGATATAGGTGGCCAGTTGCTGGGCTTCGGGTCCCGGCAGCAGCATGCAGAAGTTCAGGGCGTGCATGAACCGGGCTTCCCCGATCCACTTCTTTTCATCGACCAGGATCCGGTGCATCAGCGCGATCTGTCCGGCGGGACCGCCAAAGCCCAGCAGGCCGATCCGGGCCCAGGTCCGCAGGGCTTCGCCGAAGGGGACCTGATGCCCATCCATGATTTTGCTCCGTCGCGGTCGCCATGCCCGGATGGGCCATCATGGCGCGAGGGCGGTGACTTGCACGGCGCGAGTGTAGGGAGCGGGTATGACGTCTTCAAGTCCGCCCGGCGCTCACTCCCTCCTCGCGCGCCGCGTGCCGCTGTGGAATGATGGTCCTGGGGAGGATATGGCCGTGTTCAAGATTTTCGCGTTCCTGAAGCGTAACGCGGCGCTGAGCCGCGACGAGTTTCGTGCCGGACTGATCGGCTATCACGCCGGTCATTCGCGGCGCATGCGCGGACTGCGCGGCTACCTGGTCAATATCCAGACCGAGGCCGGCGCCGCGGACGCGTTGGGCGCGCTGCATGGTGACCTGGTCCGGAATCAGCCCGCCGATTTTGCCGGCGCGTGGGATGGATTTCCCGCCATGTGGCTGGACAGCGCCGAGACCTGGCGCGCCTCGCGCGAGCCCGAGGCGACGCGGGCCACCGCCGAGGGGCTCGTGATCGACCCGGACCGGACGCCGCAGGACGGCCCGTTCCTGTTCGATCCGGCGCCGGGGCAAGCCGACCGCTACCGCTCGGTACCGGTCGCCGTCGAGGAACTGGTCATCCTGCCAGTCGAGCGGCCCGAGCGCCGGCTCGCCAAGCTGGTCCAGTTCTTCCGGCGCAATCCGTCACTTACCGAGGCCGAGTTCCGACGCGGCCTGCTCGAGCACGCCGCGCTGGCGGCGACCATGAACGGGCTTCTCGGCTACACGCTCAATCTGCGCGATCCCGACGAGGACGCGGCGTTGCGAGGCGTCTATCCCGATGATGACTGGCGCTATACAGCGGACGGACGAGCGTGGCGCCGGGACTTCACCCGATCATGGGACGGCGCGGGCGAGCTATGGCTCGGCGACCTGAACGATTTCGCCGCCGGCCGCGCGGCGCCGCGCCTGCACCCGGCGCTTTGCGCGCTGGAGCGCTATCTGTTCGAAGCGGTCTGGTGGGTGGCGGTCGACGAGAGCATCGTCGTGATGCCGAACCGCGATCCCGCGCCCGCTTTTTACTACCGCTGAGGGAGGCCGCCATGCTCAAGGTTTTCGGTTTCGTTCGCCGCAATGCCCGCCTGACGCACGATGAATACCGTGCCGCGCATGTGGGCTATCACAACTCGTTCGGTCGCCGCTTGCCCGGTATCCGGGGCTATATCCTCAACGTCACGGCCAACCGTTCGGTGCGCGAGAGCCTTGGCCCGCTGTCCAACCAGATCGTCCGCGGGGAACCGGAGGGCTTTGACGACATGTGGGATGGCTGGGGTCAGCTGATGTTCGACAGCCTGCCCGACTATCTGGCCGGCAAGAGCCCGGCCCGCGATCGAGCGGGGCCGAATGGTCTCGATTTCGACCCACGCGTGAAGGAGGTCGGCGGCGACGGTGATCATCTCTACAACGGCTCTCCCTTCCAGTTTCAGGTCGATGAACATGTCTCGGTGCCGGTGCGCCGCCCTGAACGCAAGCTGTTCAAGCTGGTTCAGTTCGCCCGGCGCCGGCCCGATATGTCTCCCGAGGAGTTCCGGGCATGCTGGAGCGGCGTTCATGCCGCGCTGGTCGCCAGCCTGCCGGGGCTGCGCGGGCATATTCTTAATTTCCGCACGACCCTCGATGTGATGACCGGATTCTTCCCGCCGGACTCGGAAGCCTTCACGCCGGAGGGCAGGACGCGGCGCGATGCGTTCTACGGGCTGTGGGACGGGATTGCCGAACTGTGGTTCGACGCACCGGATCAGTTCGCGACCGGGCGCGCGGACCCGGCCATCGCCGATCGTCTCGACAGGCTGGAGCAGCGCCTGTTCGACGCGGTCTGGTATCGGGAGGTGGACGAGACCATCGCCGTGATGCCGAACCGCGCGCCCGCGCCCGACTTCTATTTTCGTTAGGCGCGTCGCCGACGGGAACGGTATCTCGGTACGAAAGTTGACGGAGAGGCGACGCCGTCTCCGGGTATTGCTTCCTCGACGTAACCGAGCCGTCTATCCTAGCGCCGTGGCAATCAGAGACGCATTCCCCATCATGTCCCGTAAGCGAGGCGCCGTTGCCTGATCCGGTGCCTGAGCGTACTGCGGCGCATCTTGCCAGGAAATTGCTGGACCTTGGTGAACGGTACCGCGGTCTGGTGGCGTCCATCGATGCCGGATTCTGCGTCATCGAGATGCTGTTCGATGCGGCCGGCGTTCCGGCGGACTATCGTTTCATCGAGGTCAATCCGGCCTTCGAGGGCCAGACCGGCATGAAGAACGCCGCGGGACGCCGCATGCGGGAATTCGCTCCGGATCATGAGGCTCACTGGTTCGAAACCTATGGCCGCGTCGCCCTTACCGGAGAGGCGATCCGGTTCGAGAACCACGCCGGGTCGCTGGGACGGTGGTTCGAGGTCTACGCCTACCGCGTCGGCGAGCCCAAAGATCGGCATGTCGCCGTTCTGTTCAATGACGTGTCCGGTCGTCGCCATGCCGAGCAGGCGCTTCAAGCCAGCGAAGCCCGCATGCGCGATCTCAACGCCGATCTGGAACGTCAGGTCGTCGAGCGCGCGAGGGATCGTGGCCGGACCTGGGAGGTCAGCCCCGACCTTCTGGGCGTCCTCAACCGGAAGGCCATGTTCGAGAGCAGCAATCCGGCATGGCAGACCGTGCTGGGGTGGAGCCACGAGGAACTCTCCAGGACACCGCTGTTCGATCTCGTCCACCCGGATGATCTCGAGGCGACCTATGAAGGGTTCGCCGTTCTGAAAAGAGGGGAACCCGTCCTGCGGTTCGAGAACCGCTACCGGATGAAAGGTGGCGGGTGGCGCTGGCTTTCCTGGGTGGCGGTACCCGAGGACGACAAGTTCTATGCGAGTGCCCGCGACATTACCGAACAGAAGGAGCAAGGGGCGCAGCTGGCGGCCCGAACCGCCGAGCGCGACCGCGTCTGGCGGAACTCACGCGACATTCTGGTGGTTGTCGATGGCGAGGGCATCTTTCGTGCGGTGAACCCAGCCTGGCACACCATTCTGGGGCACGCGGAGGACGAGGTGATCGGCCGAAGCTATCTGGAGTTCATCTGGCCGGACGATGCGGCGGCCTCCGCCAATGCGCTGGTGGCGGCGATCGCCAGTCACGACCTCAGTAATTTCGAGAACCGCTTCCGTCACCGCGATGGGACGCCCCGCTGGTTTTCGTGGCACACGTCGCACGAGGGCGACCTGGTCTATGCCTATGGTCGGCACGTTACCGAAGAGCGCCAGCAGGCGGAGGCTCTTCGCCAGGCCGAAGAGCAGCTGCGTCAATCGCAGAAGCTGGAAGCGGTGGGCCAGCTGACCGGCGGGGTCGCCCATGATTTCAACAATCTGCTGACGGTGATCCGTGGTTCCGTCGACCTGCTGCGGCGTCCAGATCTGTCAGAGGACCGCCGCAAACGCTATATTGACGCCATCTCTGAAACGGCGATCCGCGCCACCAATCTGACAGGCCAACTGTTGGCCTTCGCTCGGCGCCAGGCGCTGAAGCCGGAAGTATTCGACGCGGGTGTCGCCCTTCTCGCGCTGGCCGACATGATGCGCACCCTGACGGGCCCGCATATCCACCTGGAAACCAGCTTGCCGGACGAGCCGTGTTTCATCGATGCCGACCCCACCCAGTTCGATACCTCGCTGATCAACATGGCGGTCAACGCACGAGACGCCATGAGCGCGGGTGGGTGGTTGACGCTGTCGGTGCGGGCGGCGGACGTCATTCCGGCGATGCGGGCCCATCCCGCTGTTCCGGGGGAATATGTCGCCGTCTCCATCGCCGATACGGGCGAGGGGATCGCGCCCGAGATGATGGACAAGATTTTCGAACCTTTCTTCACCACGAAAGGGGTCGGTCACGGCACCGGGCTGGGTCTGTCGCAGGTCTTTGGCTTCGCCAAGCAATCGGGCGGAGAGGTCCAGGTCGAGAGCCAGCCGGGCGTTGGCACCACATTCACTCTCTATCTGCCGCGTGCCCCGCGTCCCGACGCGGTTGCACGAGCGGCACCGGGCGAACTGCCGGTCGACGGCGATGGCGCTTGCGTGCTCGTTGTCGAAGACAATGTGGATGTCGGCGCGTTCGCCACCCAGACCCTGGGCGAGATGGGATACGAGACGGTCCTGGCCGTGGATGCCCGCGAAGCGCTGGCCGAACTGGCGGCAGGCGTGGCACGGTTCGATGTCGTGTTCACCGATGTCGTGATGCCGGGAATGAACGGGATCGATCTCGCCAAGGAAATTCGCCGTCTCTATCCCCGGTTGCCTGTCGTGCTGACCAGCGGTTACAGCCACGTGCTGGCCGAACACGGGTCCCATGGATTCGAGTTGCTGCAGAAGCCCTATTCGATCGACGCACTGTCGCGAGTGTTGCGCACCGCCGCCGCGACGCGCCGCTCGCCGTGATGCGACCCTTTCATCCTTCCTGCACCAATTTCACGAAAAAGTGTAAGCGCTCCACGTAGTTATCGGGCACGATCAAACTCTGACCATCGGGAGGGATCCAATGAACAAATTGATGGCGGCTGCTGTCGCCGCGTCGCTCGCCATGGCGGGCGTCACCACGCCGGCTCAGGCGCAGTACAGTCCGCGCGACGCCCGTGAAATGTGCAAGAACGCCGTCCGCGACCGCGGCGCCTATGACACGAGCGGCATCAATGTCGATCAGATCGGCCGCGACAAGTACAATGTCACCGGTTACGCGCAGGGCCGCGGCGGCCGGGCCTACTTCACCTGCCGGGTCAACGACGGCAGGGTGCGCAACGTGGATATGGGCAACTGGCAGGGTGGAAGCAGCGGCAACAACAGCGGCGCCAAGGCGGCCGCTGTGGTCGGCGCGGCCGTGGTTCTCGGCGCCATCGCGGCGGCGGCCTCGTCGGACAAGCGGCACAGCGAGTATGACCGGTATGATGAGTATCGCTATCGCGATCGTCCTTCCTACGATGATCGGGGCGGTCAGTACAGCCCGACCCCAGGGGTCATCTGCTATCGCTGGCAGCGCACCTGCTACAAGGACGGTAAGGGCTATGCGCCCAACTGGACCGCGCGCGAATTCGGGAATTGAGGGGAATGATCATGAAAGCCACGATCCGTTACGCAGCGGCTGCGGCCGGCGTTTTTCTGTTCGCCTCTACCGCCATCGCCCAGGCGCCCGATGCCGCCCGCCGTCAGGAAGCGGCCTGGAAATGGCTCGATCAGGCGATGGCGCCGACACTGACCGAGGAACAACGCCCCAAACTGCTATGGGCCGCTTACAATGCGACAGCGAGCGCCCTGTGTCATGAGGTCACGGTGGATGAAAACAGGTTGGGCGGGGTACTCGCCACTCTGCTACCCGCCGAAGACGACGGCAAAATCTCGCCCGAACAGAGGCACCATCTGGAAAACAGTCTGATGGTTCATCTGGGCGCGGCCATGGGCATCTATGCCGCCGAGAACGCCGATCATCTCACCGAGTTCTGCGGCGAGGCTGTTGCCTTGCGGGACGACAAGGAACTAACCAACGATCTGTTCCTGCCCAAAGCGGAGGAAGGTGACACGGCGCCGAAATAAGCCCTTCACCAACGGCAAGCATGGCTACGAGGTGCTGCGCACGTACACGCGGGATGGAAAGACCACCTCTTTTCATGCCGGTTCGACGAAGCGGGGACATTTCGCTCGGTTCAGTAGGGCGGGTTCGTCCGGCATTTCCCACATTGCCTCAAACTGAATACCCCGCCAGAAGGCGGGGTATTCTTTTCTGTCGAAGAGGCCGTGTCCCTACCAGATCGAGACACGCTCCGATGGCGGGAGATAGAGCGCGTCGTCTTCCTTGACGCCGAACGCGTCGTACCAGGCGTCAATATTGCGGACGACGCCATTGACCCGGTATTCAGCCGGACTGTGTGGGTCCGACAGCAGTTGTTGCCGGAGCATGTCCTGCGTGGTGATCGTCCGCCATGCCTGCGCCCAGGCCAGGAAATAGCGCTGATCGCCGGTTAGTCCGTCCAGAACCGGCGGATCGCCGCCATACTCCTCCTTCGCGAAATTGCGATACGCGTGATGCGCCACCGAAACGCCGCCCAGATCGCCGATGTTCTCGCCCAGGGTCAGGCTGCCATTCACGTTCATGCCCTCGATGGGCGAGAAGGCATCGTACTGTTTCACAAGCGCCGCCGTGCGCTTGCCGAACTGGTCCCGCGACTTTTTGGTCCACCAGTCGCGCAGTTTGCCGTCGCCATCGGACCGGCTGCCCTGGTCGTCGAACCCGTGGCCAAGCTCGTGGCCGATGACCGCGCCGATCGCGCCGTAATTCACGGCCGGGTCGGCGTTGGGGTCGAAATAGGGAGGTTGCAGGATCGCTGCCGGGAAAGTGATGGAATTGAAGTCGGCCATGTAGCCCGCATTGACTTCCTGGGGCGCCAGCGGCCACTGCCAGTCGCGGCGGGTCTCCTTAAGAGTGGCGCGGGCGTCAGCGGCCTCGAACTCGACGATCTGGCGAAGGTTGCCCACGAGGTCGGCCGGGTCGAGCGTCAGGGCCGAGAAGTCCCGCCATTTCTCGGGATAGCCCACGTGAGAGACGACTTTCTCCAGCTTGGCCAACGCCTCGGCCCGGGTCTGATCATCCATCCAGGTCAATGCCGTGATGCGCTCACGGTAGGCCGCCTTCAGATGCTGCACCATGCGGTCCATCTGGGCGCGACTTTCAGGCGGAAAATAACGGGCCACATACGCCTGTCCCAAGGGTTCGGCCAGGACCTGGCTGACGAACTGGATGCCGCGCACGTCCAGTGGACGCTGGGACGCAATACCGAGCAGCCTTGTGTTATGGAAAGCGAAATGCGCCTGTTCCCACTCTTGCGACAGCAGGGGCGCCAGGTCGTCGATGTGATGGAACATCAGATAGGAACGCCATGTGTCGATGGGCGTCCGGGCAAACAGCCGGGCCAGTTTCTGCACCGCCGTGTCCGTGCCGATCACGATGGTCTTCTGGTCGCTGAACCGCTTTTCCGCGAGATAGGCAGTCCAGGGGAATTCGGGGGCAAACTTGTCCAGGTCGGCCACCGGCATCAGCGTGTACATCCGGACCGGATCGCGCATTTCCGCGGGCGACCACTGGAGCTTGGCGATCTGGGTCTCCAGCGCCAGAACCGCGTCGGCCCGCTCGCGCGGCCGGTCGATGCCGGCCCGGCGCAGTGAAGCCTCGATATAGTCCCGGTACGCGATGCGATGGCCGGCGAAGGGTTCGCCATCATCCAGGTAATAGTCGGTCGCCGGCAGGCCAAGGCCTGATTGCCGCGCGCCGATGATGTAGCGCTGCGGATTCCCTGAATCCGTCATGACGTCAATGCCGATGACTGTCGCATTAAATGGCTTCGCCATCTGCCGCGCGACATCCTCCGCGCTCTCGAGGGCGGCAATCTGCGCCAGGCCCGCCTCCAGAGGCTTCTCGCCGAGGGCGTTACGCCGAGCCATGTCGGTATAGCTGCGATAGGCGGCGGCAATCTGCGCTTCGGGCGATCCGGGCGTTGGGGTTCCTGACGCAATGCCCCCAATCAGATCCGTGAGTTGTCGTTCCGTGCGCAGATAGGCCTGAGTCATGGAATCGTAGGTTGGAAAACCTTCCGGCAGTTTGGCGGTTTTCAGCCAGTCCTCGTTGACATAGCGATAGAAATCATTCCCCGGCTTCACCGCGGATGAAAACTCCAGGGTTTCGATGCCCCACTTGCCGAGCAGGGGCTTTCCGTCAGGCGCTTGATCCGGCGATGCTGATGACGTGGAAGGCACTCCCGCGAACAGGGCCGTAGTCAGCATGAATGTGAGGTACCCTCGCGCAAGCCTGAACATCGCTGGTCTCACGGCCCGGTGGCGGGGCCGGACTTCGCGGCGGCGGGCACCAGCTGGAAGCTGATGGTATAGTCGGTCTTCTCGTTACGGCGGGCGGCGTTGCGCATCATGTACACCATGACCAGATATTCTCCATCGGACGGCAGAACGCCGTCGAAGCGCTCTCCCTGGATCGAACCGATATGCATCGCTTCCTCGGCACCGGGTGCCGTGAGGTTGAAGTAGGTGCTGCTGTTCCTGGCCTTCAGCTCGATGATGAGCTTTTCGCCCTTGCTCGCCTTGACCGCGTAGGTGGCATCGTCGCGGCCGGCGAACGAGCCGCTCTCAACCTCGGCTGGGCCGCCTGTGACGAGCTCGATGCTTTTGCGCGGTTCGGTTTCAGCGTTTGCCCCGGAATGGAACGCCGTCAGCAACACGACGGCAAGACAGAGGGGACGCAGGATAGACTTAACGTGCATTGTCGTGTCCCTATGCTGGATGCCTCGGACTTCAGGTCCCGCACCCGAGATGAATACACCGGGCGCCTGCCTCCCCAAGACAGCACGGGCCCATCTTCTGACGATCAAAAGCATCTCCCACGATGCGGCGTTTCGCAACCGACGCGGTGTCCGAAATGATGATTGCGGTACTCTTTCAATCCGTCTGTTCCAGTCCGTCATCAGTCGCTACGCTGCGGCTGCGGAAGGAAAGGACACGCCATGAACGACACCGACCACGTGCTCTATGAGGTGACCGACAGGGTCGCGACGCTGACGCTGAACCGACCCGACAAGATGAATGCGTGGGGTCCGGACATGGAAGTGGCTTTTCGCGCGGCCATCGAGCGGGCGGCGGCAGATGAGGGCGCGCGGGCCATCGTCGTTACTGGCGCGGGCAAGGGGTTCTGCGCCGGGGCGGATCTGTCGCCCGGTCCGGATGGCAAGCCGCGCCCGCGGATCACGCCGCCGTTCAGCGCGGACGATTTCGGTCAGCGCTATTCCTATCTGCTGGGCGTGCCCAAGCCGATCATCGCCGCCATCAACGGCGCTTGCGCGGGCGTGGGTCTGTGTCTCGCGCTCTATGCGGACATGCGCTACATGGCGGAGGGGGCCAAGATGACGACCGCCTTCGTGCGCCGGGGTCTGATCGCCGAACATGGCAGCGCCTGGATGCTGCCGCGCCTCATCGGCAGCATGAATGCCATGGATCTGCTGCTGACCGGACGCACCATCGACGCCGCCGAGGCGCAGTCGATGGGGCTGGTCAAGATGCTGCCGCGCGAGGGCTTCGCCGGCGCGGTCCACGCGGTAGCCGCCGACATGGCGGAAAGCGTCTCGCCGCGTGCCATGGCGATCATCAAGCGACAGGTGTGGATGTCCTACAGCCAGTCGCTGGCGGCGGCGACGCAGATGTCCAACGAAGAGCAGGCGAAGTGCTTTGGCACCGAGGATTTCAAGGAAGGCGTCGCCCACTTCCTCGAACGCCGCAAGCCCAACTTTACCGGACGCTGAGCTCCCCGCTTTCGGCCCGTGGCGCGCCATCCGGAACGATCCGGCGCGCACTGCGTTGGCATGGAAGGTATAACAAAGGGAGAGACCTCATGCTGAAATTTCTGGGCGGGACCGTTGGAGTGATCTTCCTGATCGGCCTTCTCGTCGTCATCGGCCTGCTGTCGCTGATCTTCTGACCCGGCGAAGCGACCCGCATCCCGGAGCGCGCTCGCTCCAAGCGCATCTCCCGATCACATAAAATCACGGCGGCAGGGTTACTGCCGCCGTGGTCTTTCGTGGCTGGGACGTCTTAGCGAAGGGGATTGTTCCCGGGACCCTTCTCCGCGCCCGACAGAACGGCGCCCGGCTCGACGACCTTGCCGTAGAATGCGGCATTTTCCTCGTCATCCGGCTTGATGTCGCTGACACCGACCATGGCGCCGGCGAACGCGCCCTCCTTGTCGGACCAGACGATCACGTCGCCCTTGCCCGAGGATGCCTGACCTGCCTTGTGGTAATCGACGATGGTCAGACCCGCATCGGCATTGAGCGAGAAATTATCCTGCTGGGCGAATTCGGCGGTGGCCTTTTCGTTCATCAACAGGAAGGCGACGGCGCCCTTCTCAAAACCCGCCTGCGCGCCGATGCTGATGCCGCCCACATTGTAGAACAGCGGTGCGCTCCAGCCATTGGCCGTGCGCTGTACCATCACGCCTTCGCCGCCCGAAGCGCCGGCGACCAGACCGCCACGCGCATAGGTCGGCACGAGGAACACGCCGCGTGCGCTTTCGAGATACGGCGCCACCTTGGGATCGGCCTTCAGCTTGGCCATCAGCGCGGCTGCCTCGGCGACCGTCTCGTTGGCGTCTTCCCTGTCATCGGCGTCCGCGTTCTGCAGCGCCTGAGGGTCGGCGGGCGTATCCGCCGCGTACGCGGGAGCGCCGGCCAGCATGCCGGCCAGAACCAGCGGTGCCGCGAATGTCAGTGCTTTTCTCATGTCTCTCTCCCGTGCTGTGGTTGCAATCAACTCCAAAGGGAACGGCTCGGGATGCTCGTGGTTCCCCTTGGCCTTTCCCCAGCAGGCGATCCTTCCTATGATCCGGGCCACGCGGATGGGTGAAGGAGAGCATGAGTGTCCGGTAAAGCGGCGTTTCTGGGACTGGGTGTGATGGGCTTTCCCATGGCCGGCCATCTGCGGGCGGCCGGCTATGAAATGAGCGTCTACAACCGCTCGCCGGCGAGGGCGCAGGCGTGGGTCGACAAGCATGGCGGCCGGGCTGCGGCAACCCCGCGCGAGGCGGCGGCGGGCTGCGATCTGGTGTTCTCGTGCGTCGGCAATGACGATGACGTTCGTCAGGTGATCCTGGGGCCGGAGGGCGCGCTGGCGGCCATGGCGCCGGGTGCTGTCCTGGTCGATCACACCACGGCGTCGGCGGCACTGGCGCGTGAGCTGGAGGCGGCCGGAAAGCAGCGCGGCATCGGCGTTCTTGACGCGCCGGTGTCGGGCGGGCAGGCGGGGGCCGAGAATGGTAAGCTGACGGTCATGGTGGGCGGCGATCCCGCCGTGTTCGCCAAAGCCGAGGCGGCCATGAACGTCTATGCCAAGGCCGTCCGCCTGATGGGGCCGGCGGGTCATGGCCAGTTGACCAAGATGGTCAACCAGATCTGCATCGCGGGCGTGGTGCAGGGACTGTCGGAAGGCATCCATTTCGCCAAGCAGGCGGGGCTGGACCCGCGCGCGGTGGTCGATGTCATCCGCCACGGCGCGGCGCAGAGCTGGCAGATGGAAAACCGCTTCGAGACCATGACCGACGGGCACTTCACCCATGGCTTCGCCGTCGACTGGATGCGCAAGGACCTGGGGATGACGCTGGACGAGGCGCGGCGCAATGGCGCGCATTTGCCGCTCACGGCGCTGGTGGACCAGTTCTATGGCGAGGTGCAGGGCCTAGGCGGTGGCCGCTGGGACACGTCCAGCCTGCTGGCGCGGCTCGAGGCGCTGACGCGGCGCGATTGAGCATGCAGGTATTGCGGGACATGTTCGGCGCGGCGGTCGCATCGGCCTCGCCGTCGCTTTGCCTGCCGCCGCATCTGCCATCCCCGCCCAAAGGCCGCACCATCGTTGTCGGCGCCGGCAAGGCCAGCGCCGAGATGGCGCGCGTGCTTGAGGACCACTATCCCGCGCCGGTCGAGGGGCTCGTGGTGACGCGTTACGGCCATGGCGCGCCGACCCGGTCCATCGAGGTTGCCGAGGCGGGCCATCCGGTACCGGACGCCGCTGGCGAGGCAGCGGCCCGCCGTATCCTGGCCCTGGTCGCGGACCTGACGGCGGACGATCTGGTGATCGTGCTGCTCTCGGGCGGCGGCTCGGCGCTGCTGCCCGTCCCGGCGCCGGGGCTCACGCTGGCCGACAAGCAGGGTGTCACGTCGGCGCTGCTTCGCTCGGGCGCGACCATCACCGAGATCAACTGCGTCCGCCGGCATCTTTCAGGGATCAAGGGCGGCCGGCTGGCGGCGGCCGCGCGGCCCGCGCGCCTGGTCACGCTGGCGATCTCGGACGTACCGGGCGATGATCCGCTGGTGATCGCGTCGGGGCCGACCGTGCCCGATCCCACCAGCTTCGCCGATGCCCTGATGGTGCTCGATCGTTACCGGGTGTCGGTCGGTCCTCTCGTTCGCGCCTGTCTGGAGCGCGGCGCCGACCGCGTGCTCCGGACACGGGGCGCGTATGTGCTGATCGCCCGGCCGGCCGACGTCCTTCGCGCCGCCGCTGGGGTGGCCGCGGATGCTGGCTACCGACCGGTGATCCTGGGCGATGCCATCGAAGGCGAGGCGCGGGAGGTCGCGAAGATACACGGTGCGCTGGCGCTGGACTTTCTGGCCCGCCGCGAACGGGTCGCCCTGATCTCGGGCGGTGAGCTGACGGTGACCATGCAGGGCGTCGGGATCGGAGGTCCCAACCACGAATATGCGCTCGCCCTCATGCTCGCCTGTGGCGGAACGCCTGGTCTCGGCGGGATGGCGTGCGACACGGACGGGATCGATGGCGTCACGAACGCCGCCGGCGCCTGGTTCGACGGCCAGACCCTCGCCTCAGCCCGTGGGCTGGGGCTCGATCCAGCCGATGTCTTGAGGCGCAACGACGTGGGGGCGTTCTTCGCCGCTCTCGACCGGCAGCTGGTGACCGGTCCGACGCGCACCAACGTCAACGATTTCCGGGCGGTACTGATCGACCCATGAAAAAGGCCCGCCGAAGCGGGCCTTTGATTTCGGCGCGAGCAGGGCTTGCCCCGGCCGCCAATCCGTAGGGGCCTACTCGGCCGCCTTGGTCGAGGCCGCGCGCGGGCGCAGCTCGCGCAGGCGGTTCTCCAGATAGTCGAGCATGCGCTCGACATGGCTGTCCGGCTTGTCGTCCTTCAGGTTCAGCGCCATGCCGTCCAGCATGTACTGCAGCAGGTCGAGAGCCATCTCGAGGCCTTCCGGATCGTCGTGCCATTCCGGGAACAGCTCGCGAGCGGTGTCATTCCATTCCTCGTCGAACGCAGCCTGCGCCGGCTCGAGGATTTCCGCCAGTTCCGGATCCGTGCGACCGGTGACCTTCAATTCGACGAAGGCGAAGAACAGCGGATGGGTGACGTGCGACCAGTAGGCGCGCAGCGCGGCGCGCAGGCGATCGCCGCCCGGCGGGATAGCGGCCACCGCCTTGCGAAAAGCGCGCAGGCGCTTTGCGTGCAGGTAGTCGACTGCCGCCTTGACCACTTCGGCCTTGGATGGGAAATGATGCAGCATGGCGCCGCGGGACAGGCCGGCGCGATCGGCGATCAGCGTCGTGGTGGTGCGGGAATATCCTGCTTCGACGAAACACGCGATGGCGGATTCGAGCACGCGGCGCTGGGTCGCCGCACTCTTTTGTGCCTGCCAACCCATCGAGGCCGATTGCGCTTCGTCCAGGTTAAGGCCGAGGCCCCTGCGCTGAACGCGTCGTGTCAGTGCCACACCGCTTCTCCATCCAAAGAAATCCGACAGTACTGTCTAAAAAAGACAATCTTACGAGAATGTAGCTTTTTTTTAATGCATCTTCCAGCAAAAGGTTGCGGCGCCTGCGCATGACTGCCTTGAGAAATTGCGGCCGTCGTCCCGGCGCCGGTCCGTCGCAGGGGCAGGAAGTAAAATGAAAGCCTTGGACATCAATGGGGGATGGTTCTAGTTTTCCCTCGGCATCGGCCACGCCGTCCACCGGCATCGCTTCGAGAGGGACCTTCTGCATGGATATGAGCGGTGAGTACCATATTCCGGCGCCGCGCCAGCGTGTTTGGGAAGCGCTGAACGACCCGGAAATCCTCGGTCGTTGCATTCCCGGTTGCGAATCGATCCAGAAGACGTCCGAGACCGAAATGTCCGCCGTCGTGCAGGCCAAGGTGGGGCCGGTCAGCGCCAAATTCAGCGGCGCGGTCACGCTCGAGGACATGGATCCGCCGAACGGTTATACGATCAGGGGCGAAGGCAAGGGCGGTGTCGCCGGCTTCGCCAAGGGCACGGCCAAGGTCGCGCTCGCCGACGAGGAGGACGGTACCCGGCTGACATACACGGTCGACGCGGCCGTCGGCGGCAAGCTCGCCCAGGTTGGCGCCCGGCTGGTCAGCAGCACCATCAGGAAGATGGCCGACGAGTTTTTCGGCACGTTCAGCCAGATCGTCGCGTCAGGCAATGCGGCCGCCGAGGCCGTGCCGCGGGACGATGTCCTGCCCGCCGCCGAAAGCGGTCCGGCGGACGCCGAAGCGCCGCATGATGAAACCTCCTATCCGGTACAGCGCGGAACGCCGGAAAAAAGCTGGGGGTCGCCCTTTACCATAGGGCTTCTCGTGATTGCCGCGATTCTGGTGATATACTTCCTGGTAACGTAACGGGATTCGACGCTCTTCTCAGGGGATACGGGGACAGGTATGACGGTTAAGGTAACAACGACGGTGAACGGCCGTCAGGTGTCGGGCGATGTCGAGCCCAACACGCTGCTGGTCGAGTTCGTCCGTGAAAATCTGGGGCTGACCGGCACCCATGTGGGTTGCGACACCAGCCAGTGCGGCGCCTGCACGGTCCATATGGATGGCAAGCCTATCAAGTCCTGCACCATTCTGGCGGTCCAGGCCGAGGGCCATCAGGTCGTCACGATCGAGGGCATCGGCGCGCCGGGGGCGCTGCACCCGATGCAGGCGGCATTCCAGGAAAATCACGGCCTGCAGTGCGGCTATTGCACGCCGGGCATGATCATGGCCGGCATCGGCATCGTCGAGCGAAACAAGGGCAAGACCCTCAGCGAAGAGACGATCCGGGCCGAACTGGAAGGCAATATCTGCCGCTGCACCGGCTACCACAACATCGTGAAGTCCATCGCCGCCGCCGCGCGGGACATGTGAGGGGAATGACCGATGTATAATTTCACCTATCATCGCGCGGGCAGCGTAGACAGCGCCGCGGCCAAGCTGGCCGAAAGCGGCGACGGCAAGCTGCTTGCCGGCGGCATGACCCTGTTGCCGACCATGAAGGCGCGGCTGGCCCAGCCGAGCGACCTGATCGACCTCAACGAGATCGAAGGCCTCAAGGGCATCACCGTCTCGGGCGGCACCGTCACCATCGGCGCCATGACCCGTCACGCCGATGTGGCGGCCTCCGCCGAGGTGGCGCAGGCCATTCCGGCGCTGGCCAAGCTCGCCGGCCTGATCGGCGACCCGGCCGTGCGCAATCGCGGCACCATCGGTGGCTCGATCTCCAACAACGATCCGTCGGCCGATTATCCGGCGGCGGTTGTCGGGCTGGGCGCGACCGTCGTGACCAACAAGCGCGAGATCGCCGGCGAGGACTTCTTCACCGGCATGTTCGAAACCGCCCTCGACGAGGGTGAGATCGTCACCGCCGTCCGCTTTCCGGTGCCCGAGAAGGCTGCCTATTTCAAGTTCCCGAACCCGGCCTCGCGCTATGCGGTCGTCGGGGTGATGGTCGCCAGCACGTCGGGCGGCGTTCGCGTCGCCGTGACTGGGGCCGCTCCGTGCGTATTCCGCCAGTCGGACATGGAGAAGGCGCTGTCGGCCAGTTTCAGCGCCGATGCGCTTGCCGGGATCACGCAGGATGCGGATGGTCTCAACGACGACCTGCACGCCTCGGCGGCGTACCGCGCCAATCTGGTGGTGGTCGGCGCCAAACGGGCCGTCGCGGAAATCGCCTGAGCGCTTTTCGCTCTCTCTGAATGAAGCCACTCCGCCGACGCGGAGTGGCTTTTTTAGTGACCCGCGTCCTCGAAGGCATCCGGCGTGTCGAAATCCTTGAGGATGCCTGAATCGTCCATCGGAACCTCGCAGAGCTTCTCGGCATAAGTGTGCAGCAGCTCGCGCGCGCCCTTGTCGCCGGTGATCGCCAGCATCTCGGGAAAATAGCGGCGGGACCACAGCACCGGATTGCCCCATTTGCCATCATGGGTCGGCACGCAGATGGTACGGCCTTCATCCTCGTCATAGGCGGCGATCAGCCGGTCGATGTGCCCGGCGGTCACGTAGGGCATGTCGCCCAGCACAACGACCGCGCCGTCCGTGTCGGCGGGCAGGGCGGCGAGACCGGTTTTCAGGCTGCCGGCCATGCCCGCGGCGAAGTCCGAATTGTGGACAAAGGAGACGGCGAGGCCGACAAGGGCCGCCCGCATCTCTTCGGCGTCCCTGCCGGTGACCACGATGACGGGCGCGGCGGCGCTGGCCAGCACGGCCTCGACGCTGCGCCGGATCATGGGGGCGCCGCCGATCTGGCGCAGCAACTTGTTCCGCCCGCCCATGCGGCTCGACGTTCCCGCCGCCATGACGATGCCCGAAATACGCGGCGCGCGGCCTGATGACGGCTCGTTCGAGCCCGCCGGTTGGGCGGTTGCCTGGGCGCGGGGCAGGGGTCGGGCGCCGATTTCCTTGAGCAGGCCGCCCGCGCCCATGCGCATGATGTCCCTCGGCGTCACCTCGAGCCCAGCCGCCAGTCGCTGCAGCACGAAATCGAAGCCGTTGATTTTGGGCGAGCGGGCACAGCCGGGCAGGCCGATCACGGAGACGCGTCCCACATGACCCAGCAGCAGCAGGTTGCCGGGATCGACGGGCATGCCGAAATGGTCGATCTGGCCGCCCGCCGCGACGATGGCCGCCGGCACCACGTCGCGCCGGTCGGTAATGGCGCTGGCGCCGGCGATCAGCACCAAGTCCCGGCCCGCCGCGATCTGGGCCGACAGCGATGTCGCGATATCCCGCGCATCGTGGGCACACTGGACCGTTTCCGCCAGCACCGCACCCACGCCGGTCAGCCTTTCCTCGGTCACCCGGACGAGCTTGTCGGAGGGCTTGTTCCTGCCGCCGGGGATCAGGGTCTCGACAAGGCCGACCCGAAGGGCCTTGTAGGGCGCGACGGACAGCAGTCCTTCGGCGGCGACCGCCCGGCATGTAGTGACCAGCGTTCCAGGAACGGCGAAGGGAATGATCTTCACGGTCGCCAGCATCTGCCCCTGCCTGACAGCTTCGAAGGGCGGCAGCGCGGCAAGGGTCACGGCTTCGTCGACGAGGTTGAGCGCGTCCAGCCTGTCCCGGTCATAGACCAGCACGCCATCGAATTCAGCGAACAGGTTGCAGCGGCCGGTAAAAGCGGCGCTGCGGCTGATCCCGGGGCCTGTCACCGATGCTGCGACCTGTCCGGCGGCGGCGTCCTCGTCCAGGTCGCCCGCCTCGAGGCGAAAGCCCGCGACGCGCCTGATGCCGGCCGCCGTCAGGGCGGCGATATCGGCGGCGGAGACCTTGTGGCCCTTCTGCAGCTTGCGGGCTCCGGCGAACTGGCCGTGCGCCAGAATGGCGCCTTCGGCCTCATCCACCGGCATGTCGGCATAGATCATGGCGCGCCGCTTCCGTATGCAGCGCGGCGGGGCGGCATCATGTCATCGCGCCGCGCTGGACGGCGATGATCTGCGCCAGGATGGAGACGGCGATTTCGGCCGGCGACTGGGCGCGGATGTCGAGGCCGATGGGGCCGTGAATGCGTCCGATCTGGTCCTGGGTGAATCCGGCCTCCGTCAGCCGTGTGACACGTTTGGCCTGGGTGCGCTTCGAGCCCAGCGCGCCGACATAGAACGCGTCGGAGGCGAGCGCCACGTCGAGCGCGGGATCGTCCAGCTTGGGGTCGTGGGTCAGGGTGACGATGGCCGTGCGCGGATCGATCTCCAGCGCCCGCATGGCCTTGTCCGGCCAGTCGGTGGACAGCTTGACGCCGGGGAAGCGTTCCGGGCTGGCGAAGGCCTCGCGCGGGTCGATCACCGTGACGTCGAAGCCTGCCCGCGTCGCCATGGGCACCAGTTCCTGGGCGATGTGGACCGCGCCGACGATGGCGATCCGGCGCGGTGTGTTGAACACGCGCACGAACGCCCCGTCCTCCAGCGGCTGGCTGCGGTCGTCGCGCATGGCGCCGCGCACCGGCTCGGGCGCCGATGCCGTGTCATAGAGCGTATGCGCGCCGGAGTGCAGGTCGGTGGTCAGGGCGACCGACTGCTTGCGGTCGGCGGCCTCCAGCACCCTGTCGATCTCGTTCGGTATCGGTTCAACGAAGACGCGGATGGTGCCGCCGCAGGCGAGACCGACTTCCCATGCCTGGTCGTCCGAAACGCTGAATTCCAGGTTGCGGATCTTGCCGTCCTTGATGGCTTGGCGCGCCTCGCCGATCACCGCCCCTTCGATGCAGCCACCCGATACCGAGCCGACAAAGTTACCCTTGTCGTCGGCGGCGAGCTGGCTGCCCACGGGAAACGGCGCCGATCCCCAGGTGCTGGACACCGTGGCGATGGCGACGCCGCGCCCCTCCCTGCGCCAGTCCCGCGCGGTCTTGAGGACCTCGATGGACATGGCGGCCTGTCCTTACTCCGCCGCCTGGCGGCTGTTCGCCTGAACGGCCTTCCACACGCGCAGCGGCGTGGCCGGCATGTCCATGGCGGTGACGCCATAGGGGACGAGCGCGTCGACGATGGCGTTCATCAGCGACGGACACGCGCCGATGGTACCGGCTTCGCCGCAGCCCTTGATGCCGTACGGGTTGGTCTTGCACAGGATCTCGTTGTACGAGAAATCGATGTGACACATGTCGTCGGCGCGCGGCATGCCGTAATCCATGAACGAGCCGGTGATCAGCTGGCCGGTGTCGCTGTCATAGAGCCAGTCCTCGGTCAGCGCCTGGCCGATGCCCTGGACGACGCCGCCATGCACCTGACCGGCGACCAGCAGCGGGTTCACCAGACGGCCGAAATCATCGACCACCGTATAGGCGAGAATGTCCACCTTGCCGGTGTCCGGATCGACCTCGACCTCGCAGATGTGGCAGCCGTTCGGGAAGGTGGAGTTGTTGTACTTGTACTTGGCGGCGCTGTTCAGGCCGTCGACGAACATCTCCTTGGTCTCGGCCGGCAGGTCGAGCTCGTTCGCCTGACGCGCCTTGGCGGCCACTTCCATGATACCCACCGACTTGTTGGTGCCGGGAACACGGAACAGGCCCTCGTTGAACTCGATGGTCTGCGGCTCCTCGTCCAGCATCAGCGAGGCGATGATCTTGCCCTTCTTGATGATGACGTTGGAGGTTTCCTGGAACGCACCGGCCGCCATGTAGAGGGAGTGGGAGCCGCCGGTGCCCTGGCCGGACTTCACGCGGTCGGTGTCGCCCTGGACCAGCCGGATCTTCTCGAACGGCACTCCGAGCTGCTCGGCCACCACCTGCGCCCAGGCCGTCTCGTGGCCCTGGCCGTTGGACATGGTGCCGGTAACGATCTCGACGGTCTCGTCCTCAAGGAACAGGATCTCGGCGGCTTCCGTGGGCATGCCGAGCGTCGTTTCGATGTAGTAGGCCATGCCGATACCGCGGGCCTTGCCCCTGGCGCGGGATTCGGCCTTGCGCTCGGCCAGGGTGGACCATTTGGCGTTGCGCTTGGCGTCTTCCATGTTGCGCTCGAACTCGCCGCTGTCGAACGTGAAGCCGAACGGGTGCGAGTAGGGCATCTGCTCGGGCGTGACGAAATTGATGCGGCGGAACTCGTCGGGCGCGAGGCCCAGCTCGCGCGCGGCCTGGTCCATGGCGCGCTCGATGATGTAGGCGGCTTCCGGACGGCCGGCGCCGCGATAGGCATCGACGGGGACCGAGTTGGACATGTAGCCCAGCACGTTCACATAGACGTTGGGGATGTTGTAGACGCCGCCGAGAATGCGGGCATGGGCCACGGTCGGGATAAAGGGGCCGTTCATGGACATGTAGCCGCCCATGTTGGCCTGATTGATCACGCGGAAGGCGGTGACCCGGTTGTTCTCGTCGATGGCCAGCTCGGCATGGGTCAGCATGTCGCGGCCGCCCGTGTCGCTGGTGAACGCCTCGATGCGCTCGCCATTCCACTTGACGGGACGGCCCAGCGCCTTGGCGGCGAACAGCACCAGGACGTGTTCCGGATAGATGAAGGTCTTCATGCCGAAGCCGCCGCCGACATCCGGCGTGAAGACGCGCAGCTTGGACGGCTCGATGCCGAACACGGCGCCCGCGATGCCGGCCTGCATGCCGTTCGCGCCCTGGGTGCAGGTGCGCAGCACGTAACGGTCTTCGCCCGTGCTGAATTCACCGATGGCGGCGCGCGGCTCCATGGCGTTGGTGGCGATGCGGTTGTGCACCAGATCGATCTTGGTGACGTGGCGGGCTTTGGAGAATGCCTCCAGCGAGGCCTCGTTGTTGCCCATTTCCCAGTCGAAGGCGAGATTGTTCGGCGCCTCGGCCCAGATGGTCGGCGCGCCCGGCGCGACCGCGTCCCTTAGATTGGCGGCGGCCGGCAGATCCTCGACGTCGATCTCGATCAGTTCGGCGGCGTCCTTGGCCTGGTTCACCGTCTCGGCGACGATGAAGGCGATGCCGTCGCCCACGTACAGCAGGCGATCCTTGGCCAGCGCGGGCCGACCCGGCGCGAAGATGTTGCTGCCATCCTTGTTCTTGATGAAGCCGCCGGCGAAGCACGGGATGTCGTTGACGCCCGCCGCCGCGAGATCGGCCGAGGTGAAGACCGCGATCACGCCGGGCGCGGCCTTTGCGGCCGTGGTATCCAGAGACTTGATTCGGGCATGGGCATAGGGCGAGCGGAGCACGTAGCCATGCGCCTGGCCGGGCAGGTTGATGTCATCCGTATAGGAGCCATTACCCGTGACAAAGCGGACATCTTCCGTCCGACGGACCGGCTGACCGATACCGAATTTCTGCATCTTACCTGCTCCCCATGAGGTATTCCGTGGCGCTCGCCATTCGGGGCGTAGTCTGCCCCGGAGAAGGCCGGATTGCCAAGTGTTCGTTTAGGCCAAGGCCCGTGCGCGAGCGCACGGACGCGATGTCCGGGGACGTGTTCAGCCCTGCTGGGGCACGGTCCGAAGCCGGTAGACGATGGCATGGATCGAGGCGAAGGCGGTGATGCTGACGGCCAGATAGATCGCGGTGACGATCTGGGCCGATATGGGCGCGTCGATGCCGGTCAGGATCTGGCCGATCAGGATCTCGACCATCATCAGGGCGAAGGTGACCGAGGTGAAGAGCGCCGCCAGCCGGAGATGCGCGTCCATGGCGATTTTCGGGCGCGGCCGGTCCTTGTCGCGCGGAATGTCCAGCGCCGTTTCGGTGAGCCAGCGCGACAGCAGGGCGAAGAAGAAACTCATCACGAAGGTGACCGACAGGATGAGCAGGGTCTGGGCGATGCCGGTTCCGGTGCCGAAGACGCTGACCAGCAGGGAGATGGGCAGCAGTCCCGCCATCGTCCCCAAGCCCGCCAGGACGAACAGGCCCGCGGTGCGGACGATGCGGAACGGCCAGCCCAATGCGTCGTCCGACAGCGCGGCGCGCGGGCCCATCAGAGTGACGCGAACCCAGAAGGCGAACAGCGAGGCACTCAGGAACAGGAACATCACGGCGCCAAGCGCCATCTTGCCCATCATCGGCGCCACCTGCTCGGGCGTCGCGTCCGGCGGCAGTTTCGCGACCTCGGCGGCGATGGGCGTGAAGATGGTCATCAGCGGCGGCGCATATAGGGCGGCGGCCGCGAACACGATCAGGATATGGCGCCAGTGCAGCCGGGCCGCCTCGCTGATGATGGCCAGGACGGGAAAAGGCTGCGGCTGGGGAAGCTGGTTCATTGTCCTCGTTTCTCAGGTTACGGCGTAGACGCGGTAGGCCAGGCCGGCTTCCGTATACCGCCCGGCGCCGACCGCGACCAGATTATTGAGCCAGCCATAGGTCGTCGATGACGTCTCGAACAAGGGAGCCACCCGCCAGTAATAATCCTGTGGATCGACATGGTGATTGCGGGCCGGATCGAACAGGGTTTCCTTCAGCGCCGGCGGCGTGACGAGCCGGCCGAAGTAATACACATAGATGAGGTTCCCGTTCTCCGCCTGCCAGACAGCCCGCACGTCCAGCGCGACGGTGTTCGTGTCGTTGCGCGCGGTGGTCGGATAATCGCTGCCGGAGTGGACGATGCCTTTCAGGCGCGGCCCGTCGAAGCGGCCGCCGCCGATCTGGAAGACCGAGCGCGTCGCGAATGGCCCCTTGGTCGTGAGACCCGCCGAGTTGGGCGCCAGGTCGATGGTCACGTCGCAGAGATGCTCGAGGCCGGCCGAGAGCCGGTCGAAAATCGCGGTGTCCATGGTGCCTCCCCCCTCATCCGGACAGTGTCACGCATGAAGATAGGCCGCGATCTCGCGGAATGGGAGGTGCGGTTTGACCGAAAGCGAAACTTGTCTCGCGTGGATCGGGAACCCCCGGCGAAGCGGATCGAGGTCCGCCCCGCCGGGCTCATCCCATCCGGTCTCGGGCTAGAGCATCGTGCCGCCGTCCAGGACCAGTTCCGTGCCATTGGCGTACCGCGACTCGTCGGAGACCAGGAACAGGACCCCGGCGGCGATGTCCTCCGCCGCGCCGAGGACGCCGAACGGGCTGACCTGGCCGGGCTTGAACTGTTCATGCGCGCCCGCGCCCATGGCGCCGTCGAGCACGTTGTTGGTCATCGGCGTCAGGATCGGGCCCGGGAAGACCGCGTTCACCCGCACGCCATTGCCGGCTTCCTTGCAGTATTTGGCCTGGCTGCGGAACAGCGAGCGCACTGCGGCCTTGGACGCGCAATAGCCGATCAGACCCGGCGATGCGGAAAAAGACGCGATCGAGCAGAACTGGATGACCTGTCCGCCGCCCTGTTCGGCCAGCAACGGTATGGCATGCTTGCCGCAGAGGAAGCTGCCGTCGACGTTGATGTTGAAGACGCGCTTCCAGTTCTCCAGCGGCATGTCGAAGCCGCCGGTGACCACGACGCCGGCGCAGTTGACGACCACGTCGAGACGTCCGAAATGGTCGCGCGCCGCGGCGAGATTCCTCGGCCAGTCGTTCTCGTCCGTCACGTCGTGTTTCAGAAAGATCGCCTTGTCGCCGAAGCTGGCGGTGATGGCCTGGCCCTGGGCCTCGTTGATATCGGCCAACGCGACACGGGCGCCCTCGCGCACCAGCCACGCGGCCGATTCCTTGCCGATGCCCGATGCACCGCCTGTGATGAAGACGACTTTCCCCTCGCAACGACCCATTTTTTCCTCCCCAATTTTAGATCGAGTGCCAGAAATACTACGGGAACGGCGGCAGGGGAAGGGGGATCTAGAAGGTTACGCCGACCCCGCCGAACACTGTGCGCGGCAGCCCCGGCTTCAGTTCGTCACCGCCGAAGGCGGTATAGCGCCCATTGGTGGCATAGCGCTCGTTCAGCAGGTTGTGCAAGCGCAGGAACAGTTCCACACCCTCGGTGACGAAGATGCTGCCGCTGACATGGATCAGATCGTGCCCCTCGTAGGTGCGTGTATTGTCGTCGTCGAGATAGTAGGAGCCGAGATGTTCGTAGGACGCCTCGAGACGGCCGCCATTCAGGAAAGCCGGCCGCCAGACGATGCGGGCGCTGCCGATGTCCTTGGGCGCGCGGTTGATCTTGTTGCCCGACAGGTCGACCCCGGGTACCGGCGCCCATTCGATGAAGTGATGGTCGTTGCGCGCATAGGCGCCCGCGATCTCCAGCGTCGGCGTGATGGCGACGGTGATTCCCGCCTCCACGCCCTTGTGCCGCGTGTTGCCGGAATTGCGGATGTCGCGCACGCCGGTGGCATTGTTGGTGAAGACCAGGATGTCGTCGGTGATTTCCATGGTGTAGGCCGACACCTCGAACTGCACGCGATCCCAGGTGCCGCGCAGGCCCGCCTCGAAGCTCTCGGCCTTGACCGGCTTCAGGCCGGTCGACTGGGTCGAGCGTCCGGGGCGGAACAGCTGCGACGTGGTCGGCACGCGGAACGCCCGGCGCCAGGACACATAGGCATTCAGGGTGTCCGTGATGTCGTAGGTGATGCCGGCCTTGGGACTCCAGTCGTCGAAATGCAGCTTCTGGTCCGGCGGGCGGTTGTGCAGGGCCGTCGGGCTGACCACATCGCTCAGATTGTTGGTGTAATCGTAGTGGGCGTAATCGTAACGGATGCCCGCCGTCAGCCGCAGGCGCGGCAATGCCTGCCATTCGGCATGGGCATAGGGCGACAGGGTCAGGGCCTTGGCATTGAAGTCGTAGACGGTCGCGATCTCGGTGAAATCCACATAGAACGCGCCGTCGCGGATCGGCGCGATGCGCGTATCGACCCGGTTGCCGGTGGTGTAGTCCACATCGGCGCCGAGGATCAGTCGCAATTTGTCCGAGAAATCGTGGCGCACCTTGAACTGGCCGCCGAACGAGGTCGCGCTGGCCTCGAAATAATGGGGATCGAACGCCAAGGCGAAGAACGGCAGCAACTCGGTGCGGCCCCAGCGGAAGAAGGGCGTCAGGCTGACCAGCGTGTCGCCCATGTCGTAATCCATGTGGCTATAGAAGCGCAGGGATTCGACCAGGCGGAAGTCGATGGGCGACAGGTTGATCCTGGGATTGTTCTCGTAATCCGCGCGGCCGAGATTGGAGCCGGGCGAATCCTGGTTGGCGCGCACGGCGACCAGCACGTTCCGCACCGTCAGCGGGCCGCCATTATCGATCAGCCAGGTGAAGGTGCCCATCTGGTGGTCGGATTCGGTGTCGTCGCGCCAGCCGCTGTCGTGGGCGATGTTCACATCCGCCCGCACGCCGTGGCTGCCGCTGGTGCCGCCCAGCGAGATCAGGCCCTGCTTGTAGCCGCGCGTGCTGCCCTGGGCCTCGACACTGCCGCTGAACTCCTTGTTCGGCAGCGGCGTCATGACGTTGATCACGCCGGCGATGGCATCCGATCCGTAGAGCGCGGTGCCCGGTCCCTTGGTGATCTCCATGCGGGCGGCCTGCGACACGTTCATGTCGAACATGGCGTTGGTTTCGAAGAAACCCGCCGCCTGCTTGGGCACGCCGTTCTCGAGATACAGGTAGAGCGGGTTGAAATTGATCGGCTGCCGAATGACCGTGGTGTGGTGATTGCCGCTCAGCCAGGCCTGATAAACGCCCGGGATGCGGCCCATGATCTCCGACGGATGGGTCGGGTGCGCCTCGGCCAACGCCTTCTCGTCCAGCACGCCGGTACTCTCGGGCAAGGCGGTGCGCAGCGTGGCCTCGCGCGTTGCCGTTACCACGATCTGGTCGGCTGGCGCGGCCGTTGTTCCGGTCGCCAGTCCCATGGACAGGGCCGCGGCCCAGACCGTTACTGCAGCACGCTGTGCGATGATCGGCTCCCGTTCGATGCGGGCCAGAGTTAAGGGGAGGGCGCAGGGGGTGTCAAGGCGGAGCGGGGGCCGGAGAAAACCTTCCGCCGGATCCTTTGTCACATTGCCGGTTGCCGGAATCGCCCAAGGCGCGATAAATTAGACCAGGAACTAAAGACTTGAAGTCATGAGTGACTTGGCGTGTTGAACGGTACGGGAGTGGATTGATCCTATTATGGCGACTTCAGTAGCACTGGCCGGTGCGCGGCGCAGGCGGGTTCGCAGTCTCGCGACGCGGCAGGAGATCATCGAGGCCACGATCTCGTGCTTCGTGGAGATCGGATATTTCCGCACCACGACCACCGAGATCGCCAAGAAGGCCGGCGTGACCCGCGGCGCGGTGCAGCACTATTTCCCGACCACGCAACACGTCCTCGAAGCCTCGATCGATTATCTGCGCGAGCGGTGGCTGGAGTTATATTTCGAGGCCGCGCATCGTACGCCCGTCGGCAAGGATTATATCGACCAGGCCGTGGACAACATGTGGGAGCTGGTCAACAGCCGCCTTTCCATCGCGTGGGCCGAGTTGGTCGCGGCCTCGCGCACCGATCCGGAATTGCGGGCGATCGTCGAGCCGGCCGCCGCGCAGTACGAGAAAGCCCGTCTGGAGGCCGGCCGCCGCGCCTATCCGGATTTCGCCTTGGCCCTGCGGGAAGTGTTCGAACGATGCCGCGATACGCTGGAGTTCCTGTCCGAGGGGATGATGCGCACGGTCGTGATCCACGACCGGGAACACCGTATCAAGACCCAGCTCGACTGGATGAAGCAGGAACTCCACAAGGTCTGGGAACAGCAGAGCGACAAGGTTCGCATCCGCTAACCAGCCATGCCTTGAACGCGAAGGGCCGCCCCGGCGACGGGGCGGCCCTTTCCGTTTCGGCGTCCGCGGCCTAGTTCCAGGCTTCGGCGGTCTTCAGCGCACGGCGGAAATAGCGCAGGCCGAAGCCGATGCACACCGCGGCGATCGAATAGTTGATGACGGCCAGGGTCGAGAGCGACTTACCCAGCGCCATCTCGCTGTCGAACACGAAATCGTTCATCAGGGCCGGCAGGGTCGGGGCGAAGGTGTAGGACAGGAAGTTCACCACGATCATGTAGAAGGCGACCGATTGGCCGCGCAATTCGTTCGGCGCGACGGTCTGTAGCGCCGCGATGATCAGCCCCGGCGGCATGGCCATCAGGAACGTGACGGGCACCAGCATGGCGATGCACATCCACGGGTCGGGCAGGATGGTCATGATCGCCGCCAGCGGCCCCAGGAACAGGGTGCCGAGGAACACCATGCGCAGGGTGCCGTCGGGCTTGCCCTTGGCGATCAACCGGCTCGAAATGTAGCCGCCGAACAGGCTGCCGGAGAAACCCACGACCATGGAAATGGCGCCATAGGTCAGGCCGACCTCGCTCTTGGTCCAGCCGTGGTTGCGCACGAAATACTCGACGATCCACGAGAACAGGGCGAAACCCTGGGTGGACAGGCAGAGAAAGCCGGTGAAGATCAGCGCGAAGAACTGCCAGCGCGTCTTCACGAAGGCCCAGACCTGCGCGAAGGTGGCTTTCTCTCCGGTGGCGGACATGCGCCCCTTGCGCGCCGGCTCCCGAATGGTCAGGACCAGGGCCGCGACCAGCAAGCCGGGCAGGCCCACCACCAGGAAGACGAACTGCCAGGTAAACACCTCACCGATCAGCGGGACGACGACGCTGGGCTGCGCCTCCAGATGCTGAATCAGGGGGCCGCCGATCATGTTGGCGAGGCCCTGTCCAAGGAAGGGCGCGGCCGAAACGAAGCAGATGGCGAGCGGCAGCTTGGCGCGGGGGAAATAATCGGTCAGCACCGAATTGGCGGCGGGCGCCAGGGTGGCTTCGCCCACACCGACGCCCATGCGCGCCAGGAACAGCATGACATAGGTGTGCGCCATGCCGCACAGGGCGGTCATCACGCTCCAGGCGGCGACGCCAGCGGCCATGATGCCGCGGCGGTTGCCCGAATCCGCCCAGCGACCAGCCGGGAACGACATCACGTTGTAGAAGCCCGCGAAGGCGAGGCCCATGATCAGGGAGACCTGCGTGTCCGACAGCCCGCCAAGGTCGCGTTTCACCGGTCCGATCATCAGGTTGAGGATCTGGCGGTCGATGAAGGATAGCGTGGACGCGACCATCAGGACGAAGACCACGTACCACATGTATCGGTCACTGTATGGCTGCGCGGACGTGTCCTGTGACTGGCCCTGCGATTGAGTGCTCACAGTCCCCTGCCTCCCCTTTGTTTTTTCATGGTGACGGTTGGCCGGTAGCGTAGCGGGCGGTTGCACCCGGTCAACCGGAATCGGCGGGGATGCCGAAACGGAGCAGCCGGTTTCCCGGGCTGCGCAACGGCCGGCAAGAGCCGGGGGTGAGGTGGGGCAGCGGCGCCTTTCCGGTGGACCTGTTTCCGCTTCCCCAGTATATGCGCCGTGAACATAAAAACGGAGAGAGCGGATGATCAGGGCGGTAATCTGGGATTTTGGCGGTGTGTTGACGACCAGCCCGTTCGAGGCGTTCAACCGGTACGAAGCCGAGCGCGGCCTGCCGAAAGACCTGATCCGCGGCATCAACGCCACCAATCCCGATACCAACGCCTGGGCCTTGTTCGAGCGCAACGAGGTGACGCTGGACGAATTCGACCGGCTGTTCGACATGGAGGCCCACGCGCTGGGGCATCATCTGCCGGGCAAGGACGTGGTCGCGCTGCTGTCGGGTGATCTGCGTCCGCGCATGGTCGAGGCGCTGCGCCGCATCAGCGCGCGGCTGGTGACAGGATGCATCACCAACAACGTGCGCCACGGCGCTGGTGCCGGCATGTCGCGCACCGCCGAGCAGGCGGCGGGTGTCGCGCAGGTCATGAGCATGTTCAAGGTGGTGATCGAGTCATCCAAGGTCGGCGTGCGCAAGCCAAGTCCGGAAATCTATCGCATGGCCTGCGATGCGCTGGAGATCGAGCCGCACGAGGCGGTCTATCTGGACGATCTGGGAATCAACCTCAAGCCGGCCAAGGCTCTGGGCATGCGGACCATCAAGGTCATCGATCCCGATGTGGCGCTCAAGGAACTGGAAGAGATCGTCGGCTTCCCGCTGGCGGATTGAGCCTGAACGACGAACCCCCGCACAAGGCGGGGGTTCGGTAACCCTGGCATGGAAAGACGCCTAGCGCGGCGCCATGACCATGGTCATCTGCTTGCCTTCCAGACGGGGGAAGCTCTCGACCTTGGCGAGCTCTTCCAGATCGTCCTGAACGCGCTTGAGGACCTGTACGCCGATATCCTGATGGGCCATTTCGCGACCGCGGAAGCGCAGGGTGACCTTCACCTTGTCGCCTTCCTCGAAGAAGCGCTGCATGGCACGGAGCTTGACCTGGTAGTCATGCTCATCGATGCCGGGACGCATCTTGATTTCCTTGACCTCGATGACCTTCTGATTCTTGCGGGCAATATTGGCCTTCTTCTGGGCCTCGTACTTGAACTTGCCGTAATCAAGAACCTTGCAGACGGGCGGGTCCGCATTCGGTGAAATTTCGACGAGGTCGAGTCCAGCGGCAGCGGCGGTAGCCAGCGCCTTCTCGATGGTGACAACCCCGACATTCTCTCCGCTGGCATCGATCAGGCGCACGCGCGGCACCCTGATCTCTTCGTTGGCGCGTGGACCCTCCCGGTTCGGCGGCGCCTGCATTGGTGGTCTAGCTATGAAAGTCTCTCCCGTGGTGACCAAACGCATGTGCGCGGCGCAAGACGCCACGCTGCAAGCGCTAAAGATAGGCGCATGACCGGCCAGTGTCCAGTTTATGAATCAAAAAGGCTGGAGATCAGGCCGGCGGCGTGGCTTCCGCGCGCAGATCGGCGAGTACCTCATCGAATGCGGAAACCTTCTGGTCGTTGGAGCCCAGGCGGCGCACCGAGACGGTCCGTTCCTCGGCTTCCTTGCGGCCGATCACCAGAATGACCGGCACCTTGGCGACGCTGTGCTCGCGGACCTTGTAGTTGATCTTCTCGTTGCGCAGATCGGCCTCGACCCGGATTCCGGCCTGCTTCAGCAGGTCCACCGCTTCGCGGGCGTATGCGTCGCCATCCTGCGTGATCGTCGCGACCACCACCTGAACCGGCGCGAGCCACAGCGGGAACTTGCCCGCATAGTGCTCGACCAGCATGCCGATGAAGCGCTCGAACGACCCCAGGATCGCGCGGTGCAGCATGACCGGGCGGTGCTTGGCGCCGTCCTCGCCGATATAGGACGCATCGAGCCGCTCGGGCAGCACGAAGTCCAGCTGCAGGGTGCCGCACTGCCAGGACCGGCCGATGGCGTCGCGCAGGTGGAACTCCAGCTTGGGGCCGTAGAACGCGCCTTCGCCGGGCGAATAGGTGAACTCCAGGCCTGCCGCGGTCACCGCTTCGGCCAGCAGGCGTTCGGACAGGTCCCAGGTCTCGTCGGTCCCGCCGCGCAGCGCCGGATCGTCAGGCCGGGTGGCGAGTTTGACGGACACATCGTGGAAACCCAGATGCTCGTAGACGCTGGCCAGCAGTTCGCAAAACGCCTTGGTCTCGCCGACGATCTGGTCGACGCGGCAGAAGATATGCGCGTCGTCCTGGGTCATCTGGCGCACGCGCATGAGGCCATGCAGCGCGCCGTGGGCCTCGTTGCGGTGGCAACAGCCAAATTCGGCCATGCGAATCGGCAGGTCGCGGTAGCTGCGGATGTCGTTCTTGAAGATCTGGATGTGCGCCGGGCAGTTCATCGGCTTGAGCGCCATCATCCGGGCGTCCGACGACACGATCGGCTTGTCGTCCTCGGTGCTGGGAATCTCGTCCGGCACCACGAACATGTTCTCGCGGAACTTGGACCAGTGGCCCGACTGCTCCCAGAACCGGGAATCCAGCAGCTGCGGGGTCTTCACCTCCACATAGCCGCTCGCGGTCAGCCGGCGGCGCAGATATTGCTCCAGCGCCTGCCAGATCACGTAGCCTTTCGGATGCCAGAAGACCGAGCCCTGCGCTTCTTCCTGCAGGTGATACAGATCCATCTCGCGGCCGATGCGGCGATGGTCGCGCTTCTCGGCTTCCTCGAGGCGGAACAGATACTCCTTCAGTTCCTTATCGTCGCGCCACGCGGTGCCATAGATGCGCTGAAGCATCTCGTTATCCGAGTTGCCGCGCCAATACGCGCCGGCCAGCTTCATCAGCTTGAAGGCCTTGCCCAGCTTGCCGGTGGATGGCAGATGGGGTCCGCGGCACAGATCGATGAACTCGCCCTGGCGGTAGAGGCCGATGGCTTCGCCCGCCGGAATCGACGCGATGATCTCCGCCTTGTAGTCCTCGCCGATCTTCTTGAAGAAGGCGACCGCTTCGTCCCGGTCCCATTCCTCGCGCACGATGGCTTCGTCCCGGTCGACGATCTCGCGCATGCGCTGCTCGATCTTTTCCAGGTCGTCCGGGGTGAACGGCTCCTTGCGCGCGAAATCGTAGTAGAAACCGTCCTGGATCGCCGGGCCGATGGTGACCTGGGTCTCGGGATACAGCTCCTGCACCGCCTCGGCCATGATATGGGCCGCGTCGTGACGCAACAGCTCCAGCGCAGCCTCGTCCTTGCGCGTGATGATCTCCACCCGGGCGTCGCGCCTGATCGTGCGCGTCAGGTCCCATTCCTGTCCGTCGACGCGGACGGCAAGGGCTGCCTTGGCAAGGCCGGGTCCGATGGAAGCGGCCAGTTCGGCGCCGGTAACCGGGCCGTCGAACTGTCGGGCGCTGCCGTCGGGCAGGGTGATCTTCACGGGATGTTCTACTGTCTGGTCCATTGTCGTTAGCTGCTCGGTGAAGCGGGTGAACCTAGTAGGATTTGGTGGGGTGTCAAGCAAAGCGCGGCCAAAGCCATCTATCAGCCGAACCCCGCGGCTGTTATCGTTCCGCCCTGTATTTCACTTTTGCGTTTAGGCCGTTGGGGGAAAATGATGTCGACACTGATTGACGAGGCCGGGAACGTCGCCGTTGGCCCGGACCGGCTGAAGTTCGTCGGTTCTGGCGGGACGCTGTTCGGTATCCATCTGGTGGGGCTGCTGCTCACCTTGATCACGTTCGGCATCTACCGGTTCTGGTGGCGCACCAATGTGCGTCGCTACATGTGGAGCAACACGCTCTATCTCGACGAACCCTTCGAATATACCGGCAAGGGCCTCGAGTTGTTCGTCGGTTTCCTGATCGTGCTCGCGCTGGTCATCGTGCCCGGCGTCGCCCTTTACTTGCTGGGGATGTGGCTTCTGAGCAGCGGTGAATTCGCCGCCGGCATCACAATGTTGGTGCTGCTCTATGGCGGGTTCTTCGTCCTGCTCGGCGCGGCGCTCTACCGCGTCATGGTCTATCGCCTGTCGCGCACGCAGTGGCGCGGCATCCGGGGCGCGCTGGGCGGCTCGGCGATCACCTACGCGCTGCGGTTTCTTGGTCTCCTGGTGCTGCAGATGATCACCCTGGGACTGGCCGCGCCATATGCCTCGATCAAGCTGTATGGCTACATGCTCAACAACATGTGGTTCGGCAGCGGCCGGTTTCGTTTCCAGGCCGACTGGAAGCCCCTGTTCAAGTGGTTCCTCGTCCCCTGGCTGCTTCTGCTCGGCGGGATGGGCTGTATGGTGGCCGCCAGCGCCATGGCCATCCCCGGCGCGTCGGGCGAGTCCATCGCGACGGCCATGATGGTCATGCCGATCGGTTTCCTGCTGCTGTTCGCAGGCTTCGTCGCGTTGCTCTGGTACGCGGCGGCGGTCATCCGCACCATCCTGGCGGGGCTGGAATTCGAAGGCGTGCGCTTCTCGAGCACCATCACCGGCGCCCGTCTGTTCATGATCTATTTCCTCGCCATGCTGCTGCTCGCCTTCACCCTTTTCCTCGCCTATCCGTGGGTCCAGGTGATGATCATCAAGTTCGTCACCGACAACATCGAGGTGCACGGCCGCCCGGATTTCGGGCGTATTGCCCAGAGTGCCGCCGAGGTGCCGAAGTTCGGCGAAGGGCTGGGGGAGGCGTTCCTCTGACCGGCGAGGATCTCATGGCGGCCACCTATTATGATGGCCGCTCCGCCGAAGGCCGTGCGGCGAGCGTTTTCGCCGGAGCGGACGGGTTGGAAATTCGGCTGGCGGACGCTGATTTGCTCTGGCCCTACGGCCGCTTGTCCCTGGTCTCCGCGGCGGATCATGGCCAAAGGGTCGTGATCGCGCCCCGACCGGGCGCTGCCGAGCGCCTGTCTTTATCGGGCGAGGACGTGCTCGAGACGCTGGCGGCGTGGGCGCCCCAGCTCCGGCGGCAGAAGCCGTCCCGCGGGCATGTCCGCTCGGTGCTGGTCGCCGGCGCCATCATCGCGGTGCTGGCGGTGTTCTGGGCGGGCTATCCGATCGTGAAGCAGGGGATCGTCGCCGTTTTCCCCTCCAGCTGGGCCGACCGCATCGGCCGTTCCATGGCCGCCGATAACCGGCTGTTCGGGGAACCCTGCGACGGCGCCGCCGGCATGGCCGCGCTGGAGGCGCTGTCCGCCCGGCTGACGCAGGGCATGGACTTGCCCGAGCCCGTCAAGGTCCATGTCACCGCGTCGAAAGACGTGAATGCCTTCGCCGCGCCCGGCGGGCACATCGTGCTGTTGCATGGCCTGATCAAGGAAGCCCGGTCGCCCGACGAGGTCGCCGGTGTGCTGGCCCACGAGATCGGGCACGTGCAGCACCGTCATCCGATCAATCGTCTGGTCGACGTCGCGGGCATCCAGCTGATCGTCACCAGCATCAGCGGCGATGTGGGCGCGCTCGGCACCCTGGCCCTCATGCTCAGCTATGGAATCGATGACGAGGCCGAGGCGGACAGGACCGGACTCGACATGCTGCTGGCCGCCGGAATCGCGCCGGACGGCCTGGCGGCATTCTTCGACAGGATGGCGCGGAAGAACGAGAACAAGCTGACGGTCGGTCAGTTCCTGCGAACCCATCCGCCGTTGGAGGAGCGTTCCGCGATGATCCGCGGCCGGCGGCCCACCGGGGCCGTGACGCCCGCGCTTACCCAGCAGCAATGGCGCGACCTGCGCGCCGTTTGCGACGGCGTGGCGACCGAGGACGAAGCCGACGAGCCTAACGGCGGCGGGGACGTGTAAGGTCGCGGTAGAGCGCGAGCATGTGTTTCTGGGCATCGGCCAGGGAATAGGCCCGCTCGATGGCGGCGCGCGCCTCGGCCGCCAACGCGGCACGCGCGGGTATGCCCAGGGTCAGCGCCTCGTCGAGCGATGCCGCCAGCGCTTCCGCATCGCCCGGCGGCACCAGCCAGCCGGTCTTGCCGGGGACGATCATGCCTGGCGTGTCGCCAACGCAGCTCGCCACCACTGGGCGTCCCATGGCCAGCGCCTCGGCGCAGACCGAATTGAACGCCTCCGGGACCCGCGACGGCACGACCACCGCATCGGCGATCATGTACGCGACAGGCATGTCCGGCGCGTGGCTGACGAAGCGGACCCGGCCCTCGAGCTGGAGCGAGGCGATGAGGCGCAGGAGCGTTTCCCGGTAACGCTGGTTTTCATCCTCGCGGGACAGGATCAGGCACGTGGCATGGCGCGTTTTCATCCGCGCCATGGCGTGCAGCAACACGTCATGGCCCTTGCCGGGCGAGAGCCGGCCCGTCATCAGGATCACGGCGGGAAGGTCGTCCGCGCGCCACTCCTGCGCCTGCCGGATCAGCTTTTCGGCCCGCACCATGGCCGGACTGAAGCGGGGCAAATCAACGCCGCGCGGGATGACTTCGACGCGCGCGCCATTGGCCAACATGGTCTGCGGGACCAGCGACGCAACGAAAGGCGAAGCGGCGACGATGGCATCGGCCATGCCCATGTCCGGGCTGATCCACTGTTCCGGCGGTCGGTCATCATTGCCGATCGGTGAGACGACGAAAGGAATCCCCATCGTCCTCGCCGCGCGGCGTGCGACCCGGGCGCCGCGCCGCCCATAGGCGTGGATCACGTCGATACGGTGCTTTCCGAGCGTGTTTCTGATCTGCCGGGCAATGCGCCACCGAGCAAGTGGCGAAAGCGACTCGAAGGGCAGGTCGAGATGGACGCCGCCAGCCTGTCGGAATTCGCCGACAAGCGCCCCAGTGCGGGCGGCGGCGATCACCGCGCCTCCCTGACCGATGACCGTACGGGCCATGTCGATGGCGTTGCGCGACGCGCCATCCGCGTCGAGCCGGGGCAAAATCTGCAAAAGTCTGAGCGGGGCTTCGGTATTCACATCATCAAAGCGGTTGAAGACGCCCCCCGGACTTCGTTACTGCTGGGAAATGGAGGCGTCCCTTAGCACCATTTCCTCAGGCGGTCACGCCATTGCATATGAATCCGTTCCGGGTACCGGACCGGGCGTGATCTTCCTGCCCGGCTTCAAGTCCGACATGACCGGCACCAAGGCGACCGCGTTGCGGGACTGGTGCCTGCGACGGGGCCGGGCGTTTACCCGTTTCGATTATTCCGGTCACGGCCAGTCGGAAGGCAATTTCGAGGATGGCACCGTCGGCCGCTGGGCAAGCGATGCCATCGCCGTGCTGGATCAGGTCACTCAGGGGCCGCAGATTCTCGTCGGCTCCAGCATGGGCGGCTGGATGGCGCTGCTGGTGGCCCGAGCGCGGCCGGCGCGAATCGCGGCGCTGGTCGGCATCGCCGCCGCGCCGGACTTCACCGAGGATCTGATGTGGGCCTCCTATGGCGAGGACGTGCGCGAGATCCTGCGGCGCGACGGCGTCTACTACGAGCCTTCCGACTACGGCGAGCCCTATGCCATCAGCATGCGGCTGATCGAGGAGGCCAGGGACCATCTCGTGCTGCGCGCCCCGCTCGAGCTGCCGTTCCCGGTCCGCCTGATCCAGGGCATGCGGGATCCGGACGTGCCGTGGCGCACCGCCTTGCGGCTGGCCGAGCATGTGTCCGGCGACGACGTGGAGGTGATCCTTGTCAAAGGCGGCGATCACCGCCTCTCCGAGCCAGCCGACATCGCCCGGCTGGAAGCCGTGCTGGACGCGCTGCCCGGAGGCTGATGGTCTCCGTTAGAGGGTTCGGGCGATGGCGCTCAGGCCATCGCGATAGGTGGGATAGCGCAGCGTCACGCCCAGCTCGTGTTTCATCCTGTCGTTCCGCACCCGCTTGCTCTCCTCGTAAAAGCTGCGCGCCATGGGGCTGAGGTCGGCCTGATCCAGCGGCGTGAGCGGCTCGACGGGCAGGCCCAGCAGCTCGCAGGCGAAAGCCGTGACCTCCTGCGGCGGCGCGGGCTCGTCATCGCAGATGTTGTAGATGGCGCCGGGGCGGGGCTGGACCATGGAGGCGATCAGCGCGGTCGCCAGGTCGTCCACGTGAATGCGCGAGAAGACCTGCCCTTCCTTGAAGACGCGCCGTGTCCGCCCGGCGGTGACAGCCTCGATGGCGCTGCGGCCCGGTCCATAGATGCCGGGCAGGCGGAACAGATGCACGGGGACGCGACCCATCTCGTAAAGGCTCATCCAGCCCATTTCGGCTTCCGCCCGGCGCCGGCCCCGCGCCGTGGAGGGCGATCGCGGCGTCGCCTCGTCCACCCACGCGCCATCCTTGTCGCCATAGACCCCGGTGGTCGACAGGTAGCCGGCCCAGGCGAGGCGCGTGATCGAGGCGATTTCGCGGGCATGATGCCGGAGCGCCGGATCGCCGGATTCGTCGGGAGGAATGGACGCCAGCAGATGGGTGGTGCCTTCGAGGGCGCGCTCGGGATTTTCGAGCGGGGCCGAGCCGTCGAACAGGAAGGCCTCGAAGCCCTGCGCTTCGAGCGCCGCCTTCGTGTCCGGCGACCGGCAGGTGCCGGCCACTTTCCAGCCATCGGCCCGCAATTGACGGCCCACGATCCTGGCGGTGTAACCCAGTCCGAAGACGAAGAGTCGCTTCATCGGCACCGATCTCCTATATGTTTGGCAGCCTCAATCTAGAGTTTACGCCCCGAACCCGACAAGGCTTCCCCTTGAAAAACACTGCCGCCATTCTCTCCGGCGCCTTCCTGGCGTTGTTCGCGTTTCCGGCGCTGGCCGGCAACTATTCCGAGTGCATGAAGCTGGTCGACATGGCGCCCAAACGTGCCTACGAGCTCGCTACCGAATGGCGGGACAATGGCGGCGGCATTCCGGCGGAGCATTGCCGGGCGCTGGCGTTATTTACTCTCGGTGATTATGAACAAGCCGCCGGTCTGCTCGAAGAGCTGTCCGGGCGCGCGGCGCAGCAGGCCCGGCAGCCGGATGCGGCGAGCCTGCAACAGGACGAGGACGGCAGTCCGCTGCCCGCGGCCAAACCGGTTCCGCCGTCGTTGGCCGCCGATCTGCTCGCCCAGGCCGGCAACGCCTGGCTGATGGCGGAAAAGCACGAGAAGGCGTTCGCGGTTCTGTCGGACGCCCTCGCCGAAAGCGGCGGCGACGCTGGCCGGTCGGCGGAAATTCTGATCGACCGGGCACGGGCGCGTGTCGAAATGGGCAATCTCGAAGCGGCGGTGACCGATCTCGATCAGGCGATCAAGCTCGGCGGTCCGCGCGCCGACGCGCTGGCCTATCGCGCCGCGGCGCACCGGGCGCGCAGTGCGTTCGCATCCGCGCGCGCCGACATCGATCAGGCATTGGCGCTCGATCCGCAAAGCCCGGAAGCGCTGCTGGAAAGCGGCAATCTGAATTCATCGATCGGCAATCTGGACGCGGCGATCGTCGACTGGCTCCAGGTCACCAAGGAAGCGCCCGATACACCATTGGCCAAGGCGGCGGCCGGCAGCATCAGCGCGGCGCGGGCGCAGCAGCAGGCCGAGGCGAAGGCGACCACTCCGCCTGGACCGCCGGGTCCGTCTCCAGCGCCAGCCGCCCGGTCCGCGCCGCCGAAAACCGCGCCGGCGCCAGCTCCCTGAGCGCCCAGGCGGCCATCGCCCGCACCAGCGGCGACGTGTCGTCCAGCAGGCTCTCGACGATGCCGACCGCCTTGCCGTCGCGGCTGTTGCCCAAGGCGATCAGCACGTTGCGGACAAACCGGTCACGGCCGATCCGTTTGATCGGCGATCCCGAGAAGAATGCCCGAAAGCCGGCATCGTCCAGCGCGGCGAGATCCGTCAGCCGGGGCGACGTCAATTCCGCGCGCGGATGGAACGCGGTCTCGGCGGCGTCCCGCGCGAACTTGTTCCACGGGCAGACCGCCAGGCAGTCATCGCAGCCATAGATGCGGTTCGCCATGGGCGCGCGGAATTCCAGCGGGATGTGCCCGCCGAATTCGATGGTGAGGTAGGACAGGCAGCGGCGCGCGTCCAGCTGATAGGGCGCGGGAAAGGCCTGCGTCGGGCAGGCGTCGAGGCAATTGCGGCACTGGCCGCAATGATCGGTCTCGGGCGCATCGGCAGGCAGGTCCGCATCCGTATAGATCGCGCCGAGGAAGAGCCATGACCCGAAGCCGCGCGAGACGAGGTTGGTGTGCTTGCCCTGCCAGCCCAGCCCCGCCGCCTGGGCCAGCGGCTTTTCCGGCACCGGGGCGGTATCGACGAACACCTTGATGGCGGCGCCGTGCGACTGGTGAAGCCAGCGGCCCACCCGCTTGAGGCGCTTCTTGATAACATCGTGATAGTCTCGGTTGCGCGCATAGACGGAGATGACGCCACGGTCCGTATGCGCCAGCCGCGCCATCGGGTCGTCCTGCGGGCCGTAGTTGATGGCGGTGACGATGATGCTGCGTACCTCCGGCCACAAGGTCCGGGGATCGCCGCGCCGGTCGGCCTTTTCGGCCAGCCAGCCCATGTCGCCGTGGCGGCCCTGGTCGAGAAAAGACCGCAACCGGGCGGGAAACTCCGGAATGCTCGCGGGCAGGGTGAAGGCGACGGCGTCGAAGCCCTCTTCCATCAGACGGGTGCGAATCTCCCGCTTCAGGTCGTCCGCAGTGTCCGTCCTAGAAGTCGAGATTGTCATAGTGCGGCGGCGGCGCCAGCCCCGGAATGCGGTCCGCGAGCACGGCACGGAAGCTTGGCCGGGACTTGACCCGGACATACCAGTCCTTCGCCTCCGGGTGCGCGTCCCAAGGCACGTTGTCGAGGTAATCGACGCAGGAAAGATGCGCCGCGGCGGCGATGTCGGCCAGCGAGAATTCGTCGCCCCCCAGCCAGCGGCGCCGCTCGGTCAGGTAGGCGATATATTGCATGTGGTAGCCGATGTTGTGCAGGCCGGCGCGGATCGCGCTGGAATTGGGCGTGCCCATCTTCATGAAGCGCTTCATGACCTTCTCGGTCACCAGATTATCGGTCACCTCACGGTGAAACTTCTGGTCGAACCAGGCGACGAGCCGCCGTACTTCGGCCCGCGTGATGGCATCCCGGCCATAAAGCGACCGGGTGAGGACGGTTTCATTCAGGTACTCGCAGATGGCCGCGCTGTCGGCAATGACGGTGCCGTCGTTCTCGACGAGAACGGGCACGGTTCCGGCCGGGTTCAGCGCCAGGAACGCGTCGCGGCGCTCCCATACCGGTTCGATGACCAGTTTCGCTTCCAAGCCCAGCTCCGCCAGCGCGATTCGAACCTTGCGGGAGAAAGGGGATAGCCAGAGATGGAAGAGACGCATTCGTCCTTTACCGTTAATCGCTCAGGGCGCCTGTCCATTCCATCACAGGCGTTCATGTCAAACGACGGCGGATGGCCGAAGGTTCAGATTGCCTCTGCAGGCTTGTTGAACTGACCCTGCTTGCGGAAGCGCTGGAGGTAGGAACCGACAACCGATTCAGCCGGCGTGGGGTCGATTCCGAAGTCACGCAGGGTGCGGTCCGACGTGACCACATTGTCGTGTTTCAGCAACTCGACCTGGTCGATGGTGAGCGGCGGATTCCATGGCGACAGCGCGAAGAGCGTCTGGCAGAGCCCGCCGATGATCTTGGCGAGGCCGAAAGGCAGCGGCATCATCATCTTGTCCCGGTGCGTCTGCGCCAACACCAGCTCGAGAATTTCCCGGAAGCTGTAGACGCGCGGGCCGCCCAGTTCAAAGGTTTCACCCAGGCCCTTGCCTTCGAGGGCCGCGATCACGATCGCCTGCGCCACGTCGCAGACATAGACCGGCTGGAACCGGGTCTTGCCGCCGCCGATCAGGGGCAGCGGCATGGGCATCCGGGTCATCGCGGCAAAGCGGTTGAAGAAGTCGTCCTCGGGCCCGAAGACGATACTGGGGCGCAGGATCGTCGCCGACGGAAACGCGGCGCGGAGCGCGTATTCGCCCTGCGCCTTGGTGCGTGCGTAATCCGATTCGGAGTCGGCATCGGCGCCGATGGCGGAGACATGCACCAGCCGGCCGACGCCGGCCGCCGCCGCCGCGCGGGCGACAACGCCCGGTCCCTCGGCCTGCACCGATTCGAAATCCTGGTGACCGGATTCGTAGAGGATGCCCGGCAGGTTGATCACCACGCCGGCGCCATCGACGGCGCGGGCGATGGAATCGGGATGCCGGACATTGGCCGCGGTGAGCTGGATCTGCCCAACGCTGCCCATCGGCTTCAGGAACAGGCCCTGATTGGGATGACGCACCGCCACACGGATGCGGACATGCTGCTGGGCAAGGAGACGGACAACGTACCGGCCGATGAAGCCGGAGCCGCCGATCACCGTAACGAGGTCACGTGTCATGAGGTCTCTGTTCGCGCGGATGCCTGAAACTGAGGGCTAAAATACCGCCGGGCCGCAGGATTGCTACCTGAAACTTCCGGCGCGCTGACATGCGCATCCGGGAAATGACACAAGAATGACGAATAGGTGCGATTGGCATGTTGACAACCAACACGGCGGGCAATAGGAACTGCCTCCACCGTGACACACGGAGTTGCCCAGGTGGCGGAATTGGTAGACGCGCTAGCTTCAGGTGCTAGTGATCGCAAGGTCGTGGAGGTTCGAGTCCTCTCCTGGGCACCAAAACACGGAACCCCCGTAGCATGACAATCACACTGCATCGCGGCGACCTGCCGGCGGGCGTTGGCTTCGGCCCCTCCGTGGCCATCGATACCGAGACCATGGGACTTCGCCCCGGCCGTGACCGGCTCTGCCTGGTGCAGCTGTCCTCGGGAGATGGCAGCGCCCACCTCGTGCAGATCCTGCCAGGCACGGATGCGCCCAACCTGAAGGCGCTGCTGGCCGATCCCGCGGTCCTCAAGCTTTTCCATTTTGCCCGCTTCGACCTCGCCGCCCTGAGCGGCGCGCTCGGCGTGATGCCGGCGCCGGTCTACTGTACGAAGATCGCCTCGAGGCTGGTGCGGACCTATACCGACCGTCATGGGCTGAAGGAGCTGTGCCGCGAGTTGATGGGCGTGGACCTGTCCAAGCAGCAGCAGAGCTCCGACTGGGGCGCGCCCGATTTCAGCGATGCGCAGCTCGCCTATGCCGCGTCCGACGTGCTGTACCTTCACGAGTTGAAGCGCAAGCTCGACGTGATGCTGGAGCGCGAGGGTCGACTGGCGCTTGCCCAGGCCTGTTTCGATTTCCTTCCCACCCGCGCCCGGCTCGATCTGGCCGGCTGGCCGGAAGAAGATATCTTCGCCCATTCCTAGGCGCGCGGGTGCCATGCCTGACGCGGTGGGCTTCCGGACGCGGTTCACCTTGATCCCGGCGACGAGTCCCCATAGATAATGCCGGGCGCCCCGATCGTCCTATGTTCATGGAAGTGGGTGTCGCTGCTGGAGAAAAGCTTTGGAGCCGCGCTACGACCTCCTCGTGACCCGAGAGGATCGATATAATCGCTACGTCCGGCTGATGAAGCGCATCCTGCCGGCGGGCGCGGCGGCGCTGCTGTTCGGTATCCTGATACTTCCTGCCGTGCGCGGCACGACGAGCGGTTTCACTCTGGCCTTTTCCGAGCTGAAGGAATCCGACGACAAAGCGCGCATGGTGGCGCCGCGCTTTGTCGGAACCGACACGCAAGACAGGTCGTTCTCGATCAGTGCCAATTCGGCCTATCACGACGCGACGAATGACGAGACAGTGATCCTCGATACCATAACGGCAGACGTCAAGATGAAGGGCGATTCCTGGGTCGCGCTCGATGCGCCGGTGGGAACGTTTCGGCCCAAGGCCGAGATTCTGGATTTGACCGGTCAAGTCAATGTATTCTCGGACTCTGGCATGGAGGTTCATACCCCCAAGATGTCGCTGGACCTTGGCAAAGGCATGGGCACCAGCAACGATGCGGTGCATGGTCAGGGGCCATTCGGCAGGTTCCAGGCCGGCGGCGTCGATGTCGATGTCAAGAACGAGAACATAACTTTGCGCGACGGGGTGAAGATGACCGTTTATCCCCGCGCGGTCGATTAAGGCGCCCGAATGCCCAGCAAGAAAAAAAGCCTCTGTCTCGGACTTGCCCTCGCCTTGATGGTCGCGCCGGCGGCCATGGCCGCGCAAAACGGCTTCAGCAACCACGACGCGAAGGATCCGATCCAGTTCTCCGCCGACCGGCTGGAGGTGAAGAAGGAAGGCCAGGTGGCCAGCTTCATCGGCAAGGTCGAGGCCGTGCAGGGGGACATGACCCTGCTGGGCGACGAGGTGAGGGTCTATTATCAGGACAATCCGGCCGGCGCAGGGCAGGCGAAGAGCGGACTGACCGGCTCCGTCACCCGCCTCGACAGCCGGGGCAACGTGCGGATCACCTCCCGCGGCGACACCGCCGAGGGCGATTGGGCCGTTTACGACATCGGCCGCCAGTTGGTGACCATGGGCGGAAGAGTCGTGCTGCGGCAGGGCGACAGCGTGGTCCGGGGCAGCCGGCTCGAGATCAATCTGGATTCCGGCAAGGCCAGGTTCCAGGGTCTCCCCGATCTGGCGGGCGAACAGCGCGTCCGGGGCGAGTTCACGCCCGCGACCGGCAACAAGCCGGCAACTACCCCGAAGCAGGACAGGTAAGGCACTCCATTGTCGACTGGCGAAGGCAAGCTCAAAGCAGGCGACCTGTTCGAACAGGGGCAGTCCAAGGTCTTCGAGGCCATCGCGGCGACCGTGAAGGATGACGGGCAGGCGCCGCCGCCGGTCGATCCGGCGCGGCAGCGCGAAGGGCTGTTCGCGGTTGGGATCGGCAAGAGTTTCAAGGGGCGCCCCGTGCTCAAGGGCATCAGCCTCGACGTGCACCGCGGCGAAGTCGTCGGCTTGCTCGGCCCGAACGGCGCCGGCAAGACCACTTGCTTTTATGCCATTGTCGGATTGATCCGGCCCGATTCAGGGCAGATCGTTCTGGATGGCCTCGACGTCACCACGCTGCCCATGTACCGGCGCTCGCGTCTGGGGATCGGCTATCTGCCGCAGGAAGCCTCGATCTTTCGCGGCATGTCGGTCGAGAACAACATCATGGCCGTGCTGGAGCTGGTCGAACCGGATCGCGAAACGCGCGGCCAGATGCTTGAGAACCTGCTTGAGGAATTCGGCATCACCCGGCTGCGCCATTCACCGGCGCTGTCCCTGTCGGGCGGCGAGCGACGCCGCGTCGAAATCGCCCGCGCCCTGGCCGGCAAGCCCAGTATCATCCTGCTCGACGAGCCGTTCGCCGGCATCGATCCCATTGCCATCGGCGACATCCGCGATCTGGTCGCGCATCTCAAGGACCGCGGAATCGGCGTGCTCATCACCGATCACAACGTGCGGGAAACCTTCGACATCATCGACCGGGCGTATATTATCTATGACGGCAATGTGCTGATGAGCGGTACGCCCGACGAAATCGTGGCCAACGAGGATGTCCGCCGGGTGTATCTGGGAGAGAGATTTATCCGGTAAGACGCGCGTGCTCCCTTGGTCGGCGGCGCGCGGTGCCGGCGGATAGGATCTGATGGCATCCGGATTGCGACAAGTTCTGCGGCAAGGCCAGCAATTGGTCATGACGCAACAGTTGCAACAGGCCATCAAGCTGCTGCAACTCTCGAACCTGGACCTTGTCTCCTTCGTGGAGCAACAGGTCGAGTCCAATCCTCTGCTCGAATTCGATTACGCGGCCGGCGATGCACCTCTCGCGGAAGCCGCGACCGGTGTCGATGCGGCGACGCCCAGCACGCCCGCGCTGGATACGCCGGATGCGCCGATCGACAGCGGCTACGATAATGTCTTCACCAATGACGATCGGGACCTGGGGCCTGCGCCGGTCGCCGACGATCTCCTGCATGCCTCACCCGCCAGTCCCTGGAGCGGCGGCCGTGAGGGCGGCGAGGGTGGCGGCCCGTTGGATGACCCATCGGCGCGCCTGGCCGTTCCAACGACCCTGCGCGGACATCTGACTGACCAGCTTGGCATGACGTTGGCCGATGGGCGCCAGAAGATGATCGGGAGCTACCTCATCGATCTGGTCGATGACAGTGGCTATCTGCGCGATTCCATTGCGGAGGTGGCCGAACGGCTCGGCTGCGCGCTGGACGATGTCGAGCGTGTTCTCGACATCCTGCAGCAGTTCGACCCGCCCGGCGTATGCGCGCGCAACCTCGCGGAGTGCCTCGCTCTCCAGCTGCGGGACCGGAACCGGTTTGATCCGGCCATGGAAACATTGGTCGAGAATCTCGAAGCCCTCGCGGAGGGCCGTATCGACTGGCTCAAGCGGCAGTGCGGCGTCAGCGACGAGGATTTCGCCGACATGCTGGTGGAGCTGCGGGCACTGGATCCAAAGCCCGGCCTGGCCTTCGACGCGGTCACCGCCGACGTGGTCACGCCTGACGTCTTCGTCGCCCGCAGGCCGGACGGGTCATGGGGCGTGGAACTCAACGCGGATGTGCTGCCCCGTGTGCTGGTCAATGCGCATTATTATGCCGAGGTGCGGGTCGCCAGCCGGTCCAAGCACGACCGCGCCTATCTGTCCGACTGCTTCAGCAATGCCAGCTGGCTGGTCAAGGCGCTGGACCAGCGTGCGAAGACGATCCTCAAGGTGGCCGCCGAACTGGTCCGCCGCCAGGAGGGGTTCTTCCTGCGCGGCGTCGCTCATCTGCGCCCCCTCAACTTGAAGCAGGTCGCCGATGCCATCGGCATGCATGAAAGCACCGTCAGCCGTGTCACGGCCGGCAAATATCTGTCTTGCGCGCGCGGAACCTTCGAGTTGAAGTATTTCTTCACGGCGGCGATCGCGGCGGCCGAAGGGGGCGAGTCCCATTCCGCCGAAGCAGTCCGCCACCGGATCCGGGAGTTGATCGACAAGGAGTCGCCGAACGCCATATTGTCCGATGACAGGCTCGTGGAGCTGCTCCGGGACGATGATATTGATATCGCGCGTCGCACGGTCGCAAAGTACCGGGAGGCGATGCATATTCCGTCATCGGTGCGAAGACGGCGGCTGAAAGCAGGGCGGTAGGAACGGGGGCTCAGAATTTGACAGTCAACGCCGACACCACTATGGTCCGCGCCTCTTGGCGGGGGCAAGATCCGCAAGAGTCGGCTTCGGCACCTCTTGGAACTCATCACGAAGATCGCAGGGTGTAACGCAAAGCATGGAAATTCACGTCAACGGCAAGCAGATCGATGTAGGCGAGGCACTGCGCAAGCACGTGACAGACCGGATCGACGAGACGGTGAGCAAGTATTTCGAGCGCGCGGTCAGCGCTCACATTACCTTCTCGCCCGAGGCCCATATGATCCGCGTCGAGTGTCTCGTGCATGCGGGGCACGGCATCCAGATGCAAAGCCACGCGTCTGCCGCGGATCCCTACGCGACCTTCGATCAGGCGCTGGAGCGGATCGAGAAGCGCCTGCGCCGGTACAAGCGACGCCTGCGCAATCATCATGCGAACCACAAGGGCGACGCGGAACTGGTCGAAGCGGCCGGTTACGTTCTGGCCAGTGAACATGAAGATCACGAGGAACCGGAAGATCACCAGCCGGTTATTGTTGCGGAGATGCGGCTCGATATCCCGACCACGACCGTCGGCGGGGCTGTCATGCGCATGGATCTGTCGGACGCACCGGTCGTGATGTTCCGTAATTCGTCCCACGGTCGTCTCAACGTGGTGTATCGCAGGCCGGATGGCAACATCGGCTGGATCGATCCGCAGGGCCAGAACTAGGTCATGCTTTCAAGCCCGTCTCGCTGAGGAACGGATGCGCCATGGAAATTCAGCAGCTTCTATCGCCTGACGCGGTTTTTGCCGGCTTGAAGGCCAGCAGCAAGCGTCAGGCGTTGCAGGAATTGTCGGAGCGTGCGGCGACCCTGACAGGCATCGCCTCGCGCGAGATCCTGGAGACGATCCTGGGCCGTGAGCGTCTTGGGACCACGGGCGTGGGGCAGGGCGTGGCCATTCCCCATGGACGGCTCGAAAAGATCGACAGGTTGTACGGGCTATTCGCCAAGCTCGATGAGCCGATCGATTTCGAGTCCATCGACGATCAGCCGGTGGATTTGATCTTCATGCTGCTTGCCCCGGAGAGCGCGGGCGCGGACCATCTCAAGGCGCTGGCGAAGGTATCCCGCCTGTTGCGGGACCGGGCGATGTGTGAAAAATTGCGCGGTGCCGACGGCGCGGGAGCGTTGTATGCGCTCCTGACACAGGGGAATGCGCAGACCAACGCCGCCTGAACGCGGCTTTCTAACGACAAGCGGCGAGGCCCGGGCCTCGCCGCGTTTGTTTGAGGGTCAGTGGACGCTGACCAGCGTCATGTCATGCTGGAGCGCCGCCGCCTGGGCGTGATCGGCGCTTGCCAGGAGGCCGATGGGTTGCCCGGCGCCGGTATGGACTGAAAAGGCCAGCACGCCATTCTGCACTATGGGGCGGATATAGATGGTATCCTCGGCGCCGAGGGCGAGAAACGCCTCGGGCGTCAGGTTCTTCAAGGTATGTGTCTCGATCATATCGACCTCTCCTTTCGCGAGCCGGTCACAGGCGTTATCTGGTGACGATATCGATTCTCCGAACCACGCTTTGCGTCTTGGGGCGCGTCAGCTCGATGGTCAGAAGACCGTTCTCGACACCCGCGCGTACCACTTCGATCCCCTCTGCCAAGATGAAACGCCGCTGGAACTGTCGGGTTGCAATTCCCCGGTGAACAAAATTGCGGGTCTTGTCCTCGGGTTGCGCCCCCGCGACGACCAACTGGTTGTCTTCAACCGTGGCGCTCAGGTGCTCGGGCAGGAAACCGGCCACGGCGAGCACGATGCGCCATGACGTTTCACTGGTCTGTTCGATGTTGTAAGGCGGATAGGCATCGTCGGCCGATCGTGCGGCGCGCTCCAGCATACTTTCCAGCCGATCGAACCCGAGCAGAAAGGGACTCGATAGCAGAGATACACGCGTCATATTGCCTCCTTCCCGGAAGCGGGCAATTACGGGCCCCGAAGGCACCCAGATTCCGCGGCCCGACCGTCGGCGCCGCTGTTTCCTATGTGGGAAAGACCGGTGGGCTTTCAAGAGACAACAGGCCGCTGATGGACGCTCCCGCGGGCTGTGCCTATAGTGGACGATCACTCCGCTCGAATGGATCGCCGTGCTCCGACCGACGCTTATCTTGTGGCACGTCACCCGTGCCGACACTGATGATGGCAAAGTCAGCAACTCCGCAGGTCGCCTCCCCATGTCTGTCCTCTTTCGCCCCATGACGGTCCCGCGCGTTCCCGTCGCGGCGCTGGCGCTGGCGCTGGTGCTGGCGCTTGGCGGGGCAGGCAGCGCGCAGGCGGATTTCCTGGCCGGCGCCGCCGCCTATGAACGAGGCGATTATCCCGCCGCGATCCAGGAATGGGTGCCTCTGGCGGAGAAGAACGACCCTCGGGCCTTGTTCAATCTGGGGCAGATGCACCGTCTGGGACGGGGTGTCCCTCGCGACCTGGCGCGAGCCGAGGAATATTATCTGCGCGCCGCGGGCCTCGGCCATGTTGGAGCTCAGGCCAATCTGGGGTCCATGTATTTCGAGCGCAGTCCGGCAGAAGGCGGCGACGCCATTTTCTATTGGCGTCAGGCGGCAAGAGGGGGTGACCCGGCGTCCCAGTACATGATGGGTGTGCAGTACTTCAACGGCGACTATCTGGCGCAGGATTTCGTCGAGGCCTATGCCTGGTTCAGCCTGGCTGCCGCGGCGGGCCAGTCGGAAGCGCGGTCGGCCCTGTCCATGGTGAAGGCATATCTGAGTCCTGAAGGGGTCGCCGAGGCCGAGAAGCTGGCCGCCTCGCTTGTCCTGCCCGACTCGCCCATCACGGCGGCTGTCGCGCCGTCCGGGCCGCCTGGGGCGTTCAATGGCGAGGCTATCCTGCATCGCCCTGGGGGCGATCTGGTGCTGGGCGAGCTCGATCCCATACCGGCGGAGGTCATTGCCGGTGTCTCGCCGCTGGCGAGAGTGGTCGATTCCTCCATGCTCACGGGCCCGGCCAGGACCGTGCCATCCCCGACGCCGCCCGAGCCGGCGCGCGCGCCGCCGGCCGCTGATCCGGAGCCGCCCCAAGCGGTCCCGCCGCCGGGACGGACGGCGTCGGTGCCCATCCCGGTGCGGCCCGCCGCGGCGCCGGCCGACCGGCCCGCCCTGCATGTGGCCAAGCCTCCTGAAACGCAGCCGGGCGTGGTGTACCGGGTCCAGTTCGCCTCGCTGACCAGCGCCGCCGAAGCCGCGGCTCTACGGGAGGCTTTGCTGTCGCGCCATGCGGCTGCCCTGGGCGCGGCGGGTGTCGATATCGAAACCCTGCGGGTGGGCGGCGTCGCTTCCTATCGTGTCCGGACCGGCCCGCTGGCCGGAGAATCCTCGGCCGAGGCGCTCTGCGCCGCGGTCGGCAGGACGGGGCAGGGTTGCCAGCCGGTCAAGTCCATGAGGATCGGTGTCGCGGCGGCACCCCGGCCGGAGGTGGAGACAGCGGCGCCAGCGCCCGTCCCGGCGCCGGTGACCGTGTCGCGGGCCATCAAGGTGCGCATGGCCAATACCGATCCCGGACCATCCAGGTCGTCGGTTACCGGCGGCTTCAGAGTTCAGGTGGGCGCGGGCCGTACCGAGGACGAGGCCCGTTCACGCTGGTCCCGGCTGGTGGCCGAACATCCAGCCCTGCTCGGGGACAAGGAGCTGTTCGTTCTGCGGGCCGATCTTGGCGAAAAGGGCGTCTATCACCGCCTTCAGGTCGGCGCTTTCGATGATCGGGCGGCCGCCGCCGATCTGTGCGAACGGCTGAAGGCGGAGGCGGTCGATTGCTTCGTCACCGAAAGCCGTCAGACGCTCAACGCCACCCCTCGATCCAGCGATTGAGCAGGTCGGGGGCCGCCGCCTCGACCGCGTCGCGCACGGCGGCGGTGCGCTGGCGAAGTCCCGGAACGTCCACCCCGGAGGCCGAGAGCTCGGCGGCGTGACCGATCAGCCATTGCTCGATGCGCCGGGGATCGGCCTCCGCATGGAACTGAAGCGCCAGTGTGTGCGCGCCAATAGCGAAGGCCTGATGCGGATAGGTGTCCGAGGACGCGAGCAATGCCGCGCCCGGAGGCAGGTCGAACGTGTCGCCATGCCAGTGCAGGACCGGAGTCTCGGCCACCGCCGCCAGGCAGGATTCGCGGCCATCGATGGTCAGCTGTATCCGGCCCCAGCCGATTTCCTTGCGCCGGCCCGGATAGACTGGGGCGCCAAGCGCGGCGGCGATGAGCTGGGCGCCGAGGCACAGGCCCAGCGTAGGGAGCCCGGCCTCTACCCGGCGCTCGATGGCGGCCAGTTCGTCGAGCAGGAAGGGATAGCGGTCGCTCTCATAGACCCCGATCGGGCCGCCGCAGATCACGGCCAGATCGGCATCGGCGATGGCGTCCGCGATATCGTCGATGCCGGCGTCGACTATTCGGATGGTCCAGCCCCGCGCCTCGAGCGGGGCGGCGAACAGTCCCAGATCCTCGAAGGCGAGATGGCGGATGACCGACACGTGAGGCAAGGCAGTTCTCCGGGCCCGTGAGGACCTGCGTATGAATGAACCCGTCGGCGCCGCGTGCCCCGGTGCCATGCGAGAGAATGCCCGCTTCGTCTATACCGTACCAGGGCAGGGAAAATCCACCGGGCCCGTCACCCGCCGCAGGATCGGCGTCGATATTTTCTAGGGCAGCGGCGAGAAACCGTATTTATCGAACACGGCCTTCGCCCCTTCTTCCGTCAGAAAGCCGAGGAAGGCCTGCGCCTGGGGGTTCCCGCCTTTTACCAGGGCGACCGGATAGACGATGGGGGTGTGGCTGTCCGCGGGAAACAGGCCCACGATTCGGACCTTGGGCTCCACCGTCACGTCGCTGCGGTAAACGATTCCCAGCGGCGCCTCGCCGCGGGCAACGAAGGCCAACGCCGAGCGGACGTTCTCGGCGGGCAGCAGCCTGCCGGCGAGACTGTCCCAGACGCCGAGCGTGCGCAGGGCGTCCTCGGCATACCGTCCGGCGGGCACGAAAGCGGGATCGCCCAGCGACAGGCGGCCCCCCGTGCCGAGCGCGGCCGCGATGGGAAAGCCGCGCTTGATTTCCAGCTGGACGGCGCGGTCCGACGGGGCAATGAGCACCAGGCGATTCGCCACGAGGTTTTTCCGGCTCGCCGTTTCGATCAGGCCGCGCTCCTCGAGATAGTCCATCCATTCCGTATCGGCGGAGACGAAAAGGTCGGCGGGCGCGCCGGCCTCGATCTGGCGGGCGACGGCCGAACTCGACGCGAATGAAAATCGTACGGCAACCCCGGTTCTGGCCGTATAGGCGGCGCCGAGATCCTGCAGAGCGTTCGTCAGCGAGGCCGCGGCGAAGACCGTGATGCCCGGCGATTCGGCGCGCGCCGGCAGCGAGAACGTCAGCGCCGCCAGGCTGGCGGCCAGAAGCAGGACCTTTGTCCGCATCCATTTCAATCGAGACATGAGGTTTCTCCAGCCAGATTATCGCTATATCTGACGGAATATATCCAAGATTGGCAAGGCCATTGGGTTCCAATGCGCGACAGGCATGAAAAAGCCGCCCGAAGGCGGCTTTTCTGGGGTTCTGGTGGAGCTGAGCGGGATCGAACCGCTGACCTCTACAATGCCATTGTAGCGCTCTCCCAACTGAGCTACAGCCCCCCAGCTGGTGTTCGGTGGGCCACCGACCCGCCGAAGCCGCGTCTATATGCGCGGGGGCGATCCGAAGGTCAAGCGACTATTTATCGTCGTCGCCATCATCTTCGACATCGACCTCCACTTCCACGTCGATATCGTCTTCCTCGTCCTCGATCTCGAGGATGGAATCCATGTCGCCATCATCGTCCTCGAGGATATCGTCGTCGTCCGCATCCGCCACGGGCGCCTTGACGACCTTCTTTTCTTCAACCGCTTCCGCGACCGGGCGCCGGGGCTTCAGGATCGCCTCGGGCAGGAAGGTGTGGCTGCAGTTGATGCAGGTGATCGGATCGGATTTACCCAGATCGTAGAAGCGGGTGCCGCATTTCGGGCACTGGCGCTTTGTTCCCAGCTCAGGCTTTGCCACCTTGTCCTCACTTTGACTGCGACGGTTTGGATTGGCGAAACCCATTGCCACGCGCGGCACCGGGTGTCAAAGCCCTATTTGGTTCGCGGCACGTAATTGGCCAGCCTTGGAAGCTGTGCTAGAGAGGCGCCGCAACCCGAAAAGGAAACCGACTCATGGGCGCGCGCACCGCTTTCAGGATCACCGGGCTGACCGGACGGCATGCCGCGCCGGGCGACAAGTCCATCTCGCACCGCTCGCTGATGCTGGGTGGTCTCGCGGTTGGCGAGACGCGCATTTCCGGCATGCTCGAGGGCGAGGATGTGCTGGCGACCGGCCGCGCGATGCGGGCGCTGGGCGCCGAGATCACGCGCGGTGACGACGGCGTCTGGAGCGTGCATGGCACCGGCGTCGGCGGGCTGGCCGCGCCGTCCGACGTGCTCGATCTGGCCAATGCCGGCACCGGCGTGCGGCTGTTGATGGGCGTCGTCGCGACCCATCCCTTCACCACGGTCTTCACTGGCGATGCATCGCTGCGCAAACGGCCGATGGAACGGGTGATGGCGCCGCTGCGTCAGATGGGCGCCCGCTTCACCGCGGCGGAAGGCGGCCGGCTGCCGTTGACGGTGGAAGGCGCCTCGACGGCCTTGCCGATCCGCTACGCGCTCCCCGTGCCGTCCGCTCAGGTGAAGTCGGCCATCATGCTGGCGGGGCTCAATGCCCCCGGCAAGACCATCGTGATCGAGCGCGAGCCCACCCGCGATCACACTGAGAACATGCTGCGTCACTTCGGCGCGTCGGTCTCCGTGGAGCATGGCCCCGAGGGTGACGTCATCACGCTCGACGGCTATCCAGACCTGCGGGGCCGGGCGCTGGTCGTTCCAGGCGATCCCTCCTCGGCGGCATTCCCGCTGGTTGCCGCGCTGATCACCGAAGGCTCGGAACTGACCGTCACGGGACTTTCGGTGAACCCGCTTCGCGCCGGTCTGTTCGACACGCTCATCGAGATGGGCGCGTCGCTCGAGATCACCAATCGGCGTGTCGAAGGCGGCGAACCCGTCGCGGACATCACCGCGCGCTCCAGCACGCTGCGTGGTGTCGATGTCCCTGCCGAGCGGGCACCCAGCATGATCGACGAATATCCGGTGCTGGCCATCGCCGCCGCCTTCGCGCAGGGCCGCACGACCATGCGCGGACTCGGAGAATTGCGGGTCAAGGAATCCGACCGGATCAGCGCCATGGCGCGCGGTCTCGCGGCGAACGGCGTGACGGTCGAGGAACTCGAGGACGGCATGATCGTCGATGGACGCCCCGGCGACGTGCCCGGCGGCGGCACGGTCGAGACCTTCATGGACCATCGCATCGCCATGTCCTTCCTGGTCATGGGCTGCGCCTCGCGCAATCCGGTGACCGTCGACGAGGACGAGATGATCGCCACTTCGTTCCCGAATTTTTCCGGGTTGATGGCCAGTGCCGGCGCCCGACTGGAGCCCGCGGCGTGATCATCGCCATCGATGGGCCGGCGTCGTCGGGCAAGGGAACCCTCGCGCGCCGACTGGCGGCCCACTACGGCGTGCCGCATCTGGACACCGGATCGCTCTACCGCGCGGTCGCGCTGAGCCTGCTGGACGCCGGCGCCTACCTTGGCGACTCAGGCGCGGCGGAGGCCGCGGCCCGGGCGCTGACCGACGATATTCTGGCCAGCCCACGCCTGCGCGACGAGCGCACGGGCGAGGCGGCGTCGATTGTCTCGGCCATGCCGGGCGTCCGGGCGGCACTGCTGGAGTACCAGCGTGCTTTTGCCCGCCAGACCGGCGGGGCCGTGCTCGACGGTCGCGACGTGGGTACCGTGATCTGCCCCCATGCGACGGTGAAACTGTTTGTCACAGCCAGTGCCGGGGTTCGCGCCGCGCGCCGCGCCGCGGAACTGCGCGCGCGGGGCGAGCCGGCCGACGAGGCGATCATCCGCGCCGATATCGAGCAACGTGACCGGCGCGACGCCGAAAGGGCCGTGGCGCCGCTGAAGCCCGCGGCTGACGCGCACTTGCTCGATACCTCGAATTTGGATATAGAGGCCGCCTTTGAAGCGGCGAAAGCCGTCGTCGAGTCCGTCATCGCCGCGAGGTGATGCGGAAAGACCGCCGGAAAAACCGGCTGGCCGGTAACGATACAGAGAAGCAGGAGCTTATATGTCATCTACCACTCAATCCGCGGGCAACTCGGCCCGTGACGAATTCGCGGCCCTTCTGGACGAAAGCTTTGGCGGCGGTGAAGCCATCGAAGGTTCGGTGGTCAAGGGCACCGTGGTCGGCATCGAGAACGACGTGGTCGTCGTCGATGTGGGCCTGAAGGCCGAAGGCCGTATCCCGCTTGGAGAATTTGGTCCGCAGGGCGGCCGTCCGGCGCTCAACGTGGGCGACACGGTCGAGGTGTTCCTCGAGCGTATGGAAAACGCGATGGGCGAGGCGGTCATCAGCCGCGAACGCGCCCGCCGTGAAGAAGCCTGGGATCGTCTTGAAGATGCGGCGGGCGACAGCTCGCGCGTCGAAGGCGTCATCTTCGGCCGCGTCAAGGGCGGTTTCACCGTCGATCTCGACGGCGCCGTGGCCTTCCTGCCGGGCAGCCAGGTCGACATCCGCCCCGTGCGCGACGTCACCCCGCTGATGGGCATCACCCAGCCCTTCCAGATCTTGAAGATGGATCGCCGCCGCGGCAACATCGTCGTCTCGCGCCGCGCCGTTCTGGAAGAGACCCGCGCCGAACAGCGCACCGAACTGCTGTCCAATCTGCACGAAGGTCAGGTGCTCGACGGCGTCGTGAAGAACATCACCGATTACGGCGCGTTCGTCGACCTGGGCGGCATCGATGGCCTGCTGCACGTCACCGACATGTCGTGGCGCCGCATCAACCACCCGTCGGAAGTCCTGAACATCGGCCAGACCGTCAAGGTACAGGTGATCAAGGTCAATCCGGAAAGCCAGCGCATCAGCCTGGGCATGAAGCAGCTCGAGGCCGATCCGTGGGATGGCATCGACGCCAAGTATCCGGTTCGCGCGACCTTCACCGGCCGTGTCACCAACATCACCGAGTACGGCGCCTTCGTCGAGCTGGAGCCCGGTGTCGAAGGTCTGGTGCACGTGTCCGAAATGTCGTGGACCAAGAAGAACGTTCACCCCGGCAAGATCGTGTCGCAGAGCCAGGAAGTCGAGGTCATGGTCCTCGACGTCGATCCGTCCAAGCGCCGCATCAGCCTGGGCCTCAAGCAGGTTCAGGACAATCCGTGGGAATCCTTCTCGGATGCGCATCCGGTCGGCTCGACCGTCGAAGGCCAGGTCAAGAACATCACCGAATTCGGTCTGTTCATCGGTCTCGACAACGATCTGGACGGCATGATCCATCTGTCGGACCTGGACTGGAACCGTTCGGGCGATGAGGCGATCAAGGACTACAAGAAGGGCGATACCGTCAAGGCGATCGTTCTCGACATCGACATGGAAAAGGAACGGATCGGTCTGGGCGTGAAGCAGCTCGGCGGCGACCCCTTCGCTGGCGTTTCGTCCAGCACCAAGAAGGGCTCGATCGTCACCTGCATCATCACGGCGGTGACCGAGAACGGCCTCGAAGTGAAGTTCGGCGACTCTGATTTCCCCGGCTACATCCGCCGTGGCGATCTTGCGCGCGACCGTGGCGATCAGCGCCCGGAACGCTTTGCCGTCGGCGACAAGGTCGATGCGCTCGTGACCAACGTCGACAAGTCGGCGCGTCGTATCGCGCTGTCGATCAAGGCGCTGGAGATCGAGGAAGAGAAGCAGGCCGTGGCTCAGTATGGTTCGGCCGATGCCGGCGCCAGCCTGGGCGACATCCTGGGCGCGGCCATGGACAAGGCTCGCCGGGAAGCCAACGACTAAATCTCTCGTCATCGAGGGATTCTGACATGGAAGCCCTCTGGCCTGTTCTCAGGCCGGGGGGCTTTCTTTATGATGAGCCCTCTTGCTCGTGGAGTGCTGAATGGCGATCGATGTGGATGAACTGCTGGCCCGGCGCAAGCTGAAGCGCCGACTGGCCTTCTGGCGCGTCGCGGCCCTGGTCCTGGTCGTCGGTCTTGCCCTCGCGGTCTTTGGCGGCAAGGGCAAGGGCGTCCTGCCCCATATCGCCCGCGTCAATATCGACGGCGTCATCATGGACGAGAAGGAGCGGGAGGAGTTGCTTGGCGAGATCGCCAAGAATGATTCCGTCAAGGCCGTGATCGTCCGGATCAACAGTCCGGGCGGCACCGTGGTCGGCTCGGAAGTCATCTACAAGGGCCTGCGCAAGATCGCCGAAGAGAAGCCGGTTGTCGCGGTCATCGACGCCATGGGCGCGTCGGGCGGCTATATCGCGGCGCTGGGCGCGGACCGCATCTACGCCCGGGACAACGCGCTGACCGGCTCGATCGGCGTGATCTTCCAGGTGCCGGAGTTCTCGAAGCTGATGGACAATATCGGCGTCAGCGTCAACGAGGTGAAGACGTCGCCGCTCAAGGGCGGTCCGTCGCCCTTCGAGCCGATGTCCGACGAGATGCGCAAGAGCATCGAGTTCATGCTCGACGATGCCTTCGACTGGTTCAAGGCGCTGGTCCAGGAGCGCCGCAACTACACCCCGGAACAGCTCGCCGCCGTGGCCGATGGGCGCGTCTATTCCGGACGGCAGGCCATCGGGAACGGGCTGATCGACGAGCTGGGCGGCGAGGACGAAGCCATCAAGTGGCTGGAGACGGAAAAGAAGGTGACGAAGAAGCTGCCCGTGGTCGATGCCGACAAGCAGGAGGAGTTCCCGTTCATGGCCAAGGCGATGGCGATGGTCTTCGGCGATACCCGCCTGGTCGACCGGCTTTCCCTTGACGGCGTTCTGACGCTCTGGCACCCTTAATGCTTCCGAGACAAGAGGTTGAGCGGGACAGGCTGGGGGTCGGTCGTCTCTTGACGGCGGGGGTGTAACTCAGGTGATCAAGTCAGAACTTATCCAGCGGCTTGCCGAAGACAATCCGCATCTCTACCAGCGTGCCGTCGAACGGATCGTCTCGACGGTCTTCGACGAAATCACCAGCGCCCTGGCGCGGGGTGATCGGGTCGAGTTACGCGGTTTCGGCGCGTTCTCGGTGAAGTATCGCCCCTCACGGCTTGGCCGCAACCCCAGAACCGGCGACGCGGTCGATGTCTCGGCCAAAGCGGTGCCGTTCTTCAAGACAGGCAAGGAACTGCGCGAGCGGCTGAACGACAAATAGTCGTTCGCCGTCGCTTATCGTTTCTTCACAGCGCCTGACGCACTAGGCTGACGGCATGAGTCGCCTGCGTCTTCTGTTCACTTTGCCCCTGCTGGCCATCGTCGTCGTGTTCGCCGTTGCGAACCGAGGTGCCGTGCCCGTGGATTTCTGGCCGTTCCCGTGGTCCATGGAATTGCCGCTGTTCGCGGTCGCGTTCGGTGCGTTTTTCCTCGGCGCGGTCAGCGGCGGGCTTGCCGTGTGGCTGGGCGGTGTGAGAAAACGTCGCCGCGAACGCCGTCTCGCCGCTGATCGTCACAAGCTGGATGCCGTCGACGTCAACAGGATCGATGCCGGTGTCGTCGCGGAACATTCCGGATTGCCGAGGTTCTGATGTCTGATGCCGACAAGATTTTCTGCGCCCTGGACACGCCATCGTTGCAGGTGGCGCTGGACTGGTCCGAGCGGCTCAAGGGGACGGTCGGCGGATTGAAGCTGGGACTGGAGTTCTTCGGGGCGCAGGGACCTGACGGTATCCGCAGGGTTGCGGCCGGCGGCATGCCCATCTTTCTAGACCTGAAGTTCCACGATATTCCCAACACGGTCGCCCAGGCGGTGGCTTCGGTGACGCCGCTGGCGCCGCTGCTGCTGACCATTCACGCGGGCGGCGGCCGGACCATGATGAAGGCGGCCGTCGACGCGGCGGCCGAGGCCGCGGCCAGGGCAGGCGTCGCACGCCCGAAAATCCTGGCGGTCACCGTGCTGACCAGCATGGATCAGGGCGATCTCGCCGACATCGGGATCGACGACAGCGCCGAAGCCCAGGTCGTCCGGCTCGCCCGGCTGGCGCAGGATGCCGGGGTCGACGGCGTGGTGTGCTCGCCGCGCGAGATCGCGCCGATCCGGGCCGCCTGTGGTCGCGACCTGATCCTGACCGTGCCCGGCATTCGTCCCGCCGGCGCGGCGCTGGGCGACCAGAAGCGCGTGATGACGCCGCGCGATGCCGTTGACGCCGGGGCAACCTATCTGGTGATCGGCCGGCCGATCACGGAAGCCGCCGATCCGGTGGATGCCGCCCGATCCATCGCCGAAACGCTGGCTCCCGCCACGGCGGGTTGACACCCGGCGGCCGCGGCTCATATGGACCGTGGGGTTGCGGCCGGTGGCGCAATCCCTATAGTGCCCGCTCCTGTGCCGGACCTCATCATGGCCATCGACATCAAAATATGCGGCGTCAACACCGCCGAGAGTCTCGCGGCGGCCGTGCGGGCGGGCGCGAATTACGTCGGCTTCGTCTTCTATCCGCCATCGCCGCGCGCCGTGACGCCGGAGCAGGCGGGCGCATTGGCGCTTGTTGTTCCTTCCTCCGTCCGCAAGGTCGGCCTCTTCGTCGACCCGTCGGACGAATTACTAGCCCAGGTGCTTCGAGCGGTGCCGCTCGATGTCGTCCAGCTCCACGGCGAAGAAACCCCCGAACGCGTGCGTCAAATTCGTGAGCGCACGGGAAAACCAGTGTTCAAGGCGATCCGTATCGAGACACAGGACGATGTGTCGCTGGCCCATACCTATGAAGATTCGGCGGATTTCTTGCTGTTCGATGCGAAACCCCCTAAATCTATGCCCCTCTCGTTGCCTGGTGGAAATGGCCTCGCCTTCGACTGGGGACTGATTTCAGGCGAGCGCTGGAAGCGGGGATGGATCCTGTCCGGCGGCCTGACGCCGGACAATGTGGCCGACGCGATGGAGCAAAGCGGGGCCACCTTCGTTGACGTCTCATCCGGCGTCGAGGACCGGCCGGGTCTCAAGAGCCCGGAAAAGATCGAAGCGTTTGTAACTGCCGCACGGAATGCCAAGCCATGAACAAGCCTGACCGGCCCAATTCCTACCGGAGCCTGCCGGACTCCGAAGGCCATTTCGGTATCTTCGGCGGCCGCTATGTCGCCGAAACGCTGATGCCGCTCATCCTCGATCTGGAAAAGGCCTATGCCGACGCCAAGGCCGACCCGGCGTTCCGGGCGCAGATGGACGACCTGATGAAGAATTTCGTCGGCCGTCCCAGTCCGCTCTATTACGCCGAGCGGCTGACCGAGCATTTCGGCGGCGCCAAGATCTACTTCAAGCGCGAGGAGTTGAACCACACCGGCGCGCACAAGATCAACAACTGCATCGGCCAGATCCTGGTCGCCCAGCGCATGGGCAAGAAGCGCATCATCGCCGAGACCGGCGCGGGCCAGCATGGCGTGGCGACGGCGACGGTGGCGGCGCGCTTCGGACTGGAATGCGTGATCTTCATGGGCGCCACCGACATCGAGCGCCAGAAGCCCAACGTCTTCCGCATGAACCTGCTGGGTGCGCAGGTGGTGCCGGTTCAGTCCGGTGCGCGAACCCTCAAGGACGCCATGAACGAGGCGCTCCGTGACTGGGTCACCAATGTGGACACGACCTACTACCTCATCGGCACGGCGGCTGGCCCGCACCCCTATCCGGCCATGGTGCGCGATTTCCAGGCGGTTATCGGCCTCGAGGCGCGCGAGCAGATTCTGGAAGCCGAAGGCCGGCTTCCCGATACGCTGATCGCGGCGGTGGGCGGCGGCTCCAACGCCATCGGCCTGTTCCACCCGTTCCTCGACGACGAGAACGTGGCCATGATCGGCGTCGAGGCGGCGGGCCACGGTATCGAGACAGGCCAGCACGCGGCCTCGATCAGCGCCGGCACCGTCGGCGTGCTGCACGGTAACCGCACCTTCCTGCTGCAGGACGATGACGGCCAGATCACCGAGGCGCACTCCATCTCCGCCGGTCTCGACTATCCGGGCATTGGTCCGGAACATGGCTGGCTGCACGATATCGGCCGCGTCCAGTATGTGGGCATCACCGACAAGGAAGCGCTCGACGCGTTCCAGACCTGCTGCCAGCTCGAAGGCATCATTCCGGCGCTGGAGTGCTCGCATGCGCTCGCCCACCTCGCCAAGATCGCGCCGGACCTGCCCAAGGATCACATTATCGTTGTCAATCTGAGCGGACGCGGCGACAAGGATATCTTCACAGTCGCCGATGCACTTGGGGTGAAAATTTGACGACGACCTCCGGCCGGATCGAACGCCGATTTGCCGCCCTTCGCGCCGAAGGGCGCGCGGCCTTCGTATCCTTCATCACCGCGGGCGATCCTACTCTCGACCAGTCCGAGGCGATCCTGGCCGGATTGCCGGGAGTGGGCGTGGACATCATTGAACTGGGCATGCCCTTCACCGATCCCATGGCGGACGGTCCGGCGATCCAGGCCGCGGGCCTGCGGGCGCTTGCCGCCGGACAGACCCTGCGCAAGACGCTGGGCATGGTGGAGCGGTTTCGCAGGACGGACAACGACACGCCTATCGTCCTGATGGGCTACTACAATCCCATCTACAAGTATGGCGTCGATGCCTTCCTCGCCGATGCGGTCGCGGCCGGCGTGGATGGCCTGATCGTCGTCGATCTGCCGGCCGAAGAGGACGCCGAGCTCTGCGAGCCTTCGGTCCGGGCCGGCATCCGGTTCATTCGCCTGCTGACGCCGACCACCGACGACAAGCGGCTGGAACGGGTGATCGCCAACTGCAGCGGCTTTCTCTACTACGTCTCGGTCACCGGCATCACCGGCGCGGCCCAGGGCGCGCAGACATCGGTCGGCGCGGCGCGCCAGCGCTTCGCGGCCAAGAGCGACCTGCCGGTCGTCGTCGGCTTCGGCATCCGGACGCCGGAAGCGGTCGCGGACATCGCCGCCGTCGCGGATGGCGCCGTGGTCGGGTCGGCCATCGTCGATCGTGTCGCGCAGAATCTCGACGCCGGCGGCCAGCTCCGTGCCGGCGGGGTCGAGGACGTGCTCGGCTTTGTGGCCTCGCTCGCCTCGGGCGTGCGTCAGCCCAAACCGGCAGCGGCTGCTGGAGGCGCCCGGTGAACTGGCTCAAGAAGGTCCGCCCCAAGCTCAGCACCATCTTCCGCCGCGAGCGTCCCACCTCGGAAGAGGCGAAATGGGACACCTGCGTCAATTGCGGCCAGATGATCTATCACAAGGAAATGGTCGCGGCGCAGTATGTCTGCCCGCATTGCGGCCACCATCACAAGATGCCGCCGCTCGAGCGGCTGGGCGCTCTTTTCGATGGCGGTGCCTACAGCCAGATCACGGTGCCGAAGCAGACCGACGATCCGCTGAAGTTCCGCGACAAGAAGAAGTATATCGACCGCATCAAGGCGACGCGGACCGAGACCGGCCAGCAGGACGCGGTGATCGCGGCCGAAGGCAAGATCGGTGGCATCCCGTCGGTGATCGCCGTCCAGAGCTTTTCCTTCATGGGCGGCTCGCTCGGCGTGGGCGCCGGTGATGCGTTCGTCGCCGGCGCGCTCCATGCGGTGCGCGAGAAGGCGGCTTTCATCATTGTGACCTCGTCGGGCGGCGCCCGCATGCAGGAAGGCATCCTGTCGCTGATGCAGATGCCGCGCACCACCGTGGCGATCCAGATGCTGCGCGAGGCGAGGCTGCCTTATATCGTCGTGCTGACCGACCCGACCACGGGCGGCGTCACCGCTTCCTACGCCATGCTCGGCGATATCCAGATTTCAGAGCCGGGCGCGCTGATCGGCTTCGCCGGACCGCGCGTGATCGAGAGCACGGTGCGCGAGCAGTTGCCCAAGGGCTTCCAGCGCGCCGAGTACCTGCTCGAGCACGGCATGATCGACATGATCGTCCACCGGCATGAGCTGGCGGACAAGCTTGCGGCCGTCTTGCGGCTGCTGATGGACGGCGCCCGCGACGACCGGCCGCTCGCCCTCGCGCCGCCGGCAAAAGCTCGCCGGGGAGCCGCCGCGACTTGAGCAGCGACCAGCTTCTCGCAAGGCTGCACAGGCTCCATCCGAAACTCATCGATCTGTCGCTCGGACGCACGGAGCGTCTGCTCACGGCACTGGGCAACCCCGAGCGCCGGATGCCGCCGGTGCTGCATGTGGCCGGCACCAATGGCAAGGGATCGACCGTCGCGTATCTGCAGGCACTGCTGGAAGCGGACGGGAAGAGAGTCCAGACTTATACCTCGCCCCATCTGGTTCGCTTTCATGAGCGGATCAGGCTTTCGGATGGCCTTATTTCCGAAGCCCGGCTGGTCGAGGTCCTGGAGCGGTGCGAAGCGGCGAATGACGGCCAGCCCATCACCTTCTTCGAGATCACCACGGCCGCCGGCTTCCTCGCCTTCGCCGAGGACGAGGCCGACTATTGCATCGTCGAAGTGGGTCTCGGCGGTCGTTTCGATTCGAGCAATGTGCTGGAGCGCCCCCTTGCCAGCATCATCACGCCCATCGGGCTCGATCATCAGAGCTTCCTTGGCGATACCATTGCCGCCATTGCCGGCGAGAAAGCGGGAATCATAAAGCCGGGCGTGCCCGTTTTCTCAGCCGCTCAGGAACCCGAGGCTCTGTCGGTCATCGAGGCGGCCGCACGGCGTGCCTCGGCGACTCTGTGCGTCGCCGGGCGTGACTGGACTGCGCAGCCGGAAAATGGTGGCTGGCGCTTCGGCGATGCCAGCGGCGCTCTGAACTTGCCGATCCCCGCGCTGAGCGGCCCGCACCAGATCGGCAACGCGGGTCTGGCCTTGGGCGTGTTGCGGCGTCTGGGCATCGCGCCATCACCGGAGCGGATCGTGGACGGATTGCGCCGTGTCCGCTGGCCAGCCCGGTTGCAGCCAATTGATCGCGGACCGTTGTTCGAGCTGATGCCGCCAGGTGGAAGGCTTTGGCTCGATGGCGGCCACAATCCTCATGCCGCTGCCGTTCTGGCGGCGGCCTTCTTCGGCCGCAAGCTGCACCTGGTCGTTGGTATGCTGGAAGGAAAAGACGCCCAAGACTATCTGCGCGTTCTGGCGCCGGTGGCGGCATCCGTCGCGGCCGTGCCGGTTCCGGATGAGCTTTGCCACGATCCCGCGGACCTTGCCCGCATCGCGTCGGGGCTGGGGATTCCGGCGAGCGCCCATGCGGACGTGGCCGATGCGCTTGCCGCCGGCGCGTGTGACGAGGCGATGATCTGCGGCTCGCTGTATCTGGCCGGCCATGTGTTGCAGCTGTCTGGCCTGATCCCCGACTGAGCCCGCGCGCCGCGCATGATTTCCCGGCACGGAGACAGTATGGTCTGCGGGACGAAACAGTCCGGGGAAAACCGATGCCCACCATCCGCTATGTGGAACATGATGGAACCGTGCACGAGACGGAGGTCCCGGTCGGCTGGTCGCTGATGGAGGCCGCCTCACGCAACGGCGTTCCCGGCATTCTCGGTGATTGCGGCGGCTCCTGCGCCTGCGGGACCTGTCATGTCTATATCGACGGTGCCGGGGCGGCATTGCTCAAGCCCATCGATGAAAGCGAGGACATGCTCCTCGAATATGCCGTGGACCGGCAGGCAGGAAGCCGGCTCGCCTGCCAGATCGAGGTGACGGAGGCGATGGACGGATTCACCGTTAGGACGCCAATCCGCCAACACACCGAATAGTCGCCGGGGCGGACTTGTCCGCCCGGAGGAAAGCGATTCCGGGCGTTCAGGCCCGCATCGTTCGTTTGCGCTTGAGAGCTGCATTGCGGGTTGTCGGTTTCTGCATATCAAAGATGATGTATTAAACATGTATAAGAAGGCAACAGACATGACTAATGCTGTTCCAGCCGTGGAGGGTTCTGTTTGATCACGTCGTCGCAGATGCGTGCTGCCCGGGCGTTGCTGGGGATCGATCAGCGGCGTCTCGCGGAACTGTCGGGCGTTTCCCTGCCGACCATCCAGCGGATGGAAGCCAGCAAGACCGAACACGTCAGGGGCGTGGTCGACACGTTGACCAAAGTCGTCGCCGCGCTGGATGCCGCCGGTGTCGAACTGATCGGCGAACATGCCGAAAGCCGTTCGACGGGCAGGGGTGTTCGCCTGAAGTTTCCCGAAGGCCGTTAGAGGGCGCACCGTCATGAACCGCACCGACGAGGACAGGTCACAGCGGACATGGCACCTTTACATACCCAAGCTCTACAGCCTGCTGCGGCGCGGCTATGGCTGGGACGATCTGCGTCATGACGCCGTCGCCGGCCTCACCGTGGCCATCGTCGCCCTGCCCCTCGCCATGGCGCTGGCCATTGCTTCCGGCACCACGCCTGACAAGGGGCTGATCACGGCGGTCGTCGCCGGGTTCCTGATCTCCGCGCTGGGCGGCAGTCGGGTCCAGATCGGTGGGCCGACCGGGGCATTCGTGGTGGTCGTCTTCAATGTCATCGCCGAGCACGGCTATGATGGACTGGTGGTCGCCACCCTGATGGCGGGCGCCATGCTGATCGTGGCCGGACTCGCGCGCTTCGGCACCTGGATCAAGTACATCCCCGAACCGGTGATCACCGGTTTCACGGCGGGTATCGCCGTCATCATCTTTTCCAGCCAGATCAGGGATCTGCTCGGCTTGTCCATGGACAGTGTCCCGGCAGACTTCTTTGCCAAGTGGCAGGCGTTCTGGAACGCGCGGGACACCATCGATATCGCCAGTACCGCCATTGCCGCGGGTGCGCTGGTCGTCATTCTCGGTCTCAGGCGCTGGCGGCCCAAACTACCCGGCTTCCTGATCGCCGTCGCGCTATCGGCGTTCGCGGTGTCTTTGCTGGCGCTGCCGGTCGACACGATCGGCTCACGGTTCGGTGGCATTCCCGATCATCTGCCCGTGCCGTCGCTGCCGTCGGTCACATGGCAGGAGATGGGTGCGTTGCTGCCCAGCGCCTTCACCATCGCGTTTCTGGCGGGCGTGGAGAGTCTGCTTTCCGCCGTTGTCGCCGATGGCATGACCGGCTACCGGCATCGCTCCAATTGCGAACTGGTGGCGCAGGGCGTCGCCAATTGCGCCTCTGCCGCGTTTGGCGGCTTGCCGGCCACGGGCGCGTTGGCCCGTACCGCCACCAACGTGCGCAGCGGCGCGCGCACGCCCGTGGCGGGCATGCTTCATGCGGTGTTTCTGCTGCTGTTCATGCTCGTTCTCGCGCCTCTGGCGTCGTTCGTGCCCCTGGCCAGCCTTGCCGCCGTGCTGGTGATCGTCGCCTGGAACATGAGCGAGGTGCATCGTTTCCGGGCGCTCATGTCAGCGCCCTGGGGCGACAGGATCGTGCTGCTGGTGACGTTCGCATTGACCATTGCCGTGGATCTGACCGTCGCCATCGAAGTGGGCGTGGTGCTGGCCTCCATCCTGTTCATGCACCGGATGAGCGAGGTAGCGGCGATCGGTCCCGCCGGCGCCGCGGTCATCGAGCAGGACGAGGATGATTTCGCGCCCGGTGCCATTACGCCCGACCAGCGTGCCGATCTGCCGGCCGGCGTGGAGGTTTTCCAGCTGCGGGGTCCGCTGTTCTTCGGAGTGGCCGGGCGCTTTTCGGACGTCATCGAACGGATCGGCACGACGCCGCGGGCGATCATCCTGCGCATGAGGGATGTGCCGATGGTCGACTCCACCGGCGCGGGACGGCTCAAGGCGTTCGCGGAGCAGTGTCGACGCAACGGCGCCGCTCTGATCCTATCCGGCCTGCAGCCCCAGCCCCGCGACGTGCTGGAGCGGATGGGCGTGACCGGGAGCAACCTGTATCGAGCCCCCGATTACGTAGAAGCGATCGCTCTCGCCACGCGCCTCACGCGTGATCCGAGTGAACGATCTGGCACCGGACTGTGAATTTTTAACGATCGTTACGTTCGCGGAGTGGCACACGGGAGTTTAATACGGTACGCTTCTTTTAGACGAGGAGTTATCCGAGTGGGGCTGGTGGCGTGAGGGCGCCATCCGTCCATTGGGCATAGAAGGGGGCTACCATGAAGTTCAATCGCATTCTTGCGACGGTGAGCGCCGTTGCATTGACGACCGCCGCCGCGGTATCCGGCGCCAAGGCCGACAACGTCCTGTTCGATCTCACGGCTTTGCCGCTGCCGGAGCTGAACGCCGCACCGGCCAGCGCCAGCGTGGTCGCCGTATCCCAGTTCGACGTGAACGTGTTGTTGCAGGCGACGACCGACGGTGTCCTTAAAGGCATCCCGGTAATCGCCGGCCCGCAGGATTTTGGCGGCGGCACCGACAGCGTGACCGTCGATCTGAACGAAACCTATGCCGAGGCGATCGGCAACACGAGCATTGCGTCGGTCGACCTGATCACCGCGACGGGCGCGGGCCTGACGAGCGCGGCGACGGCGGCGACCTTGCAGGGCAATCTGGTCACGACCACTGGCACCGTTGAGTCCACCGTTTCGGCTTCGTCAACCCGGGCATTCGTCGAAGACCTCGGGGCGGGCAGCAGCATCGTCGTCGATGAGAACACGATCCGCGCCGACTCGACCGCCAATCTGGCGACCACGCAGGTCATCGGCGCTCTCAATCCGGCGCTCAGCAGCACCGAGCTCGGCGCGTCGACGGCGACGGCCGCCGGGATGGAAAGCGGCGCGACGGTGCTCGCGGCGACGATGCAGCTCACCATTGACCTGGATACGGCGAGTGCGCTCGTCACGTCGTCGCGCATCGGCGCGCTCGCCATCGTCGATACGGAAGCCGCGATAGAGGGCATTCCGCTTTCGGTGTCCGACAATTTGGCCAGCGCCATCTTCACCGGCAACCAGTCGACCAATCTGGTCGACATCCAGAGCGCCATCGTCACCTTCAACGGTTCGGCCGGCGCCGCCAATTTCCAGACCGCCTCGGGCGCGGCCGGCTTCGGCGCCATCGTCGGCGACGACCCGGCGACAGCCGATCCCGCCATCGAAACCGTGGTCATCGAGGTGGGCGACTCCGCCAATCTGACGACCATCGCCGATCTGGATGGCAGCTCCGTCGCTTTCGAGGGCAACGATATTCTTGCCGCGACGACGGCCAACACGTCGCGCAACACCGTGCGGCTGGCCGATGACATCAGCATCGCCGGCACGGCGGCCACCGGTGGTCAGGTCAATGGCGCCGGCGGTGGCGTCAGCATCATCAACGCGGATCTGTTCGTGCAGAACCTGCAAACGAGCACGGTGGTGGCCGGCGCGGCGACGGGCGACGACGATGATGGGCAGAGCATGCTCAACGTCCTCACCGAAGACGTCTATGGCTCCACCATCGCGGCGAACGGCAACGGTATCGCGACCAGCGCCACGGGCAACAACGCGATCAACGCGATTGATGTGGGCGACTCGGCCACGTTCGAGGCCTTTGTCGGCATCAACACGGTACAGCTGGACAGCGCCCTGCAGGTCGCTTTTGGCTTCGGTTACCTGACGGTGGATGTCGCCGGCGACATCGATACGCTCGGCGCCGCCGCTGGCGAGGTTATCTCGAGCGCCATCACGGTCGACGGCAACAGCTTCTCGGCGGACGCCATGGCGAACAGCCAGTCCAGCGCGCTCGACCTGACGGGCGGCACGATCACGGGCCCTGGCGGGGTAACGGGTATCGCCAGCGACCGGAGCGCCGGCAACAGTTCGGTCGCCGCCGACTTCAGCGTCTATAATGCGCAGCTGGTCGATGGGCAGGACACGATCGGTGTCGCGTCGGCACAGGCATCTCTTCAGACGACCGTTAATGTCAATGTGATCGAGACGGGCGGACTCGCGGGCTCGGAACTTGTCGACTCCAGCCTGAGCGTCTCTTCGAACGATCTGGGCGCCCTGGCCATCGGCAATCTGTCGACCGAAGCCAGCATCTCCGTGGACGCCACCAATTTCGCGGGCACCATCGGCGTGATCAACGATCAGTCGGTGCTCAATCTCACCCAGCTCACGGCATCGGTCGAGGATATCGACGGCGATGGCCTGGTCGAGGTCGAGGTCAACCCCGAGACGCTGAACAACAGCGCCATCAACGTCGATAACAACAGTGTTTCCGCGCGCGTGTGGGGCAATCTGGCGGATTCCAGCACCAACGCCATCAGCGTGACCGGCGTGACCGTCGACGGCAGCACAGTCCCGTCGATGAGCCCGCTCACGACCGTCAACCGGACCTCCGATACCGTCAGCATCACCAACAGCACGGCTGATTTCATGCTGGTAAATGATCAGTCGGTCGAGGATCTCGAAGACGCGGTTGTCACGGCGTCCAACACGCCCGGCGATTTCGTGTATGTCGAGCTTGGCGGCGACACGGCCGACTCGGTGATCACCGACATCCAGGCGACGACCAACGATAATGCTTCCCTGACCAGCGCGACGCTCAATCAGTCAACCTCGCGGATTGGCGTGGCCGCGACGACTCTCGACGCGTCGATGGCGCTGACCAACGTGCAGACCATCGCCGACGAGGACAATGATAACCTGTCCGCCGGCATCGACGTCGACGTGGACGACAACGACATCGAGATTCATCTTGAGGCCGGGACGCAGGCCATGTCGGACGTTTCCGCCCAGATCAACGACAACACCATCACCGCGAGCGGCCGGGCCAACATGGCCAGCAACGCCATCACCTTATCTGCTCAGACGATGATCGTCTCGGAGGTCGCGACGTCCGGAACCGAAGAGAGCGTCGCGCTGGGCGATAACACGGCCGCGCGGGGCCAGGTGACGTTGGTGAATGATCAGTTCATCGACGCCATGAATGGCATCAATGTCCTGCTGGAGGACTCCGATATCTACATCCAGGCCGACGCGAGCATCGATACCTCGCTCGTCGACAGCGACTTCCAGGTTGAAGGCAACGCGACGCTTGCCCTGGCCGCGGGTAATGATGCGGCGAACGGCATTAATCTGAACGTCGGCACCTTTGACCTCAGCAACGCCGAGGTGGGCGGCGGCGCCTTGAATGGGCCGATCGCCAGCCTGGCCTCCAACCAGAGCGGCATCGACGCAAATGCCAGCATTTCCGCCGAGGTACTCGAGCTGCGTAACGCGATCGAGGCACTTGGCCTCGAGGATGTCGTCGATGGCGTCAGCATGAGCGTGGATGAAAACAGCATCCGCGCGCTGGCTCGGTCGAACAATGTCAGCAACGTGCTCACCGTGACAGGCACGACCTTTGACAACGGCGCGACCGGCTCCACGCCTTCGGCATCGGTCATCGGAACCGTTGGTGGCGACATCACGCTCGATCAGACCAGCTTCGCGCTTGGTTCCCGGCAGATCAATGACTATGTGGTCGGCTCCTCGGTGACCGATGCGGACATGTTTATCGAGATCTACGACGCCGATACGATCGATGACACGGCGTTGTCGGTCAGCGGCAACGCGCTGGTCTCCGAGGCGCGCGCCAACGATGGCATTAATACACTGACCACGAATTTCACGACCAATGGCGCTCAGAGCTTCGTGGCCAACGTTCAACTCGGGACGGAGAGCGATGCGCAGATCAACGCGGAACTGACCGGCGTCGACGTCTATATCGACGCCGAGGACGGGGTCACCATGACTGCCTCCAGCCTCGCCGTCGACACCAATGCGATCGCCGCGCTGTCCTCGGCCAATCGTGCGACGAACACGCTCGGCGCGAACGGCACCAATATCGTCAGCGGCTCCGGCGTGGGCCCGACGACCATCGTGGAAACGGGCAATGGCCCGGATGTGCAGCTCATCACGGATTTCGGCCTCGTGAACGTGCAGGGCGCCATTGAGACCGATTCCGACGCGGACACCGAGACCTACGCATTTGTGGAAGCGGTCACCATCGACGCCTCGGTTACCGAAGCCATATCGGGCTCGGTGAGCGTGGACAACAATCTTGTCCTGGGCCAGGCGATCGAGAACAGCGCGACCAACACGCTGGCGCTCGTGGCCTCGGCCAATGTGGGACAGGTGGGCGACACCCCGAGCGCGATCCTGGTTTCGCAGCAGTTCGTTTCCGACGACAACACGGTCGAAACGGACGTGCTCGATGTTCAGATCGGCGCGCTGGAAAATGAAATTGAAGACGTCAGCGCCGCCGGCAGTGTCGCCGTGACCGTTGACGGAAACGATGTCATGGGCCAGGCGATCGCCGGTACCGCCACCAACACGCTGCGGGTCACCGCCGGCGCCGAAATCCTGGGCAATGGCGCGACGCCGTCGGCGACCCTTGGAGACGTGGTGGACGATCCCGTCACCCTGAACGCGGATTACACCCTGCTCAACATTCAGCTGGGCAGCGCCAGTAACGGCGGCGATCTCGACATCGACACCGAAGTGGATACGGTCCTGATCGGCGCGACGATCAATTCGGACATGGTCAACGACAGCCTCTCGATCGACAACAACATGGTCGCCGCCGAGGCCGACGGCTTCCTGTCGTCGAACCGCATCGCCCTGACGGCCGGCTCATCGAGCGACGCGACGGCGCAACTGGCCAATATCCAGGGCATCGGCATCGACGAGGACATGGATATCGAGGCCGACTCCAGCAACGTCGATATCATCGGCACGCTCACGGGCAGCGGTCTGGACAACAGCTCTCTGACCGTCTCGGGCAACACCGTGACCGGCGACGCCAGCGGCAATACGGCGCTCAACGCCCTGACCACGACGGCGGCTGCCACCCTGCAGGAAAGCAGCGGCGCGGGCAGCGTCATCGATCTGGCGGCGGCGTCGCAGATTTCGGTCACCGGATCCGACTATTCGGTGCTGAACTCCCAGTCCGTCGACGGCTCGGTGATCAATGGCGGCATTGATCTGGTCAACATCGGCGCCGACGACCTGAGCGGCGCGAACGGCGTCAATGACAGCAACGTCGAGGTCAATGGCAACACGGTTCTCGCTTCGGCCAGCGGCAACGACGCCACCAGCGCCCTGGTGCTGAATACGGGAACGTTCCAGCATCCGTCGGCGTCGGTCGCCAGCCTCCAGGCCAACAGCGACGCCACCATCTCGGCCGACATCAGCAGCGTCAACGTGGGCATCGGCCTCGGCGGCGGCCTGATCTCCGGTCCCAGCAGCAACAGCTCGCTGACGGTGCGCGGCAACGTGGTGGGCGCCAGCGCCGTGGGCAACAGCGCCACCAGCTCTATCTCGGGCAACTAGTTTTCTCATCCAACAGGTCGCGAGGCCTGACTATGGGGCCGGAACGCAAGTTCCGGCCCTTTTTTTGTCCGTCGCCGCAGGCCTTTGAACAGTAACATGCTGGAATTCCTGCCCCTTCGTCGCTAGGCTGGCTCTGGAGGTAACCGTCATCGCCAGATGACGCCAGGCGAGGGGGGCTTATGAGACATGTCCGGGTTCACGGGGCGGCTTGCGTCCTGGCACTGGCGTTGTGCGCCGGCGCGATCCCGGCACGTGCGCACGGTGCGCTTGCCGATCCCGCCGCGCCGCCGGCACTTGAGGCGGCCGCATCGAACGAGAGGGCGGAAGCCATAGCAGCTTCGGGGTTCTCAGGTGACCCATCCGGACTGTTCACGGCGGTCGACGGCGAGCAGGCCGACCACGTCCTCGGCCTCGCCATGATCATGGCCGACGTCTTTGCCATTGCCTCTGGCCGCGATGGGCTCGGTCCGGCGGAGAAATATACCGCTGCCGGCGCTTTGGCGCGGGTGGAAGCGAGCGCGGTCGCCGTGCTAGAAACTGGTGTCGCGGATGTGGCGCGGGACGGCGGGCTGGTGGCCGGCGCCGCGTCTCCGGATCCAGCCGCCCTGGTGGCCGGCGCAACGCCATACTTGGCCGCGAGCAGCGACCGGGGCGACGGCCCAGGCCCGTCCGGCGAAGCGCCCGAGAGCGCCGCCCTGGTCCTGGACAACGATCATACGCTCGAGAACGTGGCTCTGCCGGCCATGATCTCCTTCGCCGTCAATAACCGGCCCTCGCCGATGCCGCTGCAGGCGGTTCAGATCGAGCGGGCGTTCACGCCAGCGAGTGGCCCGTCCGCTCCGCGGCCGCTGGAACAGCGTCATGACGCACCATTCAATGTGGCGGTCGATGGCGGCGATCCGGCAGGCGCGATCAACGCCAACTGATGTCCCCGGAGCAAGGCGCCGCCTTGGCGGGGTGCGTCTGGCCATTTGTCCGAAGTCCTGTCATGCTTGAGATTATGCACGCATGCTGGGGAGAATGCGCATGAACGTCCAGGCTCACGAGACCCTCGAACCGGGCGAGGCCCGCTGTCCCGGGCCCAGCACCCGCGACCTGATCCTGCGCGATGGCTGGAATGTCCCGCCCGAGTTGGTCACCGAGAGCTATGAATTCCTCGGCGACGAGGACATTCCCTACGAACGCTATACGTCCAGGGCGCTGTTCGCGCGGGAAATGGAAAAGCTATGGCCGAAGGTCTGGCAATGGGCCTGCCGCGAGGAACACGTCCCGGAGGTGGGCGACTATCACGTCTACGACGTGGGCAACCACTCCATTCTCGTCATTCGCGTGGCAGAGGACGAGATCAAGGCCTATTATAATTCCTGCCTGCACCGCGGCACCCAGCTGCGCCCGTCCGACAGCACGGGCAGCGTGACCCAGCTGAGATGCCCCTTTCATGGCTGGACCTGGAATCTGGACGGATCCTTGCGGGAAATTCCCTGCCGCTGGGATTTTCCGAAAGTGACCGACGAGGCGTTCAGCCTGCCCGAGGTGAAGGTGGCCCGCTGGGGCGGGTTCGTTTTCATCAACATGGACCCGGACGCCATGCCGCTCGAGGAGTACCTCGAGGTACTGCCCGCCCATTTCGCCAACTGGCCGCTGGATCGCCGCTACACCGCCGTCCATGTGCAGAAAATTCTTCCGGCGAACTGGAAGGCCGCGCAGGAGGCGTTCGCCGAGGCCTATCACGTGCTGGAAACCCATTCCCAGGCGCTCTACACCGCCAGCGACGCCAACGCCCAGTATGACGTATTCGGCGAGCGCACGAGCCGCTTCATCCATACGGTCGGCATCCCCAGTCCCCACCTCACGGAACCGGTCAGCCAGGAAGAGATCCTGAAGCGGATGCGAGGCGGGCAGGGCGACATGGATATTCCGCTCGGCGGCACCGCCCGCGCGGTGGTCGCCGACCATTTGCGGCAGGCGCTCGGCGAGGCCTACAAGATCGACCTGTCGGCGTGGAGCCCGTCCGAGCTGATGGACTCCATCCAGTACCACCTGTTTCCGAACACCTATATGCACTCCGGAATTACGCTGCCGCTGATCTATCGCTTCCGGCCCAATGGGATGGATACCGAGAGCGCCATTTTCGACATCCTGGTCCTGCGCCCGATCCCGGAAGGCGAAGCGGCTCCTGAACCGCCCGAGCCGGTGAAACTGGGCGTCGACGACTCGTATCTCACCGTTCGGGGGCTCGATCCCGGACTGGCGCAGGTCTACGACCAGGACACGAAGAATCTCGGCATGCAGCAGCGGGCCTTCCACAACCGGGGCAAGCGCGGCGAGACGCTGGGCAACTACCAGGAAATTCGTATCCGCCGGATGCACAAGACGCTGGATACCTATCTGCGCGCCTGATTGGGCTCAGAACGGGGCCACGCGCGCCAGCCAGGGGTAGACCAGGCTCATCCAGCCATAGGCAACGGCCAGCGAGGCCAGAGTGACCGGTACGCCGATCCGGGCATAGTCCCGGAAGCCGATGGCGACGCCCAGAGCCCTGGCGCGCTCGACGGCGATGATGTTGGCCACGCTGCCGACGATCAGGAAGTTGCCGCTCAGTGTGCTGAACAGCGACAGGGCATGCAATGTCTCGGTCGTCCAGCCGGGGACGATCGACAGCAGCAGCATCACCAGCGGCACGTTGCCGATGGTATTGCTGCCCGCCAGCGACACCGCGGCGATGGAGCCGAGGGACCGGGGATCGGGTAACGCGCCCGTCCAGTCCCGCATCATGGCGCTGTCGCCCAGCGCGCCGGTCACCACGAACAGCCCGGCGAACAGCAACAACAAGGGCCAATCGACCTCTCCCAGCAATTGCCTGGTGCCGCGGCTGCGGCTGAGCAGCAAGGCCGCCGCGACTCCGAGCGACCACAGGCCGCGATCCTCGGTCAGGGTGAAGATCGCCAGCACGGCAAGGGTGGCGGCGATGGCCTTGGTCAGGGCAGGGCGGTCGAGGGTGACGGGTTTCGGCTCCGGCGCCGGCGCGACGGCTCCTGCGTTCCCTGCGGGGAACATCCTCGAGCACGAGACGACGATGTGCACGACGACAAGGGCAAGGAGCGCCGGCGGCAGACATGCGAGCACGAACGGCCAGAACGCGAGCCCGCCGCTTTCACCGATCAGCAGATTCTGCGGATTGCCGATCAGCGTCGCGGCCGAGCCGGCATTGGCGGCGCAGGCCAGCGCGATGACATAGGGCCGGGCGTCCAGTCCCCGCCGGCACAACCCGCCGATCAGCAGCGGCGTCATCGCCCACACCACGACGTCATTGGTCAGCAGCGCCGACAATCCGCCGCCCGCCGCGATGACGAGCGCCAGCAGCACCCGGGGCGAGCGTCCGTGCGACGCAAGCCCGGCGGCGATGCGGGCGAAAAGACCGCTGACGGCGAACTGGCCAGACAACACCATGAGCGTGAACAGGATGGAAAGGGTCGGAAAGTCCACCGACGCGAACGCGGCCGCGCCATCCACCGCACCGGTTACCAGCAGGATGATGGCGCCGATCATGGCGACACCGGTGCGGTCGACTGCCAGTCCGGGCCAGCGGCCAAGGGCCATGCCCACATAGACGGCAACGAAGACGGCAAGGACGATCCAGTCGTGAGGCATGCTGGCCTTTGCGGGTCAGGGTTGGAGACCGCCGTTGTAGCACGGCGGGATCACAGGCTTCCCGGCCTGTTTTCTTATGACTTGACGGCGGATCGTCCGGCAGTCGATATCAGCATACCCGAAACAATGACGGCGATGGAGACTGCCGTATCCGCCAAGTGGGGCCGCCCGCTCCGCGCTCATCCCGCGACCACCCAACGGATCAAGAATCGGACCATGGAAGCTCTGGCGCCCTACCTCGCCATCGGCGTGCTCATCGCCATGCTCGCGCTGTTTGCCAGCGAGAAATACCCGCCCGAAGTCGTCGGGATCGGCGGAGTCGCCCTGTGTCTCGCGCTCGGGCTGATCGACACCAAGGGCATGCTGTCCGTCATGTCGAACAGCGCGCCGGTCACCATCGGCGCCATGTTCATGCTGAGCGCGGCGCTGGTCGCCACCGGTGTGCTGGACAAGGTCAATCGCCTGATCAAGCGGCTGGCCACGACCATGCCGGTCGCGGTGTTGCCCATCATCCTGGCGTTCACCATGGCGGCCTCGGCGTTCGTGAACAATACGCCGCTGGTCATGGTGATGATTCCCGCCATCCTGGCGCTGGGCCAGCGGCTGGGCAAATCGCCGTCCAAGATGATGATCCCGCTGTCCTATGCGGCCATTTTGGGCGGGACCTGCACGCTGATCGGCACATCGACCAACATCCTGGTGGACGGCGTCGCCCGCGCGCAGGGGCTCGAGCCGTTTCATATCTTCGAGATTTCGCTGCTTGGCGTCATCGTCGCCACCGCCGGTGGCCTGTTTATGGCCGTCGGCGCGCCCTGGCTGCTGCCGGACCGCACGACCGTCGCGTCCGTGCTGGGCAGCCAGCGCAAGCAGCGCTATCTGGCCGATGGCGTGGTGCCGGAAGGCTCGGGACTGATCGGCCGCAGCCTTTCCGAGATCGACATGTTCCGCAACCGAGGGCTTCGGGTCATCGATATCGTGCGCGGCGACCGCTCGAACCGGGACAACATGGACCGGCTGGTGATCCGTCAGGGGGATCGGGTGGTGTTCGAATCCACCGCCGTCGAAGTGCTCAGCCTGCGCGGCGAGAAGCATCTCGACCTGGGCCCGGCGGGCGACCTGACTGCGGCCGGCGAGCGTGCCGCCATCATCGCCGAGGCGCTGGTCGCGCCCAACAGCCCCATGATCGGCCAGTCCACCACCGACCTCCGTTTGCGCCGGCGCTATGGCAGCTACGTCCTGGCGGTGCACCGGCACGGCGAGAATCTCAAGGGCCAGACCAGCACGGTGCGTTTCGAGGCGGGCGACACGCTTTTGCTGGAAGGGGCGCCCGAGGATCTGGCGCGCCTGGCCGAGGACATGGACCTGCTGAACCTGTCCGAGCCCACCGAACAGCCGCTGCGGCGGCATCGAAGCCCGATCGCGGCGCTGACGCTGATCGCGGTGGTGGCGCTGGCCACCATCGATTTCATGCCGATCGCCGGTCTTGCCGTCCTCGGCGTCGCCATTGTCCTGTTCACGCGCTGCATGGGCGCCAAGGAAGCCTTCGCCGCCATCGATGGCCGGCTGCTGGTCCTGATCCTCTCCATGCTGGCGGTGGGGCAGGCGCTGGAGGATTCGGGCGCGATGCAGATCATCGTGAATGCCTGCGTCCCGCTGATGACCCATCTGCCGCCCTGGGCGGTTCTGGCGATCCTTTATGCGCTGTCGTCCATCCTCACCGAATTGGTGACCAATAACGCGGTGGCCATCGTCATGACGCCCGTTGGTATCGGCCTTGCGCACCAGCTCGGCCTTGATCCGCGCCCCTTCGTCATCGCCATCATGTTCGCCGCCAGCGCCAGCTTCGCGACGCCCATCGGCTATCAGACCAATACGTTGGTCTATGGGCCGGGGGGCTACCGCTTTGGTGATTTCCTGCGGATCGGCGTTCCCATGAACATTCTGGTCGGCATCGTGACCGTCACGGCGATCACGATCTTGTGGCCCCTCGGAGGCTGACGGGACTCAGTCGCCGCAACCATCCTCGTCAAGGGTGATATCGGTTTCGTTCCACGCGTGCACGGTCCCGCAGCGCGGACACGGCATGGACTCTCCGACAAATCTGGCTGCTTCCAGACCGTCCCAGTCGATATCCATGCCGGTGTAAATCATCCGGCCGGTCTCCGGGCACCTGATCATCGCTCGAGACATCGCTTCCTCCGCCTGGCGAGAAGTGAGGCTCTAGGTTACCACAGGCGCCGGCCCGGAGCGAGTCGTCTGCAAATCTTTTAATCAATCCGAATACATGATCAATAATTAACCAGATTTGGTGGTTTTACGTTTCCGCGTCGTCTTCGCCGGGGCGGGCGCGGGCTTCGGCGCCGTCGCGGCCCTCAACTCCTCGAACGCCCGGTTCAGACACTCCTGGTAGAAGGCGGGATCGGGCATGACCTCCCGGTCCGACATGGCGGTGATGCTGAGCTTGCCATTATAACTGAGTATGCCGTGGAACAGCGTCAGTCCGTCCTGGACGATGCCGAGACTGAACTGGTTCACCATCTCCGCGCCGCAGAAATACAGCGGATATTGTGGCCCCGGGACGTTGGTCAGCACCGTGTTGACGATGGGCTGCATGCGCGTGGCGAGGCCGAGCGAACTGGCGAGCCGCGACGCGAGTCCCATGGTGACCGACGGGATGAACTGGTTGATGTCGGTCATCAGCTTGGCGCCGATGGCATTGGTCAGCTCCTTGGAGTTGGCCGCCGAGTCATGCACGGCCTGAAGGCGGGCGCGCGGATCCTTGAGATCGGTCGCCAGCGAGACCAGCATGCCGGTCACCTCGTTTCCCGGCGTCGCGGCCGTGGACAGCGAGGCGGTGTCTTTCGATGCGCGAACCGCGATGGGCGACAGGGTGATGAGCGGCTTGTCGGGCAACTCGTTCTTGTCGAGCAGGTAATGCCGGAGCGCACCGCCGCCGATCGCCAGGATCACATCGTTGATGGTCGCGCCCGCGACGGTATTCTTGATGGCCCGCAGGTCGGCAATGGGAAAGGACGTCGCGGCGATGACCCGGTGTCCCGATACGTTGCCGTTGAAGCGGGTTCGCGGCACCTGGGCAATCGCTTCGGGAATGTTGAAGCGGTTGCTCGACAGACCTTCCATGAGGCGCTGCGCCGCCGGCGACACCTCGCCCAGCAGCTGCATGAACTTCATCGGCTGACCCAGATTGTTCAGATAGGTGCGGGTCAGCAGCTCGATCTCGTTTGGGGCCGGCTGCGGCGTCCATGGCACCGGCGCGGGATCGGGCGCATCGGCTTCCTGTTCATGGATCGCGGTCGCCATGGCCGTGCCGGAGACGCCGTCGATCAGGGCATGGTGGGTCTTGGTGACGACGGCGAAACTGCCCGGTGGCAGGCCTTCCACATTGTCGAGGCCCTCGATCACGTAGAACACCCACAGTGGCCGCGCCATGTCGAGCGGGCGGTCATAGAGGCGCGAGGTCTGAATCAGCAGCTGGCGCCAGTCTCCCGGCTTGGGCAGCGCCATGTGCCGTACGTGATATTCGATGTCGAATTTGGAGTCGTCGACCCAGTAGGGATGATCGAGGTTGCCTGGCACGTGCAGCAGCTTCTGGCGATATCGCGGCACCAGATGCAATCGCGCCGCCAGATGGCGGAGAATCTGCTTGAAGGTGACGAGCCCGCCGGGCGCGGTCGACTGGTTGTAGATGTACAGTCCGCCCACATGGTTCGCGACGCGCTCGTTCTCGGTGTAGAGGAACGAGGCGTCCTGCGCGCTGAGCTGGTCCATGGCTGTCTCCCGTTTGCCGTGCGTATTCCTCTCGATCAGGGTCGCGCCAATCGGGCCGGACGCAAAGCAAAAACGCGGACTGTCACTGGGCCTCGCGGGGCCCGACGGACTTAACATTTCTTAACGTGCGCTTGATGCGGTTCGCCCATATCACAGTAATCGGGGTCTACAGTCTGAGAAGAGATGGGCAAGATTGCCAAATATCAGAGTTGTTTGTTCAATGTTATAAATCTCCATTTCTTTGATTTATTGATAAATTTTGAGCAAGTTTTGATAAAATTCAAAGCTTTCATGGGCGTCTGGCCGACCGCCCGCGATCGCGATGCCTCGAAAGAGGTTGGGCCGGCAAGGGGCGACGGGTGGCATTCCGTCGTCCTTTCCACTGGAATGCCGGAGGGGTGTCATGAAGTTAGGTGAGTTTCTCGTCGCGCGCCGCATCGTCAGCCAGGAGCAGGTCGACCGGGCGCTCGACATGCAGCGGGATCTGGGCGGCCAGCTGGGCGAGCATCTTCTCGCCCTGGGCGCGCTGAGCGCCGACCAGCTCCAGACCGCGCTGGAGTATTTCCCGCAGCCGCCGCGCACCCTCGAGGATACCGGGCTGAGCGCGAGTTTCCTGCTCAGCCATGCGCTCAAGCTGATCAACGCTCTGGGCCTGGAAACGGTGCGGGACCTGGCCGACGCCATCAAGCTGCCGGCGCTGCTCTGCGGTCAGTTGCTGGACATCATGCGCGAGCGCGGGCTGACCCAGGTGCTGGGCGCCGCCGGCGGCGACTTTTCGGGCGCCAACAGCACCGATGTGCGCAACACCCTGACGGCGAAGGGCCGGCAATGGGCGGCCGAGGCCATGGAGCAATGCCAGTATGTCGGCCCCGCGCCCGTGCCGCTGGACGAATGGGTCCGGCAGGTCCGAAAGCAGTCCATTCTCGCGGAATCCATCAATCGCGACATCCTGCAGCGCAACCTGTCCCACATGGTGCTGCCCGACGGGTTTCTCGACGAGATCGGGCCGGCCGTGAATTCGGGCCGCTCCATGCTGGTCTATGGCCCGCCCGGGAATGGCAAGACGACCATGGCGGAAGGCATCGGCCAGGCCTTCGCCAGCGTGGTCTTCATTCCCTACGCGCTGGAGATCGATGGCCAGCTGATCAAGATGTTCGACACCACGCTGCACAAGCGTGCCTCCGACGAGGAGGAAGCCGACGCGCCGCGCGCCCTCATCCGGCGCCGCACGGAAACCCTCGACGAGCGTTGGGTGCCGTCCAAGCGTCCCGTGATCGTGGTCGGCGGCGAACTGACGCTCGACATGCTGGAGATGTCGTTCAACGAAGCCTCGAATTTCTATGAGGCGCCGCTGCACATGAAGGCGACCAACGGCGTGCTGCTGATCGACGATTTCGGCCGGCAGCGCGTCGAACCCAAGGACCTGCTGAACCGCTGGATCGTGCCGCTGGAAAAGCGTGTCGATTACCTGACCATGCGCACCGGTCAGACGTTCCAGATTCCCTTCGACGAACTGTTGGTGTTCTCGACCAATCTGATCCCCGAAAATCTCATGGACGACGCCTTCCTGCGCCGGATTCCCTACAAGATCGAGATCAACCATCCCTCGCGCCAGATGTTCGAGGATATTTTCAAGCTGGTATGCCGGGCCTACAAGGTGGCGCTGCCCGACGACCTGATTCCCTATATCTACGACATCTATTATGCCCGGAACGGCAAGCCGCTGGCGGCGCATCATCCCAAGTTCATCGTCGAGCGCGTGCAGGACATGTGCCGGTACCTCAACGTGCCGACGGAGCTGAAACGGGAATACGTGCTTTATGCCCTGCGCAACCTGTCGTCCAACTCCGAAGACGCCCGCCGGCTCGCCGCCGCCGCGTAAGAGGTCCTCCCGCCGGTCCTTGGTTCCGGCGCCCCTGTTCCATCGCTGATCTTCATCGGTGGAACAGGGGTTGGAGGAGGGCCGACTCGACAGGGCGAGGACCCGTTGCGCCGTTGGTCACAGGTCACTCAGAGACCGGGCGGCCGGCGCCTCTTCTGTCCCTGTTCACATTTTCGGCATGTCAAGGACGTGCCGGACTCGTATCGACCGTTGAAAACCGCGGCGCGATAAGGGCTGGAGGGCGCTGTTCTTGCAGCTAATGTCATTGGAACGACATGGTTTTCCCCTGAACCGGCCATACTTCTGGGCTAGACGCCCTTGGGTTAATCGGGTAATTTCCTGCCATCGTAATGCCTATCGACTGCGTATACCGTCATTCAACGGAGACGCACTGAGGGCGACGCCAATTGGCGTTTCTAAGGGGGCTCCGTCGGCGCCAGGCCGGCGAGCGTTACGCATAGAGGGGGAACCTAATGCTTAAGTTGCGTGTACTCACGACCGTGAGCGCGGTGGCGCTCGCCACGGCTGCCGGCATGTCTGGCGCGAAGGCGAACAATCTGGTCATCGACCTGACTAATCCGTCCCTGACAATCACTGCCGGTTCGAGTGCGCTTCCGACCGAAGTGGGGCAGATCAACAGTGCTGGCGAATTCACCGGCGATGTCTCGGATATTGTGATTGGCTTGCCCACAGATCGTGGCCAGAGCCATAACCTCGGCGGCGGAACAAACAATCTCATCGATAGCGAGAACGAGATTTTCGCTATCGCTACGGGCAACACTAAGCTCTCTGTTGTAGATTTTTACGCCGCTACCAACGGCGGCATTCCTGGCGACAATGGCGCCGCTACGCTCGGCGTGTTGCAGCTCAATAGTGACAGCTCTGATATTGTCGCGTCCGTTGAGCTAGGCGACATCCAGATCGATGTCATCGATCTTGGTGCTGGCAGCTCTGTCGAAGTCGATGGCAACGCCATCACCGCCGACGGCAAGGGAAACAACGCGAACAGTTCAATCGCGGGCGACGTGAACTTCCTGCAGAACAGCACGGAAGTCGGTCAGGCCACCATCTCGACGGCTGTTCCCTTGCTGACGGCTGGCGCGACGGCTCTGGTCGGTTCCGCTCAGTTCAACACCGGCGCGCCCGCCATGGACGCGACGATCACCGACTCCCGCATTGGTCTTCTGGCCCGGGTCGATGCCGAGGCCGCCATTGTCAATGTGCCGCTCGTCGTCACCGACAACACCATCGCGGCGACCTTCACTGGTAACGACGCCGTCTCGGGCGTTGCGCTCACGGCTGGCGGTGCGATTACGCTGGTCGGCACGGCTGGCGCGATCAACATCCAGGGCAATGACGGCGACTTCTCGATTGATGCGCTGGTCCAGGATGTGGTCATCGAAGCCGGTGACACGCAGAACTATCTCGCCGACGAATACATCGCCACACTGACGGGCAGCTCGCTGACCTTCGAAGGCAACGAAATCACTGCGGCGGCGACGAGCAACCAGGCGACCAATTCAGTCAACCTGGCCGCAGGCCTCAGCCAGGATGGCGTGGCCAGCTCGCGTCTGAACAATGTCGATTTCTCCGGCGTCGATGAAAGCAACGTCAATGGCGACCTGTTCATCGCCAATGCCCAGTTCAGCGCTGTTGGCGTAACGGCGGACATCGATCAGGGTGACTTCAATGTCCTGGTGCGTGATTCCTACAACTCGTCCGTGAGCGCGAGCGACAACATCGCCAGCGCGTCGGCCACGGGTTCCGGCGTCAGCAACGAAATCCTCGTCGCCAACACCACCGATTTCGACTCGCTGGTCGCCATCAATTCGCTCCAGTATACCGAAGGCACGCAGAGCGCCAGCAACGACACCTTGTTCACCGTCACCGTCGCCGAGTTCGGCGGTATCGGTCAGGTGATTAACAGCGATGTCACCGTCGACGGCAATGAAGCCTCGGCGCTGGCGACCGGCAACAGCCACTCCTCGAAGATCGACATCACTGGCACGAGCGTGGATGGCGCAGGCGCGCTGATTCTCAATCCGATCCTGGTCAATCGCGTTGCCCAGACCGGCAGCGTATCCGCCGACATCAGCATCCTGAACGCCCAGGTGCTCGACGGTGGCAGCGCTGTCGCGGACGTGCTGGCGTCGATCGACGTCAATCTTGCTGACGACTCGTTCATCACCTCGAACCTCAGCGTCTCCGACAACGAGTTCACGGCCCGTGCAATCGGCAACCTCTCGACCGAAGCATCCATCGCCATTGAAGCGACCACCATCGCGGCCTCGGTCGCGATCCTGAGCTCGCAGACGGTTGAGGACGGCACCCAGTTGACGGCGTCCATCGCGCCGCAGACGGGTCTGCCCGCTTTCATCGACGTCGATGTGGGCGAGAATGGCCCGGCCAATGTCGACGAAGCTGCCGTCGCTGTTGATAACAATACCTTCGACGCGCGCGTCTGGGGCAACCTGGCTGATGCAACGACAAACTCGATCCTGGTTGACGGTGTCGACGTCAGCGATGGACAGCTGTTCCAGTCTGCCGCTTCCGTGCAGCGCGGCGCTGGCGTGCCGTTCACCGCGCTCGACTCGGGCTTCGCGCTGGTCAACGATCAGTCGGTCGAAGACCTCGAAGGGGCGATCGTGACGGCGTCCGCCACGGGCGACCTGATCAACCTGACGGTTGGCTCGGTTGTTGGCTCAATCGTGAACAGCGACTTCAGCGCCAGCGACAACAGCGCCACCACCAGCGCCACGCTTAACCAGGCGACCAACAAGATCACGGTAAATGCCACGACCCTCGAGGCATCCAGCGGTCTGGTCAACGTTCAGACGCTCGCCGATGAGGACAATAACGGCTCCTCGGCCCAGATGGCGGTCAGCCAGAATGGTCTTGCGATCACGATCGATCTGATCTCCGGCGACGACGCCATCAGCGACGTCTCGGCGACGGCAAGCGACAACAGCATGCTGGCATCGGCGCGTATCAACCAGGCGACCAACACCGTTGCCGTCACGGCGCAGACGCAGAACATCGTCGGTGTCATCGACAGCGCCACGGTGAATGGTACGGACAGCGCCACCCTCTCGACCACGGGCACTCATGCTCAGGGCGAATCTCTGCTGGTGAACGAACAAGCCTTCGAGAGCTTGGGCACCGGCGGAGTCGCGGTCAGCATCTTCGACGCCGACATCACCATTAACGTCGCCATCGATGATGATGACCTCGAACGGAGCGACATCGACGCGGATAACAACAGCATCACCGCGCTCGCCGCTGGCAACGATGCCACGAATACCCTGACCCTTAATGTCGGCAGCTTCGATCTCAGCGACGCCGATATCACTGGCGCCGCGGCTACCAACGGTCCGATCGCGACCATCGCGTCCAATCAGTATGGTCTGTCGAACCAGACCAGCGGTGGTTTCTCCACGATCATCGACGATGCCACCATCGCGGTCGATGTTAACCGGAACGACACGACCGATCTCGTGGCCAGCAACTTGAGCGTTGACGGTAACGCGGTCCGTGCCATCTCCCGTGCGAACAATGTCTCCAACACGCTGACGTCTTCTGGCACCACCGTCGCCAATTCGGCGCCGCAGGACCAGCTGACCACCGTGGATGGCGATGAAATTATCGTCGATCAGACCGCGTTCACTGTCGCGTCCCGTCAGGTCAACTCGGTCGACGTGTCGTCCACCATTATCGGTACGGCGATCTCGGTCGAGGCGGGTTCGGTCTTCGGCGGTGCGCTTGACGACGAGATCATTGGGTCGAGCTTGACCGCCAACAGCAACGTGGTCGTGGCCGAGGCCCGCGGTAACGACGCTGTCAACTCGATGGCGCTGAACTACACCCAGAACGAAGCTTCCGCTGTCGTCGCTAACCTGCAGCTCGCCGATGCGCCTGTGACCTACAGCGCGTCGAACAACGGGACCTTCATCACTGTCCTGACCGACTCGGAGAACGTCGAGAACGGCTCCTTCACTGCCAGCGGCAACGCGGTGGCCTCACTCGCCTCCGCCAACCGTGCGACCAACGTGCTGAACAGCGGCGGTACCAACGTCGAGTTCCGCAACGGTGACAACCTCACCGTCTACGATCCCGCCGGTGGTCCCGATGTCGGTACCGATGCGTCTCTCTCCGTCGTCAACGTCCAGGGCAATCTCGATACCCCGGTTGCGGTCAACGCCGAAGTCAACGGCACGCTGATCGGCGCGATCGTCGCCGGTGACGTGACCAGCGGTTCCGTCAGCGCCGACAACAACCTGATCTTGGCCCAGGCCGCGCAGCACAACGCAACCAACACCCTGAACATCACGGCGTCGGCCAACATCAACTCGAATCCGGTTGATGACCGTACACCGGGTGCCTCTGTAGTTTCGCTGCAGTCCATCGGTGATGGCAGCGTGACCGATGCGAGCGTATTCCTGGCCGGTATTACCGCCATTGCGGACGACACCCGCAGCGACGGCAGTGTGGCTCTCAGCGCCGTAGGCAATGACATCATGGCGACCGCCATCGGTGCCACCGCCAACAACATGCTTCGTGCTACGGCCGAGGCATCGATCTCGGCGAACGCGCCTTACAGCCAGGCTTTGGGCGGCACTGACCCGACCGAAATTCAGGCTGGTTTCTCGGTGCTGAACGCACAGCTCGCCGACAATGCAAGCTTCACGGCTTCGATTGCCGGTGCGGCGATCGTCGCTGGCGGACTTGAAGATTACTCCTTCGACGCCGTCACGGTCAGCGACAACGTGGTTCAGGCCGAAGCGCGGGGCCTGCTCGCGACCAATGCTCTGGTGCTGACTGCTGGGTCGTCCAGCGATGCGACTGGTGTCGTGGCCAACCTGCAGGTCCAGACCAGCAGTGAAATTCTCGCCGACGTCACTGGTGTTGCCATCCTGACCGGCAACATCGACGAAGGCGCGGAAAACAGCGCACTGATCGTGGGCGGCAACGCAGTCAACGCAATCGCCACGGCGAACCGCGCAACCAACGTTCTGCTCTCTTCGGCAGGCGCCACGTTGCAGGAGAGCTCGGGTGCAGGCTCGGTCATCGATCCCACGGCCTCTTCGCCGGTAACTGTGACGGGGACCGACTATGCGGTGCTGAACGTGCAGAGCACCGACGGCAATACGGTGTCGGCTGACATCAGCTTGGTCGGTATCGGCATTGACGGCCTGCAAGACACCACTGGCGTGAACAACAGTGCGCTCAGCGTCGAAGGCAACCAGGTACAGGCGACCGCGATCGGCAACGAAGCGATCAACAATCTGGTGCTCAACACCGGCACCTTCCAGCATCCTTCGGCGGGTATCTCCAACCTGCAGACCAACAACGGCACGACCGTCAGCGCCTCGGTCGATGGCGTGGCTATCGGGATCGGCGGCGTGGCCACTATCAATGCCGCCAGCAACAACAGCAGCTTGACCGTTCGCGGCAACTCGGTTGGTGCAACGGCGATCGGCAACAGCGCGACCAACGTGCTTCGCAGCGGCACCGACTGATCGCCGTAAATATCGCCAAGTCTCGGCGGGCCGGAACCTCAGGTTCCGGCCCGTTTTCTTTTGGGGCGGACAGTGCGGTGGACAAGGAAAAGCCGGCTGTGGACCACAGCCGGCTCGGATCCGCCTGAAATAAAATGCCGCGTGAGATCAGACGTCGAAGGACGTCTGGCGCCAGTCCGGCTCTGGCAGGTCGACATAGGCGTTGTGCAGCGCGTTCGACCACATGTGGCGGATGGTATGGAAATAGGGTTCATCCTCCCGGATGATCCTGTTCATCGCCAGGGTCAGCGCATCCCGCTCGTAAACCACCAGATTGAGCGGCGCGCCGACGGACGTATTCGACCGCAGCGTCGAATCCATGGAAATCAGCGCCAGCTTCATCGCGCCGGTCAGCGGGGTGTTGTGATTCAGCACGCGGTCGAGAATCGGCTTGCCGTATTTCGTTTCCCCGACCTGGAAATAGGGCGTCTCGACGGTCGCTTCGATGAAGTTTCCGGCGGAATAGATCTGGAACAGGCGGAGTCCCCGGCCCTTGATCTGCCCGCCCAGGATCAGCGAAACGTTGAAGCCGCGCGATTCGGCTTCCAGCGCCTCGCCGTACATCTTGCGGGCCTGACCGACGGCGTCGCCGACGAGCTGGGCGACGCGAAACATGGAGGTGGCGTTCAACAGTGTCTCGGCCGACTCGCCGCCTTCGGCGATCCGCTCCTTCAGCAGATTGACGACCGTCTGGCTGATCGACAGGTTTCCCGCCGTCATCAGTGTGATCACCCGTTCGCCGGGCACTTCCCACACAAACATCTTCCGAAAGGTGGAAATGTGGTCCATGCCCGCATTGGTACGGGAATCCGAAAGCATCACCAGACCCGATGACAGCAACATGCCGACGCAATAGGTCACGCGGCTTCTCCTTCAGCTTGATATGTCATCCGGCGACTATGACGTGGCATGGGAGGCCCCGCAATGCAGGCCTAACTCTGGACCTGGGCCGTGGCGTCGGAATCGGCGGCATCCAGCACGGCGACGCGCATGGCGAGGACCTCGCCGCCGCCGCCACTCCGGATGCCGCGGACGGGCGCTGCGTCCCGGTAGTCGCGGCCACAGGCGATCCGGATATAACGGTCGTCCGGAGAGATGCCATTGGCCGGGTCGAATCCGACCCAGCCCAAATGAGGTACGAGCGTTTCGGCCCACGCATGGCTCGAATCCCGCGCGTGTCCGTCCAACGTGTCGCACAGATAGCCGCTGACATAGCGCGTCGGCAGACCGGCCAGCCGGGCGCAGGCGGCAAAGATATGGGCATGGTCCTGGTAGAATCCGGCCCCGGCAAGGAACGCTTCCGCCGCCGTCATGGCGACGTCCGTTTCGCCGCGGAGGTAATCCACCCGGTCCCGGATCGCGGCCATCAGAACATGCAGGTAGCCGATCAGCCCCGAGCTGTCCGGCCGGCCCAGTGATTCGACGAAACGCGCCATGTCCTCGTCGGCCCGGGTCAGCGCCGTTGGCTGCAGCAGGAACAGCGAGGCGTCCGGCCGTTCCGCGCTGGGGAGCACGCCGCTCGTGTCGCTCGTCGATACCGTGCCATGAACGGTGAGCCGCAACGCCTCGTGCTCGCTGTTCATCACCAGCGTATGCACGATATTGCCGAACCCGTCATACCATTGGGTCAACCGTTCCGGGGCGTCGATCTGCCAGTACCTGACGGTCTGCCCTTCATTGGACGGGGGCGTCAGCCGGATGTACTGGATGGAATGGCGGCTCGGAAGGCTGTAGCGGTATTCTGTCGTGTGCTCGACGTGCAGATCCATGGGTTACCGGGCTAGAAGGAAGTTGTCGGCGATTTCGACGCCTAGTTTGGCATTACGCTCGACATAATCCGTCAGGTATTCATGCAGGCCAACGTCGAATATGTGTTCGATCTTGCCGAATCGCAATTTGGCGTGCGCCTCGCCGGCCATGCGGTGGCACTCGTGCCGCTTGCCATAGGCGATTCCCAGGGCATCAAGATGCGCCACGATCTCGCTCTGGCAGTGATGCAGCGAGCGCGGCATGGCATCGACCAGAATCAGCAGCTGCGCCACCAGCGAGGGCACCACTTCCGATCCGAACACCCGGCGATAGTTTCGCAGGGCCGACACCGAGCGAAGCAGCGCGGTCCACTGATAGTAGTCCAGTGCGCCACCGACCTGCTCGCCCTTGGGCAGAAGGATATGGAATTTCACGTCCAGGATGCGGGCGGTGTTGTCGCCTCGCTCAAGAAAGGTCCCCAGGCGCGCGAAGTGAAACGAATCGTCCTGCAGCATGGTGCCGACGGTAACGCCCCGGAACAGGCTGGAGCGTTCCTTGACCCAGTCGTAGAACTGCTGCGCCCCGCGACTCTGCAGCCGGGTCTGGGTCATGTCGCGAATCTCGAACCAGGTGGTGTTCACCGCCTCCCACACCTCGGTCGGCACCGCATGGCGTATCGCCCGGCAGTTCTCGCGTGCCGCCTTGAGGCAGGAATAGATGCTCGAGGCGTTATCCCGGTCCAGCGCCATGTAATAGACGGCGTTGGTTTCGTTCGGCGTGCCGTAATTCTCGGCGAAATCCGCCTCGCCGCCCGAGATGGTGATGGCCGACTGCCATTCCGTCCGATGCTCGCCCGTCAGGGACGGCAACAACGACATGCGGTGCGCCACGTCGAGGATGCGGGCGTTGTTTTCGGCCCGCTCGATATAGCGGCCCATCCAGTAAAGATTGTCTGCGGTCCTGCTCAGCATGAATCCGGTCTCACCCCTCCAGAACCCAGGTATCCTTGGTGCCGCCGCCCTGGCTGGAATTCACCACCAGCGAGCCTTCGGGCAGGGCGACTCGCGTCAGCCCGCCGGGCACCATCCGCACCTGATCGCCCGACAGCACGAAGGGCCGCAGATCAACGTGGCGCGGCGCGATGCCGCTTTCGACGAAGGTGGGGCAGGTGCTCAGCGCCAGCGTCGGTTGGGCGATGTAGCCATCCGGGTTCGCCTTGATGCGTTTGGCGAATTCCTCGCACTGCTCCTTGGTGGAGGTCGGACCGATCAGCATGCCGTAGCCGCCGGAGCCGTGTACTTCCTTGACCACCAGCTCGGGCAGGTGCTCCAGAACGTATTTCCGGTCGCTCTCGTCGCGGCAGCTATAGGTCGGCACGTTGTTCAGGATCGGCTCTTCGCCCAGATAGAACCGGATGATTTCGGGCATGTAGGTATAGATCGACTTGTCATCCGAAATTCCTGTGCCCACGGCATTGGCGATGTTCACATTGCCGGCGCGGTAGGCGCTCATCAGGCCGGGGACGCCCAGCGCCGAATCTGGACGAAAGGCGAGGGGGTCGAGGAAATCGTCATCCAGCCGGCGGTAGAGCACATCGACCCGCTTCGGGCCCGCGGGCGTGCGCATGTAGACGTGGGCATTCTCGACGAACAGGTCCTGACCTTCGACCAGTTCCACGCCCATCCCCTCGGCGAGGAAGGCATGTTCGAAATAGGCGCTGTTGTAGATTCCCGGCGTCAGCACCGCGATGGTGGGATCCGACGCATAGGCGGGCGCGACGCTCGCCAAGGTGCGCAACAGCTCCGTGGCGTAATTGTCCACGGGCGCGATGCGCTGGCTGGCGAAAAGCTCGGGGAACAGCCGCATCATCACTTCGCGGTTTTCCAGCATGTACGCCACGCCCGACGGCGTCCGGGCATTGTCTTCCAGCACGTAGAACTCGTTCTCGCCCGTGCGCACCATGTCGATGCCCACGATATGGGCGTAGATGTCCCGGGGAACGTCCAGGTTGCGCATTTCGGGCCGGAACTGGTCGTTGCGCAGCACCTGGGCGGCGGGCACCTTGCCGGCCCGCAGGATTTCCTGGTCGTGATAGATATCGTGGATGAACGCGTTGATGCCCTTCACCCGTTGGATGGCGCCGGCCGACAGGCGCTGCCATTCATCGGCGCCGAAGACGCGGGGTATGATGTCGAAGGGAATCAGCCGTTCGGGATCGCCGCCTTCCGTATAAACCGAGAATGTGATGCCCAGTCGGCGGAAGATCGTGTCCGCTTCCAGGCGCTTGAGGTCAAGCCGGTCGAGCGCTGCTTCACGCAGCCATTTATCGACATTGCGGTAGATGGAACGTACCGATCCGTCGGTAAGCGCCATTTCGTCAAAAGCTGCCGGTTTGTTCATGCGAGTATGTCGGTCACCTGTAGTCAGCCCCATTGTCGAGTGCCGTACCCAATATAGGAAGCAAGCTCCGTGCCAGTGGCGAAAGCCCGCGAATCCGGCGGCGTGGAAGCCGGCCCCTGCACCCATTGTGACGCATGATTGGTCAGAAAGATCAAGCATTAGGCGGATGATTGCCCCACGCCGTGTCAAGCCGGCTGCTTGTGCGCGCGGGTCAATGCGCTAGACTGACCTGCGCCGGCATCGATCGGTAAGATAGGGCGATGGGGGCGACGGCCAAGCATGTTGAAAGACCGATGAGCCTTCATGGGCTGCGTTCCGGCGCCTGGCTGACCCGCGGTCGCCTGACCGCGTATCCTTTCATCTTCCTGGTGCTTGGCATGGCGGGCGTGATCTGGGCCGCGCTGTCGGACAATGGCGTCCTGACGCCCGATGGACTGCCGCTGGGTGCCGACTTCATCAATGTCTACGCGACCTCTTACCTGGTCCTTCAGGGAAGTCCCGAGATCGCCTATGATCCGGTCCGCCACAATGCGGTGGAACATGCGCTGATCGATTTCGACCCGGGCGCCTATTTCGGCTGGCATTATCCTCCGATGGCGCTCTTCCTCGTGGCCCCGCTGGCCCTTCTGCCATTCATGGGCGCCCTGTTCGTCTGGCTGGGCGTGACCTTCCTGGGGTACCTGGCGGTTCTTCGGGCCACCGTGCCGAAGGATCTGCCGGTCGGGCCGGCCGTGCTGGCGCTGGTCGGCTTCACCGGCGTGTTCATCAACGTCATCAACGGCCAGAACGGATTTCTCACCACCGGGCTGCTGGGAGCGGCCTTCCTGGCGCTGGCGCGGGGGCGGCCCTGGCTCGCGGGCGTGCTCATCGCCTGCCTGCTGTACAAACCCCAGTTCGGCGTTCTCATTCCTCTGGCGCTGCTGGCCGGCGGTTACTGGCGCAGTGTCATTGCTGCCAGCGCGGCGGGGCTGATCCTCATCGCCGCCTCCTATCTGGTGTTCGGCGCGGAGACCTGGCAGGCGTTCCTGGGCAGCACGACCTTCACCCGGGACGTGGTGCTGGAGGCCGGAGGCACGGGCTGGCATCGGATACAGTCCATCTTCTCCATGGTGCGCATGGCGGGCGGCGGCATCGAGGTCGCCTATGCGGCGCAGATGATCGTGTTGCTCGGGCTCGCGCTGCTCGTCGTGGTCGTCTGGCGGCGGCCGTCGGCGCCGTTCGAGGTCAAGGCCGCGCTCCTTGCCGCCGGCTCGCTTCTCGCGACACCCTACGTCCTCGACTATGATTTGATCGTGCTGGCTCTCGTTCTGGCCTGGGTGACGGCGGACGGGCTCAAGCGTGGCTTCCTTCCATGGGAGAAATCCTTTCTGGCGCTCATCTGGCTCTGGCCGCTGCTGTCGCGCATGCTTGCCCAGGCGGCTCAGATCCAGTTCTCTCCCCTTATCCTCGGCATTCTCGTCTGGATGCTCTACCGCCGCGCCGGCCCCTTGCCATCTGTTACGAGTGACCTGAATGTCCGACCTGCCTGAACCGCGTATCGCCGTACTCGTGCCCTGTTACAATGAGGGCGTGTCGATTGGCGCGGTGGTGCGCGATTTCCGCGCAGCGTTGCCCCAGGCGCGGATTTTCATCTATGACAACAATTCCACCGACGACACGGTCGCGGTGGCCCGTGCCGCTGGCGCCATCGTCCGGCGCGAGCCGCTGCAGGGGAAGGGCAACGTGGTGCGCCGCATGTTCGGCGACATCGAGGCCGACATCTACGTGCTGGTCGATGGCGACGACACCTATGACGCGGCGAGCGCGCCGCGCCTCGTTGCCGAATTGCTCGACGACAGGCTCGACATGGTCGTGGGTGCCCGGGTGGCCGAGGCCAAGGCGGCCTATCGCCCCGGCCATCGCCTGGGCAATGTCGTCCTGACGCGCCTGGTGGGCCTGATCTTCGGTAACCGGTTCCGCGACATGCTTTCGGGCTACCGGGTGTTCTCCCGCCGCTTCGTGAAGTCGTTTCCGGCCTTGTCCCACGGTTTCGAGATCGAGACCGAACTCAACGTCCACGCGCTGGAGCTGCGGATGAACATCCGCGAGGTCGACACGCCCTACAGAGAGCGGCCCGAGGGTTCGTTCAGCAAGCTCAGCACGTTCCGCGATGGCTGGCGCATCCTGCGCATGATCGTCAACCTGATGAAGGAAGAGCGGCCGCGCGAATTCTTCGGCCTTGGCTTCCTCCTCCTGTTCCTGACGTCGCTGGGCTTCGGCGTGCCGGTGATCGCGGAGTTCATGGAGACCGGACTTGTTCGCCGCTTCCCGACAGCCTTGCTGGCGACGGGCCTGATGCTGCTCGCCTTCCTCAGCCTTACGTCCGGGATGATTCTGGATACGGTCACCACCGCCCGGCGCGAGGTGAAGCGTCTCGCGTATCTCAGCCAGATCGCGCCCGGCCGGCCGGACGAGGGCTGACATGCCGCCGCGCCGGCTGGTTGGTCAATTCCTTCGCTTCGGCGTGGTCGGGACGCTGGGCTTTGCCGTGGACTCAGGTGTTCTCTACGTGCTGCTGCAGGAAACGGCGGCGGGTCCTTGGCTGGGCCGCATCCTTTCGTTTCTGTGCGCGGCCAGCGTGACCTGGGCGCTCAACCGCAGCTTCACCTTCGCCGATGCGTCTCCCGCCAAGATCCATCGGCAATGGGCGCTGTTCGTGGGGTTCATGATGCTGGGCGGCGCCATCAATTACGGCGTCTACGCCCTGGTCCTGGCGGGCGGTGGGGCGACTGGCCTGCGGCCACTGCTGGCGGTCGCCTGCGGCTCGATTGCCGGGCTCGCCGTGAACTTCACGACGAGCCGGCTCTTCGTCTTCCGTGATGGTGTCAGTCGATCTTGACGCGGCCGAACTGGGGCGGACGCTGTTCCAGATAGGCGTTGACGCCTTCCTTGAAATCGTCCCGCGCGGTGCTCTCGGCGATCCACTGGGTGGTCTCGGCGACGGCCTCGCCCAACGGCATGGCGAGATGGCGATAGACCTGACGCTTCATCATCATCAGCGAGTAGGGCGCCGCCTTCGCGGCCAGTTCCTCGATGTAGGCGCGGGCTTGGGCGGCGACATCGCCCGCCGGAAACACCTTGTCGACCAGGCCCATCTCCTTGGCCTCGTCGCCCTTGATCTTGCGCGAGGTCCAGAGCAGGTCCAGCGTCTTCGACACGCCGATGATGCGCGGCAGAATCCAGCTGACGCCATATTCGGCGACCAGGCCGCGCTGCGAGAACGACGCCGTGACCACGGCTTCCTGGCCCATGAAGCGAAGATCGCATAGCATGGCGAGCACGAAGCCGAGGCCCGCGCACGGGCCGTTGATGGCGGCGATGATCGGCTTGCGCACGGCCATCAGATAGGAATGGCCCTTCAGGAAGTCCTCGCCCATGGCCGGATCGCCCGGCTGCGCGTCGAGGCCGTAATCCTCGTCGACCCGCTTGCCGGTGCCGCCCGCCGCGCCCAGCGCCGAGAGCGCCTGCATGTCCATGCCGGCGCAGAAGCCGCGTCCTTCGCCGGTCAGCACGATGCCGACCACGTTGTCGTCCTTCTCGGCCTCGCCGATGGCGTGCTTCATTTCCGCCAGCATGCGCCGGGTCAGCGCATTGAGCCGGTCGGGACGGTTGAAGCGGACTTCGGCCACCGGGCCGTTCACGCTGTAGAGGATTTCCTGGTACATGAAGTCTTTCCTTGCCTGTTAAGCCGTCAAAAGGGCGAAGCGGACGCCGCCGATCAGCGCCTGATTGGGGGATACGAGCCGGCCGCGCCGCGAGGCCTCGCGCCGCGCGCTGTCAGGGTCGTTCAGAAGAATGTCGATACCGGCCAGTCCTTCGCCCCGCTCGTCGCGGCACTCCGTGAACCTGAGCGATCCAAGGCCGAGGCTGATCGTCCAGAGCCCGTCACCGGCCATGGGTTGGGCGGCGAGGATGCGTCCCCAGCGCGCGGCGAGGGTTTCCGGATCGGCGGACTGAATTTCCACGGCCGCGATGCCGGCCGAAATTTCAGTGCGCTTCGAGGCCCGCCAATGGTCGCCCGCGGGATGCCACGGGCCGTCAGGCCGCTCGAAATCCGGCGCCCAGTCCACTTCCAGGAACGAGCCGCCCGTGTCCTGGGGATGAAGCTGCACGCCGTCATAATCGTGATAGTCGATGTCGAGAACGGTGCGGATGCCCAGCGCGGCGATCCGCGCATCCCGCGCCGCCGGGTCGGCGCATTGCAGGATCACCATGTAGCCGCCGTCGCCGCCGCGCCGCTCCAGATAGCGTTCTGCCGCGGTGCCCGCCCGGGTCGGCGCGACGACTTCCAGGAACTGGTCGCCGACGGGCACGACGATATTCTCGAGGCCGAACTTGGCGACCGCAGGATCCCTGTATGCGACCTGCACGCCGAAGATGGCGGTCAGATCCTGCTCGGCCGCATGCAGGTCCCGGGCAACCAGTGCGATCTGCCGCAATTTCAGGCGATTGTCCGGTTGGCTCATGCCGCTCCCCCTTTGTCGGCGCGATGCTAATGAATCGTCAGCCGTCCGGCCAGTCTCGAAAAATGGTGGATTGCTGCGGTATTCGGGAACCGCACGGCGCATGCGGCGTTCGTTGTCTCGAACAGATCGGGAGTGACGAACATGATGGGACGGATTGGTTTGATGGTGGCGGCCGGGCTCGCCCTGACGGCATGTGCGTCGAGTTCGCTCTACGGACCCGCGCGTGGGCCGGGCGATTCCGGCTATATCGACCAGCGCGTCGACCCGGCGCGTTACGTGGTGACCTTCCAAGGCAACGCGTCGATGGATCCGTCGCTGGTCTATGAATACGCCCTGCTGCGCGCCGCCGAGGTGACGTTGGACAGCGATTATGGCTGGTTCTACATCGTCAGCCGCGATCAGGCGGGCGCGCCGCCGCGCGGCAATCCGCGCCGGCACAGCCGCTATGGCGACTATGACCGCTATTACGACAGTGGTCGGTATGCCATTTCGCTGGAAATCGTCATGGGCTATGGCCGCCGCCCGCCGAAGGATCCGAACGCGTTCGACGCGCGGGATCTGGAGCGCGATCTCCGGCACCTGAAGTAATCTTCGGACGCGAACGGCCGGTGGCGAATGTCCACCGGCCGTTGCTTCTTTCTGAGATCAGGGCCGGGCGGTTCCGCCCGCATGCAGCTTGAGCGCGGCTGCGATGAAAGCATGTGTTGGGGTCGGCACGCCGAGTTCGCCGCCCATCTTCGCCACCGTGGCGCTCAGCCAGGGCAACTCCATCTTCTTGCCGCGTTCCAGATCAACCAGCATGGATGATTTGGTGTCGTACGGCGCCGCGCGGACCGTCTTCTGTACGCGGTCGGCGGCCTTTTCGTGCAGCGGCACACCCTGCGCGCGCCCGACCGCGACCGCCTCGGCCACGGCCGCATCGACCATGGCTGACAGTTCAGGGTCCGAGAGAATGGGGCCGATGGGCATGCGGGTGAGGGCGGTCATGCCGCTCATGACCGTCAGCGGAATGAACTTCTCCCACATGGTCGTCAGGACCTTGTCGCTGAAATCCACGTCGATCCCCGCATCGGCGCAGGTCGTGGCGAAGGCCTTGCCCCGCTCGCTCAGCGTGCCGTCCACCTCGCCGAAGACGATACGCTGGAACTGGCCCATGTGATGGATCAGACCCGGCGCTTCTAGGTGCGAGATGATGTAGGTGGAACCGGCCAGCACCCTGTCGCGGCCCAGCACGTCGCCGATCAGGTCTGCGCCGCTCACGCCGTTCTGCACCGTCACCACGAAGGTTTCCGGACCCATCACGGGCTTCAGGCTCTCGGCGGCTTCGGTCGTGTCGTAGAGCTTGGTCGTGAACAGGACGACATCGACCGGCCCGATCGTCGCCGGATCGTCCGTCGCCTTGGCCGGATTGACGGTCATCTCGCCCGTATCCGTCGTCACCCGCAGGCCATTCGCGCGGATTGCGTCGAGATGGGCGCCGCGCGCGATGAAGGTGACATCGTTGCCCGCCAGCGCCAGCTTGGCGCCAAAATAGCCACCGACGCCGCCCGATCCCATGATGGCGATTTTCATCTCGTTCTCCTCAGCTGTAGGTCAGCACGCCGCGAATGGATTCGCCGCGATGCATCAGGTCGAAGCCCTCGTTGATCTGTTCGAAAGGCAGTGTGTGGGTGATCAGATCGTCGATGTTGATCTTGCCGTCCATGTACCAGTCGACGATCTTCGGCACGTCCGTGCGGCCCTTGGCGCCGCCGAAGGCGCTGCCGCGCCAGACCCGGCCGGTGACCAGCTGGAACGGCCGCGTGGCGATTTCCTGTCCCGCGCCGGCGACGCCGATGATGATGCTCTCGCCCCAGCCCTTGTGGCAGCATTCCAGTGCCTGGCGCATCACGTTGACGTTGCCGATGCACTCGAAGCTGTAGTCGGCGCCGCCCTTGGTCAGATTGACCAGATAGGGAACCAGATCGCCCTCGACCTCATTCGGGTTGACGAAGTGGGTCATGCCGAACTTTTCGCCGATGGCCTTGCGCGCCGGATTGAGGTCGACGCCGACGATCATGTTCGCGCCGACCATGCGGGCGCCCTGAATGACGTTGAGGCCGATGCCGCCCAGCCCGAACACCACCACGTTCGATCCCGGTTTGACCTTCGCGGTGTTGATCACCGCGCCGATCCCGGTGGTCACGCCGCAGCCGATGTAGCAGATCTTGTCGAACGGCGCGTCCTCGCGGACCTTGGCGAGGGCAATCTCCGGCAGCACGGTGTGATTGGCGAAGGTCGAGGTGCCCATGTAGTGATGGATGATCTTGTCCTTGCCCAGCGAGAACCGGCTGGTGCCGTCCGGCATGACGCCGCGTCCCTGGGTTTCCCGGATCGACTGACACAGATTGGTCTTGCCCGAGGTGCAGTACTCGCACTGGCGGCATTCCGGCGTATAGAGGGGAATGACGTGGTCGCCCTTCTTCAGGCTGATGACGCCCGGCCCCACATCGACGACGATGCCCGCGCCTTCATGGCCCAGAATGGCGGGGAACAGACCTTCCGGATCGGCGCCGGACAGGGTGAAGGCGTCCGTATGACAGATGCCGGTCGCCTTCATCTCCACCAGCACTTCGCCGGCGCGCGGACCGTCCAGTTCGACGGTCTCGATGCTCAGGGGTTTGCCTGCCTGCCACGCCACTGCGGCCTTCGTCTTCATCGGTTTCTCCGGATGTTCAAGGTAGATGGCTTTTCAGATGCGCCACAAAGGCCTCGATCCGGCAGGCGTTCCGGCCCAGATCCCGGGTCCCCTCGCGGGACGCCGAACGGATGTCGAGCACGGTATAGCCCGCGGTATTGAGGCGGACGCGGATGACGATGTCGTCATGGAACCCGAATATGGTCGCCCTGTCGACCGCTTCCAGGCGTCCTTCGGTCCTCGCCGTTGCCGCGATCGACCATCCCAGCGCGCGGGCGGTATCCTGCGCGGCCTTGAAGACCTGCCGTAGCGACCTGTCGAAGACGAGTGTTCCGATCTCCGGATAGGCCGCGGAAATCGACATACCCGACCGCGGATCTCGCGCCTGGTAGCGCGAGTAGCTGTGCCGTTCGTAATGGATCGTGCGTAGCGCGACGAATTCAGGTGGGTCGCGGGGCGAGGTGACGACGTCATGGATCGCGGGTGTCTGCCACGCCGGGACGATGGACCAATAGAGCACGGCGGTGACGGCCGCGGCGCCGAACAGGGCGGTCGCGGCGGCATTGAGCGCGCCCGAGCTGCGGCCGGGGCGGATCAGGATCAGGAACAGCGCGACGAGCGCGGCAGTCAGCGCGGCGGCGGCGGCGATGCCACCGGCATGGAAAATGTCGATCGCGGTATCCGCCCGGGTCAGCCCCAGCCGGTAGGAAACCGGCCCGCCGCCAAGAAGGATCGCGGATATCACGGCCAGCCAGCCGGCGACGGGCACGGCCTTCGACACCGGCAAAGGCTCCCGTCCTGATGGCTGCATCATCGACCTCCGCTTTCCTGGCGGACCATTCTATCCGCTCCGCCGCATCGCGGTAGCCGAAGTTTGCCGCGCGGCGCTCCGGCTTTTTGCGGGTCCTTGCGCTCCCTGTCCGGGAGGTTCACTATGATCCTCCACGCAGCAACACGGGGAATGCGGCGATGAAAGTCGAAGCTGTTCTTCAGGGTAAAGGTCGCGAGGTCATCACCGTCGCCTCTACCATGACGGTCGCGGACGCAGTGGACATGATTCACCGGCACCGGATCGGCGCGGTCGTGGTCACGGGCACGGACAGCGGCGCTCTTGGCATTTTTTCCGAGCGCGATCTGGTTCGCGGCATCGCGGAGATCGGATCGCGGGTGCTGGATTTGCCGGTTGGCGAAATCATGACCATGGTGATTCACAGTTGTTCCCGCGCGCATTCGGTGTCGGAAGTCATGGAGATGATGACCCGCCGGCGGATCAGGCACATTCCGGTGATCGAGGACGGACAGTTGCTCGGGATCGTCAGCATCGGCGACGCGGTGAAGGCGCGAATCGCCGAAGCCGAGCTCGAGGCATCGGCGCTGAAGGAATACATCACCGCCGGCTGACGGCCCGCCCGGTCGCGGCGCACGCCATTCGTGCGGCTGTGCACGGCGTTGGCGCTCGCCATGTCGGTATTTCGCCGTATCCTTCGTCTTCCTGAAAACAGCGGAAGGCGACTCCCATGATCGATCTCTATAGCGCGTCGACGCCCAATGGCTGGAAGGCGTCCATCATGCTCGAGGAGCTCGGGCTGCCTTACGAGCTGAAGCGCGTCGACCTCGGCAAGGCCGAACAGAAAACCCCCGAATTCCTGAAGATCAATCCCAATGGCCGGATCCCCGCCATTGTCGATCGCGACGCCGGCGACTTCCCTGTCTTCGAATCCGGCGCGATCATGCTGTATCTGGCGGAAAAGACCGGAAAGCTCATCCCGAGCGATGCAAAGGGCCGTTCGCTGGTCATCCAGTGGCTGATGTTCCAGATGGGCGGCGTCGGTCCGATGCAGGGTCAGGCCCATGTCTTCCTGCATTCGGCGCCCGAGACGATTCCCTACGCCATAGAGCGTTACCAGAACGAGACTCGCCGTCTCTATGGGGTGCTGGATACGCGGCTGGCCGACAATGCCTATCTGGCCGGTGACTTTTCCCTTGCCGACATCGCCAACTGGACCTGGATCTGGTTTCACGGCTTTGCCGGGATCGCGCTCGAGGATTTTCCGAATCTCAAGCGCTGGTTCGATGAACTCGAGGCGCGCCCCGGCTTCCAGCGCGGCATGGCGGTCACGCCGGTGGCGCCCGAAGTGGTCGCCCGAATGAC